>NZ_JBLIZW010000039.1:0-4862 GCF_048860245.1 Aquabacterium sp. | reverse complement strand
CTTCCAGGGAAACAAGCCGGCCCCGACGATCACGCGCCGCCCGCCCGCCTCACATCGCAGCACGTTCCACGACGACCCCACCGGTTGCAATTCGTAGCGGATGTCGTTGTACACAAAACTGATCATGGTCACACCTCCGCGTGTCAGAGCTTGCGCAAGACCGACACGCAATTGGTGACGGCTGAGCCACCCACGTTGAAGGTGACCCCGATGTCGGCCTTTTTAGCCGGGACCCCGATGGGCTCACCGATCAGCTGCTTGTAAATCAGGGTGTGCATGGACGCCCCCGTGGCGCCCACCGGGTGCCCCTTGGCCTTGAGGCCGCCCGACAGGTTGATGGCCACACGGTCATCTCGCGTGAAACGGCCATCCAGGTAGTCAAAACCGGCACGACCATCGGCCGACAAACCCAGCGCTTCGGTCGACAGAATCTGGTTGATGGTGAAGCAGTCGTGCAGTTCCACCAAGTCCACATCGGCTGCAGTGATGCCCGCCTCCTTGTATGCCTTGGCCACGGCATCCTTGCCCGCCATCAGCTCGTACATATTGGGGCGCACGTTTTCAGGCAAACGCTCCACCGAGTGACCGATGCCGGCGATCTCCACCGCCCGCGCCTTGTTGCTGACGTTGGCCGTTTGCGTGATGACCAGGGCCGCGGCGCCATCTGACACCAGCGAACAATCGTGCAAGCGCAGGGGCGCGGCAATCATCATGTTCTTGCTGCGACCACGCTCATCCAGTTCGTTGAGCTTCATAATGTCGGCCACCGTCTGCGGACCATTGCGGACATGGGCCAGCGGGTTCTCGGCGCCGTTGCGGTAGCCAAGCGCCCCGACGGTCCAGAGCATCTGCTCCAGCGTCTCGGTCGGGATGCCGTAGTGCGACTGGTAGCCCTTCGCGTACTCGGCAAACAGCATGGGGAAAGTCCACCCTTTAGAACCCTCGCTTGGCCAGTGCGAACAGCAGGCCAGCACGTGGGTCATCTGCGGCGTGGGCAGCAGGTTCATTTTTTCCACGCCGATGACCAGCACATGTCGCGCACGACCGGCCTCGATGGCGTAGATCGCGTCATACAGTGCCACCGACGACGAGGCGCAAGCGCACTCGCAACGTGTCATGGGTTTGAAGCGCAACGCCGGATCGATTTCCGCCGCAATGGGTGCCACATGCTCCTGGTTCACGAAGCCAGCCGGCGAACATGAGCCCACATAAATGGCGTCAATGTCTTTGGCGTCCAGCCCCGCATCGGCGATGGCCCCACGCCCTGCCTCGATCAGCAAGTCGTAGTAAGTTTTGGTGTCGGTCATCAGACCGGACTGCTTGTCTTTGGTGACGAAGGCGCCAAATGCCGTGTTGTACGCCCCGATGATGCTGGCCTTGCTCATGCCTACCCCTTTGCTGGTGACGTGACCGCAACGTGCGGCCGTGCCGACAGCATGAGGCTACAGGAACACAACTTGATGACAAGCCGGCCACATCATCCTGATGAGGCCATTTATTCGATCCAGATCAAATCAGGCAACAAAAAAGCCCCAACGCGAATGCGTAGGGGCTTGTTTGGCGGAGAGGGAGGGATTCGAACCCTCGGTACGTTATTCACGTACGCCTGATTTCGAGTCAGGTACATTCAACCACTCTGCCACCTCTCCTAAACTGGTGCACCTGTGGTTAACGGTGTAGCCCGCAAGTATAGCACCAGTTTTTCAACATTCACCTGCAATCAAGCGATGTTGAGTACTTCCGCACCACCGAGGTAGGGGCGCAGGGCCGCAGGAATGCGCACCGAGCCGTCGGCCTGCTGATGGTTTTCCAGCACAGCCACCAAAGCACGGCCCACTGCCAGCCCCGAGCCGTTCAGGGTGTGCACCAGTTCGGTCTTGCCTGCGGCATTGCGGAAGCGTGCCTGCATGCGACGCGACTGGAAGGCCTCGCAGTTCGAGCACGAACTGATCTCGCGGTAGGTGTCCTGGGCGGGCAGCCACACTTCCAGGTCATAGGTCTTTGTGGCGCCAAAGCCCATGTCGCCCGTGCACAGCGACATGACGCGATAAGGCAGCTCCAGCTTCTGCAGAATGACCTCGGCATGCCCCACCATCTGCTCCAGCGCCTCGTAGCTTTGCTCAGGCGTGGTGATCTGAACCATTTCCACCTTGTCGAACTGATGCTGACGGATCATGCCGCGGGTGTCGCGCCCAGCACTGCCCGCCTCCGAACGGAAGCAAGGCGTGTGGCCCGTGAGCTTGATGGGCAACTGTTCCAGCGGAATGATCGAATCGGCCACCGAGTTGGTCAGCGTGACCTCGGACGTGGGGATCAGGTACCACTTGCTGTCAGACGCTTCGCCGTCACCCGAGGTAACGTGGAACAGGTCTTGTTCGAACTTCGGCAACTGGCCCGTGCCCTGCAAGGCCTTGGCTTGCACCAGATACGGCGTGTAGCACTCGGTGTAGCCATGCTCTTGCGTTTGCATGTCGAGCATGAACTGCGCCAAAGCACGGTGCAGGCGGGCGATCGGGCCCTTCAGGAAGGTGAAGCGCGAACCCGACAGCTTGGCGCCGGTTTCAAAGTCCAGCCCCAGTGGGGTACCCACGTCCACATGGTCCTTCACTTCGAAGGCGTAGGTGCCGGGCGTGCCCCAGCGACGCACTTCAATGTTGCCCGACTCGTCAGAGCCCACCGGCACGCTGTCGTGGGGCAGATTGGGCACCGCCATCAGCATGGCAGCCATGTCAGCCTGGATGATCTCCAGACGCTCGGCGCTGGCCTTCAGTTCGTCACCAATGCCACCGACTTGGGCCATGACGGCCGAAGCGTCTTCACCCTTGCCCTTGAGCATGCCGATCTGCTTGGACAGGCTGTTGCGCTGGGACTGCAGCTCTTCCGTGCGGGTCTGAATGGTCTTGCGCTCCGCTTCCAGGGCGCGGAAACGGGCTTCGTCCAGGAAAGGCTGCGGGTTCTTGCGCTTGGCCAGTCGGGCCAGCACGCTGTCGAGGTCTTTGCGCAGCAGGGCGATATCGAGCATGGTGAAGGGTTCTATTTAAAACAGATTGCAAGCTTAGCGTGAGTTGAGCCCACTGCGGCTCAGGCGGCGCTGTGCGCGCCCGGCAAAGGCCGGTCCAATCCGGTCCCGCCCAGGCCTTTGGGCAGCGGGAAGCGCACATGCTCTTCCACGCCCTGCATGCGTCGCACCGACACCGCCCCCAGATCGCGCAAGCGGGCTATGACCTGCTGCACCAGCACATCGGGTGCCGACGCACCGGCCGTCAGCCCCACACGCGGGCGCTGGTCAAACCAGGTCGCCTGCAAGTCCCCCGGGCAGTCCACCATGTAGGCGGGCGTACCCAAACGCTCGGCCAGTTCTCTCAGGCGGTTGCTGTTGGAACTGGTGGGGCTGCCCACCACCACCACCACATCCACCTGCGGCGCCATGAGCTTGACGGCGTCCTGCCGGTTTTGGGTGGCGTAGCAGATGTCCTGCTGCTTGGGCTCACGGATGCGCGGAAACCGCGCTTTGATCGCCGCCAGAATGCCCGCCGCATCGTCCACCGACAAGGTGGTTTGCGTGACCACGGCCAGCTTCTCGGGGTTGTTGACCTGGACGCGGGCCACGTCGTCAATGTCTTCGACCAGGTAGATGCCCTCAGACAACTGGCCCATGGTGCCTTCCACCTCGGGATGACCCTTGTGGCCGATCATCAGGAACTCATAGCCCTCACGGCGCAGCTTGGCCACTTCGATGTGCACCTTGGTCACCAGCGGGCAGGTGGCATCGAACACCTGAAAGCCCCGACGGTCGGCTTCGTGGCGCACGGCCTGACTGACCCCGTGGGCGCTGAAAATCAGCGTGGCCCCGGCAGGCACCTCGGCCAGGTCTTCAATGAAGATCGCACCCTTGGCCTTGAGGTCGTTGACCACATAGGTGTTGTGCACGATTTCATGGCGCACATAAATGGGCGCGCCGAACTGGGCCAACGCCCGCTCGACGATTTCGATGGCGCGGTCCACGCCAGCGCAAAAACCGCGCGGCTCGGCCAGCAGAACGTCCTGAACTTGGGTCATAAGCAATGTGATTCAGAGAACGCCAATGAGCTTGACCTCGAAGGTGCAAGGCTGGCCCGCCAACGGGTGATTGAAATCGAACACGAAGGACTGGCCATCGGCCGCCACTTCGCGGATGACGCCGGCAAACGAGCCTTGGCCATCAGGCGTGGGAAAACGAACCACATCGCCAGCGCGCCAGGTTTCGTCCTTGTCACCCAGTTCGTGCATCAAGGCAATGCCCACGCGCTGCACCATCTCGGGGTTGTGGGGACCGAACGCCTCACCGGCTGGCAATTCGATGGTGGTGTGCGTGCCTTCGGCCAGCCCCATCAGGCGCGCCTCCAGCGCGGGGGACAACTCACCGCGGCCAATCGACAAGGTGGCGGGCTTGTCGTTGAAGGTGTTGACCACGTCTGCCCCGTCCGGCCCGGCCAAGCGATAGTGGAGGGTCAGAAACGAGCCTGCGGCAACAGTGGGGACAACGGTGGTCATGACAAAAGCCCCGCGCCAGGCGCCGGGCATGAAGTGATCAAAACCGGGATTTTAGTTTTTTGCTGCCCGCTTCGCCCACATAACCCTGTCCGGCTTGTGCGCGCCGGGGCAAGCACTCCCTCGTGATGGGGGCATGGCCTCGCCCTTCAGGAGGATGAGCGGGCCCCACAGTGCTCCCGACAATCCTCCGCTTGACCGATGCCCGCCACCCACCCCCCTCCCCATGAAAGACTTGCCCGCGGCCATGCGCCCCCGAGAAAAGCTGCTGACGCACGGCGCCAGCGCCCTGGCTGACGCTGAACTGCTGGCCCTGCTGCTGCGCACCGGCA
>NZ_JBLIZW010000038.1:0-2500 GCF_048860245.1 Aquabacterium sp. | reverse complement strand
CCACGCGGCAAACGCATGACCCCCGGTCTTTGGGAAAAGATTCGCGGCCAGCGCCTGCGTTTCATCTACCGCCGGGGCAAACCGTCGCTGCTCGTCGCAGAAAACCAGCGCGCCCGCCAAGGTCAACGCGGCGGTTTCTCGGCCGCTTCACAAAAGGCCCAGACCACTGGCCGAGGGCTGGTGACGGTGCCGATGTTCCTGCTCTTGCACCAAGTGACCCTCAAAAAGAAATTCGACATCGACCGCAGCGCGCGTCGCTGGATCAGCACGCTGGCCCAGCGCATTGCCAACCGTTTCGATGAAGCCGACCGCAAAGGGGCAACGTCATGAGCCAAAGAGAGAACGCCATCGGTGCTTTGTTCGCCGTGCTCGGCCAGTTGTCACTGGGAACAACGGTCAAGCGCAACGCCGCCTTGCCCGAGCGTATCGCGGACCACGCCATGGCGATCTTGCGCGATGGCGAGATGGGAGAACCCGAGGTGTCGCTGTCACCGCTGACCTACCACTGGCAACACCAGGTGGCCATTGAATTGTTCGTGGCCGATCCGGATGCCGCTGCGCGTGATGCACGCATGGATGGGCTGCTCACCGAGTTGGCCGTCCTAATCGAATCCGACCGGACGCTCACCGGTGTTGTCGAGTACGCCGAAATCGGTCCACCCAAATTCGATGAACTGGCCCCCGAAGGCACAAGCGGCATCAAGACCTGCCTGCTGCCTGTGGTCCTGCACTACAGCAGCAGCGGTCCACTGAACTGACCCGTCGAATTTCATTTCGACACCCATTCACAACCAATCCTGCAAGGAGTTCACTATGGCCCGTGCCTACGGCGCGAACGCCAGCCTCTTGGCCGCGTTCGAATCCACCTATGGCAGCACCCCGGTAGATGGCTACTGGCAGCTGCCCTTTGTATCTACCTCACTCGGCTCCGAACAGGGGCTGATAGCCAACGATCTGATTGGCCTCGGGCGCGACCCGAGTGCGCCGATCCGTGACGTGATCAAGGTCGAAGGCGACATGGTCGTGCCGCTGGACGTGCGGCACATCGGTCTGTGGCTCAAGGCCTTGATGGGCGAGCCTACCTCGGCGGGAACGAGCGTGATGACCCACACCTTCACCTCCGGCAAACCGAGCCTGCCCAGCCTCACCCTGGAAACCGGTCTGCCGGATATCCCGGCCTGGTTCGTCGCCTCCGGCGTCATGGTCAACAGCCTGCAGATGGGCTTTGCCCGCTCGGGAGCCGCGAATGCCACGGTCGGTCTGGTGGCCCAAGGCGAGGTGCGGCGTACCGCCACGCTGGATGACACCCCGGCCAGTCGGGATTTGCAGCGCTTCAACCAGTTCCAAGGCCAAGTCCTGCGTGAAGGCCAGGCGCTGGGAAACGTGGTTTCGGCGCAGCTGACGTACTCCAACAACCTGGAACGCATCGAGACCATCCGCTCGGACGGCAAGATCGATGGCGCGGATCCGACGGTGGCCAGCCTCACCGGCAATCTGGAAGTGAGGTTTGCCGACACCACGCTGATCGATGCCGCCACGAACAACACGCCGCTGGAATTGACCTTCGGCTACGCGATTGATGCCGATCACCGCCTGACCTTCATCGCGCACGAGGTCTATTTACCGAAGCCCAAGCTCTCCATCTCCGGGCCGGGCGGTATCCAGGCCACCTTCGAGTGGCAAGCCGCCAAGGCCACCAGCGTGGCGCGCATGTTCACCGTCGAACTGGTGAACGACGTTTCTTCTTACTGATCACCCGACCGAGGTTTCTCATGATCAAACTCAATCTCCCGCGTGAGCCGCACTGGATCACGCTGGCAGCTGGCGTACGCCTGCAGGTACGCCCTGCGACTACTGCACTGGTGATGGCCGCGCGCCATGCGGCATCCAAAGTGCCCGGCACCGACACCGCTGCTGCCGGTGAGCGTACCGCCACCCTCATCACCGAACTGGCCAAGCTGGCCGTGCTGGCCTGGGAAGGTGTGGCCGACGACAAGGGCAAACCGGCTGCAGTCACACCAGACGGTGTCGCCGCGCTGATGGAGCACTGGCTGCTGGCTGATGCCTTCGAGCGCGAATACCTCGCCGGCCTCTACGCCCTCGATTCCGAAAAAAACGCCTGAAGGCCCGCACCGCGTGGCACTTCGGTGGCGGGCCCAGCTATTGCCAGGCCTGCCCCGAACCGTGCCCCGAGTGCCCGTACACCATGAACGCGCCCGAGAGCCTGGAAGGCTGGCAAGCCGCCAGTGCGATTGACATCTGTGCCAGCCAATTGCGCATGGCGCAGGGCCGCGTGGTGGGGCTCGACCTCAATGCCTGGATGCTGGCTTGCGAGTGCACGGGGCTCGATCGCGCGACGGCAATCGATCTCTTCCCGGCGGTCGAGGCGGGCCTGATGAGCACTGTTCAAAACGACGACTGAATTTCCCCATGGCTGAACGCAATCTCTCCATCCGCCTGTCCGTGGTTGACGGCGGCAAGGTCAAGGCCGAGCTGACCG
>NZ_JBLIZW010000037.1:0-56231 GCF_048860245.1 Aquabacterium sp. | reverse complement strand
TGGTGCAGGATGGTGTGTTCCGCGATGTATCGAGTTTTGATCGCACGGGGCAAGTGCAAGGCTCGGTCAATGGTGACTTCATGTCCACAGGCCGGGACACGCTGTCGAGCTTCTATCACGCGCCCGATGCCCCGTTTTACGTGGTGACGAGCCGCGAAACACAAGACATTTTGGCGGACTACCACGCGACGCGTCGCCGTTTCCTGATCACCATGACCGTCTTGAGCGCGTTCATTGTGTTGGCAACGTGGTGGGTGGCTTATGGCATCCGTCGGCAAGGGCGCTACGCGCTGGCGCTGGTGTCATCCAACCAGCAGAACCAGGCGCTGATCACGCAATTGGAAGAAGAGAAGCGTCGTGCATTTGTGCTGGCCTCTCATGATCATCTGACGGGCTTGGCCAATCGACGCATGTTCAATGAGCTGCTCAATACACACTTGCAGCAGGCGCGGCGCAATCGCAAGCACTACGCGTTGATGTATCTTGACCTGGATCGCTTCAAGGCCATCAACGATACGCTGGGCCACCATGTGGGGGACTTGCTGTTGCAGGCGGTGTCGCAGCGGTTGCGGGCAGCGTTGCGCGAGTCGGATGTGATCGCGCGGCTGGGTGGCGATGAGTTTGCCGTGTTGGTGACGGCGCTGGACCATGCGGAGGATGCCATCAAGGTGGCGGAGAAGTTGCTGGAGGTCCTCAGCGCACCTTACTTGAATCTGGATGGGCATGATCTGCAGGTCACGCCCAGCATGGGGGTCGCGCTGTATCCGCGGGATGGTCAGGATGTCGAGGCGCTGTGCCGGGCTGCAGACCTGGCCATGTATCAGTCGAAGCGAGCGGGCCGAGGTCGCTACACCTTCTTTGATGCCGCATTGACGCCGGTGGACACGCGGCACAGCAGTCTGGAGCGCAGGTTGCCCAAGGCGATCGAGCGTGGTGAGCTGGTGCTGCACTTCCAGCCCAAGGTGCGTCTGTCAGATTTCCAGATTGTTGGGTTTGAGGCGCTGGTGCGCTGGAAACACCCTGAGTTCGGGCTGATTTATCCCGGTGACTTCATTCCTTATGCCGAACGCACCGGCCTGATCGTTGAGTTGGGCGATTGGGTGGCCGAGGCGTGTTGTCAGCAATTGGCGAAGTGGCGGGATGCGGGGGTGCGTTTGGTACCGGTGGCTTTCAATGTGTCGGCCATGCAGTTGCACGACGAGGCCTTGGCGGCCCGAATCGGGCAGTGGTTGAAGGCCTACGATTTGCCCGCCTCCTTGCTGCAAGTTGAAATCACCGAAACCAGCTTGGTGGAGTCCATGGATGTGGCCTCTCGGGTCCTCAACGAGTTGGAGGCGTTGGGCGTTCAGATCGCGCTGGATGATTTCGGCAGTGGCTTCTCCAGCCTGGGCTACATCCGGACGCTGCCGATTCATTGTTTGAAGATCGATCGCGGCTTCATCAATGACATTCGAAACAGCCATGACGACGCCATCATCGTGAATTCGATCATCACGCTGGCACACAACCTGAAGATGAAGGTGGTGGCCGAGGGCGTGGAGATGCAGGATCAGTTGGTCTACTTGAAGACAGCGGGCTGCGATGAAGTGCAGGGCTATTTCTTCAGCCGACCGGTTGAAGCGGCCGCCGCAGAAGCCTTGCTGCTGCGGCCCAGCATGATGCCGTCATGATGCGTGGCTGGGCTTGTTGTCTCGTCTGGTTCTGGTGTTCGTGGGCGCTGGCCGCACCGGTGCAGGCTCAAGCCTGCGAGAATCCGCGCGCCTTGCATGTGGCACTGATTCCGCAGCGCGACATGGCCACCTTGCTCATGCAATATCGTCCACTGATGCAAGCCTTGTCTGTGGCACTGGGGCGTCCGGTGGACGCTGTGCCGGCATCGTCTTACGGTGCCGTGATCGAAGGATTGCTCAGCGGAGCGGTGGACTTGGCCGAGTTGGGGCCGGCGTCTTATGCGATCGCCATGTCACGTGGGGCTGATATTGAGCCGATTGCGACCTTCCGCCTCCGTACAGGCTTTCTGACGCGGCAGCCGAATGGCTATCGATCGGTCTTGATCTCGTTGCATGGTGATCGCCCCAAAACCCTGGCCAGTTTGCGCGGTGCGACGTTGAGTTTGACCGACCCGGCCAGCACGTCTGGCGCTGTTCTGCCCCGGCAGGCCATGCGGCAGCAGTTGGGCATGTCGATAGAGTCCTATTTCAGCAGAGTGACGTATGCGGGGTCACACGCCAGAGCGCTGGAAGCGTTGCGCGCCGGGGCGGTGGATGCGGCTTTTGTCGCCAGTACCGTGGTGGATGACGAGATCCGTCGCGGGCGGTGGCGAGCAGATGACATCGACGTCTTGTGGCAGTCCTCACCGATTCCCTACGACCCCTTTGTGATTCGCCGCACCTTGTGCCCGGATGTGCAGCGCAAGATCCTGCAGGTCTTCTCGGGCAATACGGCGTCTTTGCAAAAGATGTTCAGTGAGTTGGGGATGGAGGGCTTTGCATCGGTGTCTGCGTCGGACTATCAGGCGATCCGTGTGTTGTACCCCGACCGCCCTTGATGGGTCGCTGAAATGTGCAGCTTTGACGGTTCACCGTACGGATTTCACGGCCTGATCGAGACATGAAAAAGCCGGGCTTGAGCCGGTTTTTGGGAGGCGCATATCTAACGAGGGTAAACGCGAGATATTCCACAGAACTGCCGTGTAGTTGACTCACTTTTCCGGCGATCAAACCGATCTCTAAGCATGTACGCAAGGAGATCGACCATGTTCACCACTCGCCTGATTCGCCCCCTGTTGGTTGCCCTGATCGCATGTGCAAGCACCCTGGCTCAGGCCGAGATGCGGCCGATTGCTGAAGCTGAATTGCGTGCCATTCATGGCGGTGATGCTTCGGTCTCTAACCCGTCAGCAGGGGCGCCCGACACCTCGTCGCTCTCTCGCATGATCACGGATCTGCTGGGCGCAGACGAAAAGGACACCAAGGATCTGGATGCCGCAGCCTTCATGGCCGTGCTGGCTGAAGCAGGCATCAAGGGCTTGCCCGAGGCTGTGTACCAAGGCCAGGCCGTCAAGCAAATGACATTGAACGGCCCGGCCATCAGCCGTCAGTTCAATGCCTCCCAGTTGGTTCAGGCGCTGGGTGTGCGCTATGACGCCCCCTCTCTGGGCATGATCAATGTCAACAACTTGAGCGCAGCAGGGACCCGCCTGTGGGTTTGGAACCACTGAGCTTCGGTTGCGCAGATGGGTTGTTACCTTTATTGATTGAAAGTTAAATTGGATGTAATGTGGTGAAGTCAATCCATTGAGATGTCTTCGCCACATGACCACACACGCTCCAGCCGCATCCGCCGTTCAGCCAGACACTTGGCTGGCTCAGACTCACGAAGTCGTCAACGTCTCTCGTGAACTGGTGGACTACAACATGTACCTGCAGGATGTGGCCTTGCAGGAAGCCGTTCTGCGAGAAGGCGCAGGCTGGGCCCAAGCGTCCCTGACGCAATTTGGCGCTTTGACGGGTTCCGCCGATTATCTGGAATTGGGTGCCGTGGCCAACCGGGTGCCCCCAGAGTTGGACACCCACGACCGGTTTGGCAACCGCGTCGACTACGTGCGCTTCCATCCCGCGTATCACACGCTGATGCGCACGGCCATCGAGCATGGCTTGCATGCTTCGCCGTGGACCCAGCCCCAAACGGGCGCCCACGTGGCACGCGCGGCAGGCTTTTATCTGCAGTCTCAGGTGGAAGCGGGGCATGGCTGCCCCATCACCATGACCTTTGCGGCGGTGCCGTCACTGATGACCACGCCGGCATTGGCGCAGTATTGGGTGCCCAAGATCACGGCACCTCACTACGACCCACGCAATGTGCCGGATGCTGCCAAAGCCGGTGTGACCATCGGCATGGCGATGACCGAGAAGCAGGGCGGTTCGGATGTGCGGGCCAACACCACCAAGGCGTATCCGTTGGGGGTAGGCGGTCCGGGCGAGGCTTACGAACTCGTGGGGCACAAGTTCTTTGTGTCCGCCCCCATGTGCGATGCCTTCCTGGTGCTGGCACAGGCCCCAGGCGGCTTGTCGTGTTTCTTGTTGCCGCGCTGGCGTCCTGACGGAAGCAAGAACCCGATGCAGGTACAGCGCCTCAAGCGCAAGATGGGCAATGTCTCCAACGCGTCCAGCGAGACCGAGCTGCGCGGCGCTTTGGCATGGATGGTGGGCGAGGAGGGGCGTGGCGTGCGCACCATCATCGAGATGGTGGCCATGACGCGCTTTGACTGCATGATCGGCTCCTCATCCGGTCAGCGTGCGGCGGTGGCGCAGGCGTTGCACCACTGTGCCATCCGCTCAGCCTTCGGCAAGGTGCTGAACCAGCAGCCCTTGATGCAAAACGTGCTGGCGGATCTGGTGATCGAGAGCGAGGCCTCACTGGCCTTGACGATGCGCATGGCCCGGGCAATGGACCAGCGCGGCACCGACGAACAAGAAGACCTTTTGGCTCGCCTGGTCACGGCCGTGGGCAAATACTGGATCTGCAAGCGCACGCCCCACCATGCCTACGAGTCCATGGAGTGCATTGGTGGCAGCGGCGTGATGGAAGACAGTCCCTTCCCGCGCTTGTTCCGCGAGTCGCCGGTCAATGCGATCTGGGAAGGCAGCGGCAACGTGCAGTGTCTGGATGTGCTGCGCGCCATGCAGAAAACGCCCGCCGTGGTCGAGGCCTACTTCCGCGAAGTGGCCAAAGCGCGCGGGGGCAACGCCACACTGGATCGATACGTGGTCGCACTGCAAAAAGAGTTCAGCGATCTGGCTGACCTCGAATACCGCGCCCGTGACGTGGTGGACCGCATGGCGCTGGCCATCGAGGCCGCCTTGCTGGTGCAACATGCGCCTCATGCTGTGGCGGACGCGTTCTGTGCGTCGCGCCTCGCTTCGGTGGGGCATCACCAATATGGCACGCTGCCGCGTGGTGTGGACTGCGCCAGCATCATTGCCCGCGCCACCCCTCAAGCCTGAGGCGTGGCGCCGTGCTGGGGGATCAGCCCAGCACGCGGTGGGCCACGTTCACATACAAGGGGATGCCGAGCAGGATGTTGAACGGGAAGGTCAAACCCAGCGACATGCCGATGTACAGCGAGGGATTGGCCTCAGGGATGGCATGTCGCACCACGGCGGGCACCGCAATGTAGGATGCGCTGGCCGCCAGCACCATTAGCAGTGCAGCATCGCCTTCCGACACCCCGAGCACCCAGCACAGTGCCAGGGCCAAGCAGGCATGGGCCAGTGGGCCCACCAGGCCATATGCCAGCAGCCAGGGCGATTTGCCTCGCAACTCACCCATGTTGCGAGCGGCCTGCAGGCCCATGTCCAGCAGGAAGAATGACAGCATGCCTTTGAACAAATCCCCGGCAAAGGGCTGCATGGCGTGGTGACCAGACTCACCGGTGACGATGCCGATCACCATGGCGCCGAGCAGCAGCAGTTGTGCGCCGTCGGTCATGGATTCGTGCAGGATGTGGCTCAGCGGTGTATTGCGTGTGGCTGCTTGCCCTGCGGCTTTTTGCTCTTTTTGCCGAACCAGATTGGCCAGCAACACCGCCATGATGATGGCGGGTGATTCCATCAAAGCCATGGCCGCAGCCATGTGTCCGCCGTAAGGCAGGTGGCGGCTGTCCAGGTATTGCACCGAGGTGATGAAGGTCACCGCACTGACCGAGCCATAGGTTGCCGCGATGGCTGCGGCATCGTAACCATTGAGTCGGCGACTCAGCAGCTTGTAGCCCAGCCAGGGCACCAGCACGGCCAGTGCCACGGCGCATCCCAGGCTCACGCTGACCGCAGAGGTCAGACCGGATTGGTGCAGCGCAAAGCCACCTTTGAGGCCCAAGGCCATCAGCAGGTAGAGGGACAGGAAGCGCGCGATCTGCGGTGGGATCTCCAGATTGGAGCGCAGAGCGCCGGCCAGCAGGCCGAACACGAAGAACAGGATGGCGGGGTCGAGGATGCTTTGCATGAATGGGTGCGATGGTCACACCACGGCGCAAAGGGAAACCCTCGGTGGCGACCGGGACCTAACTTTAGCCAATTTGCCGATCGCGCAGTGTTCGCTCCGGAAATGAGCTGACTCCTGCCATGGACTTCATCCGGGCTTCACAGTGCCCATCAGTGGGTGCAGGCAATCAACTGCCTTGAAGCACCTTGGGGGTCTGGGCCCGGTGAAAGCCGTTGTAGCTGGGGGCAGGTTCGTGTGGGGCCTTGGGCCAGACCGGGTTGTTCACACCTGCACCGCCGTCAATGGCGACCGTCACGCCGGTCACGAAAGCTGAACCGGGGCTGAGCAGGAAGCAGATGACCGAGCTGATCTCCGCTTCCAGGCCCAGGCGCTTCATGGGCAGGTTGTCCTTGAGGCTCAGAATCATCGGGGCCATGGCCGGACCGTACGAATCCATGCCGCTGGATGCTACCCAGCCTGGCGCCACGGCATTCACCCGCACGTGTGCGCGGGCCCATTCAAACGCCGCCGTTTTGGTCAGGTTCACCATGCCCGCGCGTGCCGCGCCCGAGTGCGCCATGCCCGCCATGCCATTCCACATGTCGGCAGCCATGTTCACGATGGCGCCGCCGCCATGTTTGCTCATCGACTGATTGAACACCTCGCGTGCCATCAAGAAGCCGCCCGTCAGGTTGTTGGCCACCACCGCTTCAAAACCCCGCTTGGAAATCATCTCCATGGGCGAAGGGAACTGCCCGCCCGCGTTGTTGACGAGTCCATGGATGCGGCCATGATCAGCCACGATGCGCGACACCGCGGCCTTGACCTGCTCGTCGTCGCGGATGTCAAACGCAGCGGTATCCACCAAACCGCCGTCCTCGCGGATCTCGGCAGCGACCTTGTCGAGCTTCTCTTGCGTGCGACCTGTGATGACCACGGTCGCGCCCAAAGCTGCCAACTCATGCGCCGTACAGCGGCCGATGCCACTGCCACCACCGGTCACGACATGGACCTGTCCTTTGAAGAGGCCTGGGCGGAAGATGCTGTCGTAGTGCGAGGGGGCGGCAGTGCTCATGGTGCTGTCGATGGGCTAGCGGGTTGACGCGACATGTTTGCAGTCGTCGCAATGAAGGCGACTCTAACGTCTGGTGACGTATGCGTCAACGCGCGATCATTAAGGTTAACTACTGATGTGCGCGTGGTGTGGGCGCACTACGCTGAAGCCAGTCACTTTGAATCATGGCCTGCTCGCCATCTTGCGCACGATGACCAACACGATTTACACCCCGTATTTCAACGAAACCCATCAGATGGCCCGCGAGACGGCGCGTCGTTTCGTCGAGCAGGAGATCAAGCCCCACATTGCTGAGTGGGAAGAGTCGGGCACCTTCCCGCGCGAGCTGTACCAGAAAGCGGGCGCCTTGGGTCTGCTGGGCATTGGCCATCCTCAACGGCTGGGCGGCGCGGGCGAGGAAGACGTCTTTCTGAAAGTGGCCGTCAGCGAGGAGTTGATGCGCAGTACCTCGGGCGGCTTGGTGGCCAGTCTGGGATCGCTGGACATTGGGCTGCCCCCGGTCTGGTGGGGCGGCACGCCAGCCTTGCAAGAGAAAGTTGCGCCCGCGGTCATTGCCGGGGACAAGATCATCTCGCTGGCCATCACCGAACCCAGCGGGGGCTCGGATGTCGCCAGTTTGCGCACGCGTGCCGTGCGCGATGGAGATCACTATGTGGTCAACGGTGCCAAGACTTTCATCACCTCGGGCACCCGCGCCGACTACTACACCGTGGCGGTGCGCACCGGGGCAGAAGGCTATGCTGGTGTGTCCATGCTGCTGATCGAGCGAGGCACGCCGGGCTTTAGCATCGGGCGCAACCTCAAAAAGATGGGCTGGTGGGCCTCTGACACGGCCGAGTTGTTCTTCGAGGATTGCCGCGTGCCGGCCAGCCACCTGATCGGTCCTGAAAACGCCGGCTTCATGCTCATCATGGCCAACTTTCAGGCCGAGCGCTTGTCGTTGGCCATCATGGCTTACATGACGGCGCAAATGGCGCTGGAAGCTTGCCTGGACTACGTCAAAGACCGCGTCACCTTTGGCAAACCCTTGGCCAAGCACCAGGTCATTCGCCACAAACTGGCCGAGATGGCCACCCGGGTGGAGGTGGCGCGCGAGTACACCTACCGCGTGGCGGCCCGCATGCAGGCGGGCATTCCGTCCATCAGTGAGGTCAGCATGGCCAAAAACTTTGCCACCGATGTCGCCGACCACGTCACGCACGAGGCCGTGCAAATCTTCGGCGGCATGGGCTACATGCGTGAGTCGGTGGTTGAACGTCTGTACCGTGACAACCGCATCCTGTCGATCGGTGGCGGAACGCACGAAATCATGAACGAGATCATCAGCAAGCAGATGGGCTTGTGACGCCCCTCGGGGTGTTCAGCGGGGCACGGCCGGCCGGGACGCCAGCCATGCGCCAGTCGTGGCCAAGGCCAAGCCGGCCACCAGCCAGCCGGTGAGAGGCTCGCCCAGCAGCACGACCGCACCGATGCCCACCAGTGCTGGCACCACGGCAACAATCGCCCCCGTGCGTTGCGGCCCCAGCAGGGTTACCGCACGCAGGAACAGGATCATGGCGGCAATGGTGGGCCCCAGTCCTTGAAACAGGCCTTGGAACACCAGCATCGAGGTGGAGGCCGCGCCCAGATTCTTGGGCAGGCACAGCGCATAGATGGGCAGGTAAATCGCCGCCGACCCCAGTGCCACCACGCGCGTCAGCAACCAAGGCTCAAACACCCACTTGCGCACCAGCACGCTGTAGAGCGCCCACGCCGTGGACGCACTCAGCAACAGCGCATCGCCCAGCACGGTGGATGGGCCCTCGTGCAAACCGCTGAACTGAGGAAAGGCGACACAGGCCACGCCCAGTGCGATGGCAATCAGGCCACCCAAGCGTTCTTTGTCAGGCTTGGCACCCAGAATCAGCCAGGCGAGGGCCGTAACCAGAAACGGCTGGCAGCCGGACAGCAAGATGCCCCCATGCGCAGCGGGCGCACGCGTCAGCCCGGCATAGACCAGCGTGAGAAACAGCAGACCGCCCGTCAGCATCAGGGTCCACAAACGGCGGTCCAGCCACACGCTGCGAGGAATGCTGAGCGAAAACGGCAGCAGAAACAGGCTGGCTGTGCCCAAGCGCAGCGCGACGATGTCCCACCCAGTCAGCGCACTTTGGCCACCCAGGCGAGAGACCAGGACGAAACCCGCCCACAGCACAACCGTGCCAAGGGCGGCCAGATAGCCTTGAAGGGCAGAAGAGCGGGGAGTGGACTGCATGGATGCCACGAGTCTAGCCCGTGGCGCGCCATGCTGCCGGCATCAGGTTATTTCTTGCCGTGAGCCACTGCCACCGCCGTCATGTTCACGATGCGACGCACCGTGGCCGACGGATTGAGGATGTGTGCGGGTGCCGCCGCGCCCAGCAGGATCGGGCCCACGGTGATGCCGTTGCCACCCGTCATCTTCAGCACGTTGAACAGGATGTTGGCGGCATCCAGGTTCGGGCAGATCAGGATGTTGGCGGTGCCGTCCAGCGTGGTTTCGGGCAGCAGCTTCGTGCGGACCGACTCGCTCAGCGCCGCATCCCCCTGCATTTCGCCATCAGCCGGGACGTGGGGCATGCGCGCCACGAACAGGTCACGCGCCTTGCGCATCTTCTTGGCCGAGGGGCGGTTGCTGGAACCGAACATCGAGTGCGACAGGAAGGCCACGCGAGGGGGCAGACCAAATCGCTGGACTTCTTCCACCGCCAGCACGGCGATGTCAGCCAACTGCTCGGCCGTCGGGTCTTCGTTGACGAAGGTGTCGGCAATGAACAGGTTGTGGTTGTCCAGGATCAGCGCGTTCAAGGCAGCCAGGCCGTGGGCGTCCGGATGCACGCCGATCACATCACGGATGTGGTCCAGGTGCAGGTCATAGCGACCGATCACGCCGCAAATCATGCCGTCGGCGTCGCCCATCTTCACCAGCATCGTGGCGATGAGGGAGTTGGAGCGGCGCACGGCCACCTTGGCCAGCTCGGGCGAGATGCCGTCGCGGGCCTTGATCTTGCGATATGCCTCGTAGTACTGCTTGAAGCGGTCGTCTTGGGCCGGATTGACGACTTCGCAGTTCACGCCGGGTTGCAGGCGCAGACCTGCACGTTCGATGCGGGTGGCGATCACGTCCGGGCGACCGATCAGGATGGGCTTGGCAATGCCTTCGTCCACGGCCACCTGAGCGGCGCGCAGCACGCGCTCGTCTTCACCTTCGGCGTAGGCAATGCGCTTGGCGTCGGCCTTGGCGCGCATGAACAGCGGACGCATGAACAGACCCGTGTTGGTCACGAACTGCATCAGCGAATCACGGTAGGCGTCCAGATTGGCGATGGGGCGCGTGGCCACGCCCGATGCAGCGGCCGCTTCGGCCACAGCCGGCGCAATGCGCAAAATCAGGCGGGAATCAAACGGCGTGGGGATCAGGTAATCCGGGCCAAAGCGCAGTTCGCGGCCAGGGTAGGCTGCGGCCACTTCGTCCGAGATTTCGGCCTTGGCCAGATCGGCGATCTGGCGCACGCAGGCCAGCTTCATGGCTTCGGTGATCTTGGTGGCGCCGCAATCGAGTGCGCCACGGAAGATGTAGGGGAAGCACAGAACGTTGTTGACCTGGTTCGGATAGTCCGAACGGCCGGTGGCGATGATGCAGTCCGGGCGGGCCGCTTTGGCGATTTCCGGGCGGATCTCGGGCTCGGGGTTGGCCAGTGCCAGGATCAGCGGCTTGTCGGCCATGGTCTTGACCATGTCGGCGGTCAGCACGCCTGCGGCCGAGCAGCCCAGGAACACGTCGGCACCATTGACCGCATCAGCCAGTGTGCGTGCGGACGTGGTTTGCTGGTAGCGCTGCTTGGACGCATCCAGCTTGTCGGTGCGCTCGTGGTGAATCACGCCCTTCGAGTCACACACATAGATGTTCTCGCGCTTGACGCCCAGGTCCACCATCAGGTCCAGACAGGCGATGGCCGCGGCACCCGCGCCCGACACGGCCAGCTTGACCTCGTCAATCTTCTTGCCCACCAGTTCCAGACCGTTCAGCAGTGCGGCGCTCGAGATGATGGCCGTGCCGTGCTGATCGTCGTGGAAGACGGGGATGTTCATGCGGGCCGACAGTTGCTTCTCGATGTAGAAGCACTCGGGGGCCTTGATGTCTTCAAGGTTCACACCGCCGAGCGTGGGCTCCAGCGCAGCAATGATCTCCACCAGCTTGTCTGGATCGCGTTCGGCCAGTTCGATGTCGAACACGTCCACGCCGGCAAACTTCTTGAACAGGCAACCCTTGCCTTCCATCACGGGCTTGGACGCCAGTGGGCCGATGTCGCCCAAACCCAGCACGGCTGTGCCGTTGGTGACCACGGCGACCAAGTTGCCGCGCGAGGTGTATTCGGCCGCCATGGCCGGATCTTGCTCGATGGCCAGACAGGGATAGGCTACGCCCGGCGAGTAGGCCAGAGACAGATCGCGCTGATTGGACAGCGGCTTGGTCGGGGTGACCGAGATCTTGCCGCGCGATGGCAGACGGTGATATTCGTTAGCGGCCTCGCGCAGCGCCTTTTCGGCGTCGGACATGTGCTTGTCGGAACTCATAGTGTGTTTTTCACTCGACGGGGGTGCGATGGTAAGCGATCTGCGTCCCACATCTCGGGGGATGACGTGTCAAGTTGCCGCAACTTGGTGCCAGAAACGCCAAATAGAGGGGGGCTGGCGTGGTGAAATGAGAGGTAGACGAGAAAGTCGTCGCAGAATGTGTAACGTTTCCTTGTCTGACTTAACCTGAACAGTCGGGATGCCTCTCCCACAAGATTCCGTCAAGGGCGGGTGGCCGTCGCGCTTCGCGCAATGGGGCCATGACGTCATCCCGAGCGAAGCGGTGGATGGTCCGCTGGCCGGGTTCTTCCGTGCCCGTCAGATTCAAGCCTTGGTCAGTTTGCTGCCCTTGCTCATGCTGGGCAATGCCGTCAACACGATCGGGGTGTGTTGGGTTTTCTGGGGCAAGCAACCCCCTGTGATCCTGGCAGCGTGGTGTTTTGCTGTCGTGTTGTCTCTGCCTGTTGCGGCCGTGTGGTGGCGCAGATTGGTATCGGGCGCCCCGCGCCCCATCGCCACGCGACGCGCTACGCAACTCATCGTGGCGCAGGTCACCTTGTTTGCCTGTTTGTGGGCGTTTCTGCCCGCCGCGGTCTTTCCTCAGAGTGATCACGCAGGGGCTCTGCTGATTTCGACCGTGGTGGTCGGCACCATTTGCGGGGGCGCCTTCATGCTCAGCCCCATGGTCCCGGCGGCCTGGGCGTATGTGTTCACCCTGTGCGTTGCCAGTGTCATCGGGCTCAGCCGATCCGACTATGCCGACAGTCGGACCTTGTTGATCCTGATGCTGGTGTATGCGCCCATCATGTTCGGCGTCAGCTATGCCAACGGCCGTGTTTTCATGAGCCGGCTGCGTGTGGAGGCGGAAACGGATCGTCAGCGCCAGTTGATTGACTTGTTGCTGCGAGATTTTGAGGAGCATGCCTCTGATTGGTTGTGGGAAATCTCGTCCACCGGTCACTTGCGCCATGTGTCCAATCGCCTGGCCGAGTCGTTTGGCCTGCCTGCGAAGCAGTTGCTGCAGCACACCTTCATCGATTTGCTCAATTTGATGGTGCCGCCTGATGACGCCGAGGGCGCTGCTGCTTTGGCCAAGCTGACGTCCTGCATGCGCTTGGGGCAGCCCTTCCGGGATCTGGAGTTACCGGTGGAGGTGGCTCACGAGATTCACTGGTGGTCCCTCTCGGCCAAGCCCCTGTTTGACGAAAAGGGGCGTGCCGCCGGTTGGCGGGGAGTGGGGTCGGACATCACCCACACACGTCAGGCGCGTGATGAACTGGCCAGACTGGCCAACTTTGATGCGCTGACTGGACTCGCGAACCGGCATCGCTTCAGCACAGAGCTGGAGCGGTTGCGGCAAGAGGTCACCAGCACCGCAGAGCCGCGCCCCTGCGCACTGCTGTTTCTGGATCTGGATAACTTCAAGCACATCAACGATTCGCTGGGGCATGGCGTGGGCGATCAGTTGTTGCGTCGTGTGGGGGGGCGCCTGAAGACCTGCCTGGCAGAAGGGGACTTGTTGGCACGTCTTGGCGGTGATGAGTTCGCCCTGCTGACTTGGCGCTATGTCACGCCCAAGAAGGCTGCCGCGATGGCGGAGCGTCTTTTGGCGGTGGTCAGCGAGCCTTGTCAGCTTGACGATGTTCTGGTCGAGGTGCACGCCAGTGTCGGGGTGGCTTTGGCGCCGCGTGATGGGCGAGATCCGCAGTCGCTGCTTCAGTGTGCGGATCTGGCCTTGTATGCCGCCAAGGCGGCAGGCCGCAATACAGCTCGGTTCTTTGACATCAGTCTGGCGGACAATGCCAAAGCACGTGCGCGACTGCAATCCGAGTTGGGGCAGGCCCTGGCTGCGGAGCAGTTCAAGCTGTTCTTCCAGCCTCAAATGAACCTGGAAACCGGTGAGGTGACCGGCTTCGAAGCGCTTGTGCGGTGGCAGCATGGTCAACGTGGCTTGATCGGTCCCAGTGAGTTCATCGCTGTCGCCGAAGAGACGGGGCAGATCGTGCCACTAGGCAGTTGGGTCTTGCGAGAAGCTTGTCGTGCTGCAGCGGTTTGGCCTGCTCCCCTGAGGGTCGCAGTCAATCTGTCTGCGATTCAGTTCCGGAGTTCGGTCGTTCTGGATTTGGTGGACGAGGCTTTGGCGGCATCGGGATTGCAACCCGAACGCTTGGAGTTGGAAATCACGGAGTCGGCCTTGATCGAGGACCATTTGGGGGCTCAAGCTACCCTGATGGCCTTGCGCAGTCGTGGTGTTCGTGTCGCCATGGACGACTTTGGAACGGGGTATTCGTCATTGGCGTATTTGCGTCGGTTTTCAATGGATAAATTGAAGATCGACGGTATGTTCGTGCGCTCGCTGGACAGTGATCAGGACGCACAGGCTGTGGTGACGGCAATCGTCAGTCTGGCTCAAGCCCTGCGTTTGCGTACGACCGCGGAAGGCGTTGAGACCGTTGAGCAACTGGTCATGTTGAAGGCCCTGGGCTGCGACGATGTCCAAGGGTTCCTGATTTCTCGCCCTATGCCGGCCGAGGAGGTCCATGCTTACTTGGGCCGTACGCATCTGTCCGCTGCCTAGGCGGTCTGATCGTCCCGTTCGCTAAGGGAAACCGCGGCCACCGAGTCGTGGTGGGTGTGCTGGCAGCTCACTCATCAGGCTGGTTTACGCTGATACATTGAGCCCCGCAGAGAAGGCGCCCGCATTGCGGCCCGGTGCAGTATTTTTCTTACAGAGGATGTTGAACCATGAATTGGATGCGTGATGCGGTCCGCTGGTTGATGGCGACCGCGCTGATGGTGATGGCCATGGGTAGCCAGGCACAGGCCGTGAGTGGCGAGTACGTGCTGGGGGCAGGTGACCAGATTCGGATCTCGGTGTATCAGAATCCCGATCTGTTGCTGGAAACGCGCATCACCGAAGGGGGCAGCATCTCGTATCCCTTGCTGGGCAATGTGAAGATCGGCGGTTTGTCAGTGACCGATGCCGAAAAGAAAATTGCCAACGGTTTGCGTGACGGCAATTTCTTGAAGCAGCCTCAGGTGTCCATCCTGGTGCTGGCCGTCAAGGCCAATCAGGTGTCGGTGCTGGGGCAGGTGAATCGCCCAGGCCGCTATCCGCTCGAAGCCGGGAACTCCAAGCTGAGCGAAATCCTGGCGCAAGCGGGTGGCATCGTGCAGAGCAGTGGCTCGGACATCGTGGTGGTGTCGGGACTGCGTGACGGCAAACCCTTCCGCAAGGAAATCGACTTCCCCAAGGTGTTCGCTTCCAGCGGTACGGTGGCCGACCTGCCACTTCAAAATGGCGACAGCATCTGGGTAGACCGTGCGCCGCAGATCTACATCTACGGTGAAGTGCAACGTCCCGGTGCACAGATCCTGTTGCGTGACACCACCTTGCTGCAAGCCTTGGCGACGGCCGGTGGCCTGACCCTGCGCGGGACCGAGCGCGGCATCCGTGTGCACCGCCGGGACGAGGCTGGCGAGGTCAAGATCGTGCAGCCGGGCATGAATGACAAGCTGCAGCCCGGCGATGTGGTGTATGTGAAGGAAAGCCTGTTCTGATCAGGCTCTCCTTGAAGAAGGCCTGATGCCTCAGGCCTTCTTTTCCCACGCGACGGCGTAGAAACCGTCGGTCGCGTGACGGTGCGGCCACAAGCGCAGGTGGCCAGCCGGGGTGACCAGCGATTCGGCCTGGCTCACGCCCATCTTGTCCAGTTGCTCCGCCGCGTTCAGCAGCACAAAGTCTTTGTGCTCTTCGGTGAAGGCGTTGGCCACCACCTCGTTTTCGGCAGGCATGACGCTGCAGGTCGCATAGACCAGGCGTCCACCCGGCTTGAGCAGGCGGGCCGCGCTGTTGAGAATGGCCTTCTGCTTGACTTGCAACTCTTCAATCGCCTTGGGGCTTTGACGCCACTTCAGATCGGGGTTGCGGCGCAGAGTGCCCAGGCCCGAACAGGGCGCGTCCACCAGTACACGGTCAATCTTGCCGCGCAGGCGCTTGATGCGGTCGTCGTTTTCGTGGGCGATTTGGGTCGCGTACACGTTGGACAAGCCACTGCGTGCCAGGCGGGGCTTGAGGTTCTCCAGGCGATGCCCCGACACGTCAAACGCGTACAGGCGGCCGGTGTTGCGCATCATGGCGCCCAAGGCCAGGGTCTTGCCACCGGCACCGGCGCAGAAGTCCACGACCATTTCACCGCGCTTGGCACCCGTCAGCAGGGACAGCAGTTGGCTGCCTTCGTCTTGCACTTCCACTTCACCGCCGGTGTAAAGCGGCAGCTTTTGCAAAGCTGGCTTGCCCTGGATGCGGATGCCCAGCGGAGAGTAGGGCGTCGGTTCGGCCTGGATGTTGGCGGCTGCCAGGGCTTCGATCACGGCCTCACGCTTGTTCTTCAGCGCGTTGACGCGCAGGTCCAGCGGGGCGCCTGCCGAGAAGGTGTCCACCAAAGCCCAAAAGTCGTCAGCCCCCAGTTGATCACGCAGGCTGTTGGACAGCCAGTCGGGCAGGTTGTGGCGCAACTTGTCGGGCAGGGCGCTGCGATCGATGGCGCTGGCACGTTCAAGCCAGGCGGCCTCGTCGGCCGTCATGCCCTTTTTCAGGACGTGCGGTTCGCCTTGCCAGGCCAGCAGAACCAGGCGCCGTTCCATCGGGCCGTGGCCGGATTGGGCCAGGTTGGCCCACAGCAGGCGCTGACGCAGCACGGCGTAGGAGGTCTCAGCCAGTGCGTGGCGTTCGCGTTGCCCCAGCTCGCGGTGGGTGCGGAAAAAATAGGAAACGATGCTGTCGGCCGGGGCGTCAAGCTTGAGCACCTCACGGACGAGCTGTGTGGTGAGGTCGAGTAGGGCGTTCGGATGCATAACCGGGATTATCCTGTGTTCGGTCCCACTCTGGGGGCGCCCAGAGATGCTTGAGGCGCAAGGCGAGGGGGCCGGGGCGCAGGATGTCACGGATCATGTCCACCCATTCATGGAGTGTCAGCCACAACAGGTTGTAGCTTTTGACCTGTCGCACGATGCCGTAGTCCGGGCGTTCCACCTCTTCAACGAAGGTGCCAAACAGCCGGTCGAAGACGATCAGGGTGCCACCGTAATTGCGGTCGATGTACTGCGGGTT
The DNA here is from genome assembly GCF_048860245.1 of Aquabacterium sp. GTDB lineage: Bacteria > Pseudomonadota > Gammaproteobacteria > Burkholderiales > Burkholderiaceae_C > Aquabacterium. Next base: position 39,465 of record NZ_JBLIZW010000037.1, on the reverse strand, counting down.
GCGGCCATGATGCGCGCGGTGGTGCGAAGGTGTGTTGAACAGGTATTCAATGGGCCGGGGCAGCTTGGTCACCCACTGGGTGTGGATGAAGAACTGATAGCCCAGGTTGAGCGACAGCACCACCATCACCCAGACCGGGTCGTAACCGATGAGCACCATGGGCAGGTAAAACAGCCAGTTGCCCGCAAAGCTGTAGAGCCAGCTTTGGCGCATGGCTGTGGTGAAGTTCATGTGCTCTGAGCCGTGGTGCACCACATGGGCACACCAGAACCAGCGGACGCGGTGGCTCGCTCGGTGAAACCAGTAGTAGCAGAACTCCACGCCCAGCCACAGGGCCAACAGGCTCCAGGGCGTGATGGCGATGGTGGTCAGGCGCCAGGTGTAGAGCGCTTGCATGGCGGGCAGCACCAGGCCTGCCACGATGAACACATCCAGCACCAGGTAGACGCCGCCCAGACCAATGCTGGCCCAGGCGTCAGCCCAGGCATAGATGGGGTGTGTGGCTTGGCGATCCTGACGGCGGTAGTGCCACCATTCCAGCCCGACTGCCAACAAAAACAAAGGGGACAGCATCACGATGACCCAGTCATGCCATTCGGTGTGGGGCAGCCAGTCAGGTAAAGCCTGAATCAGGGGCGTGATCAGCGTGTCGGGTGTCAGCATGGCGTGAAGGGCAGATGGGCGCTGGCCGATGCTCCCTCACTCGTCGTCGAATTTCTTGACAAATCACGCCAGCATCGTGCCGACGACCTAGCGGCTACCCCGAATGGTGAGGGGCCGGGTGTCGCGGCATGATCCCGACTCCATTGCGAATGCGCTGACATGGCCGAATCCCGCGTTGCTGCGTCCTACGTTCTGCTCTTGTATGAGTACCTGGAACGCCAGGGGCTGGATCCTGCGCGCGTCTTGGATGCTCGCCCCGAACCAGAGCAGCACTTTGTGCCCATGCCGCAATGGCAGGATTGGTTGCGCCGCGTGGATGTCCTGGAAAAGAAGCGGCCTGGACTGGGCTTGCGCATTGCTGAGTGCGTCAGCGCACGTCACTTTGGGGTGGTGGGGTATGCCGCGTTGGCATGCGGGCATTTGCTGGAGGCGCTGCAGCGTCTGGAGCGTTATCACGCCTCGGTGTACGACGCCAACCTGGCCACGGTCTCCATGGACCCGAATGGCGTCTCGGTGGAATGGGGTGTAGACCGCGGGCGACCCGGCGCGCTGGTGGATGAGACGGCCATTGCGTCACTGGTGCAATTGGCACGCGACATGACCGGACGCTACTGGCCGCTGAAGGCGGTCAGCTTCGTGAACAGCCGTCCCCAGGATGTTCAGCCCTACGAAGATTTCTTTGGTTGTGAGGTGCGCTTTGATGCGGACCTTACCAGCCTGGTCTTTGGCTATGAGTACTTGGCCTTGCCGCTGCGCAAGTCTGATCCGGCGCTGTTGGCCTTGCTCGACAAGCAGGCAGAGGCTTTGCTGGATGAAGTCTCTCGGGTGCCGGCGGCGGTCGATGCGTGGCGCCGAACCTTGGTCCCCCTGATCCGCGAGGGCAGAACTTCGTTGGCGGCCTTGGCCGAGGTCCACCACACCAGTGTGCGCAGCCTGCAGCGGCGGCTGGCAGAACAAGGCACCACCTTTCAGCGTTTGCTGGATGACACCCGCCGCCACCTGGCAGAAGGCCATCTGAAAGACGCCCATCTGGATGTGGCGGAAATCGCCTTGCTGATGGGGTATTCAGAGCAAAGTGCCTTCACCCGTGCATTTCGGTCGTGGACCGGTGCGACCCCAGCGCAGTGGCGACGTTTGCATCAGAAAGTGCCTTCATGTCGGTAGCCTCGTCCGAGCCTTGGTCTGTCAGTCTGTTGTCACCCCCGTCATCCGTGGTGATGGACGGTGAGCCGGCCATGGGCCGTTATGCCGGATGCATCGACACCATTGACTGGCGCGCATTGCGTGGGCCTTGGCAGCGGTCGGCGCTGTGGACGCGTCTGCATCACAAGCGCTGGCAGTACGTGGGCGTGGGGCATGCGCATTGGTTCATCGGGGTGGCGATCGTCGATGTGGGCTGGTGCATGTCGTCGTTCGTGTACGTGTTTGATCGCCGCAGCCAGAAGGTCGTGCTGGATTGGACGCAGGATGGTTTGCCCGGCTGGTCTGGCGGCATCACGGATCAGCCTGTGATGGGCGGGGAGGCTCGTTTCAAAGGCCTGGGAGCGGCCCTGTCCATCGTGACCGAGGGGGATGTGATCGCGGTGCGTGTGAAGACGCGTCGGCTTCAGTTGCGATGTGATCTGTCATGGCGTCAGGCGCCGCCGTTTTTGCTGGCGGTTGGGCCGGTGGACCAGGGGCTGGTGCACGCCACACAAAAGTCACCCGGTTTGCCGGTGGTGGGCGAATTTGAACTGGATGGCGAGCGACATGCGCTGCATAGCGCGCTGGGTAGCCTGGACAGTTCGAATGGCTTGTTGGCCAGAGACACGGCCTGGCGATGGGCGTGTGCGCACGACCGACGCGTGGGCTTTAACCTGCAAGAAGGCTATTTCGGCAATCAGGAAAATGTCTTGTGGCTGGACGGGGCCTTGATTCCGCTGGGGGCCGCCAAGTTTGATTTTGATCCGCAGCGCCCGTTGTCGCCATGGCGTGTGCACACCGATGACGGCTTATTGGATCTGCATTTCAGACCGGAGGGGGCACGACAAGCCGATCGCAACCTCGTGGTGGCCGCGAGTTATTACATACAGCCCGTAGGGACATTTCATGGCATCGTGCGGGCGCGTCCCGGTGGGCCTGCTGTGTCGGTGGATGGCCTGTTGGGCGTGACGGAAGATCACCGTTCACGCTGGTGAGTCAGGCGGGCGGCATCGTCCTTTCAGTCTTCTTTGATCCAGGTCCAAAGGTCATCTTTGGGCTGTCATGCAAGCGTCGGCGGGTTGGCGCACAATCGGCGCCCGTGCAGCACCTTGTTTGTGCATGCACCTGAGTCGATAGGAGAGGGTTTTGCCCGTTGTGACCTTGCATCAACGTTTGCGCGAGCTGGATGCTGCACGCCTGCGCGGCATGCAGCGCGGCATCGAAAAGGAAGGCTTGCGAGTCCAGCCCGACGGCAGTCTGGCGCGTACACCGCATCCCGCTGTGCTGGGTTCTGCCCTCACGCATCCTCATATCACCACCGATTTCAGCGAGTCTCAGTTGGAGCTCGTGACCGGGGTGCATGCGCGTGTCGAAGACTGTCTGCACGAGCTGGAGACCATCCACCGTGTGGTGCTGCAATCTCTGGGCGACGAATGCATGTGGGCGGCGAGCATGCCCGGGCAGTTGCCACCCGATGCGGACATTCCCATCGGGTATTACGGCAGCTCGAATGTGGGGCAGGCCAAGCGGGTCTATCGATTGGGTTTGTCGCACCGTTATGGCTCGCGCATGCAGACCATTTCGGGCATTCATTACAACTGGTCCTTCCCCGGCGCAACAAGCGAAGACTATTTCGCGTTGATCCGGAATTTCCGGCGCCACTCCTTTTTGCTGTTGCGCTTGTTCGGCGCATCGCCGGCCGTGACATCGGCGTTTGCGGCCGGGCAACCTCATGGTCTGGACGCCATGAGTGCGCATACGCTGTACCTGCCGTATGCAACGTCTTTGCGCATGGGGCGATTGGGCTACCAAAGCGATGCGCAGTCTGCGCTGTGTGTGAGCTACAACGATCTGGAAGGGTACGCCGATTCCCTGCATGAGGCGCTGACCGTTCCGTATCCGCCTTACGAAGCCATTGGCATTCACGACCCTGCAGGCGGCTATCGTCAGTTGGCCACCAGCTTGCTGCAGATTGAAAACGAGTTCTACAGCACCATTCGTCCCAAGCGCGTGATTCGTTCGGGCGAGCGTCCCTTGCATGCTCTGCGTGAGCGCGGTGTGGAGTACGTGGAAGTGCGCTGCATGGACGTCAATCCATTCTTGGACGTGGGCATTGATGCGCACACGGCAAGGGTGCTGGATGTGTTCCTGTTGCAGGCCATGCTGTCCAGTAGCCCGCCAGATAGCCCGGATGAGGTGCGCGCGCTGCAATCGAACCTGCTGCTCGCCGCCTCGCGCGGGCGCGAGCCCGGTTTGCAATTGATCCGAGAGGGTCAGCCGATCAGTCTGGCGGACTGGGGACTGGCACTGCTGGACGAGGGCGTGGCGGTGGCCGAGGCCATGGATGCGGCGTGTGGTGGGCACGCTTACGCAACGTCGTGGGCACGTGCGCGTGAGGATTTCCTGGCGGTCGAACAGTTGCCTTCTGCCCGGGTGCTGGCCGCCATTCAGGATCAGTATGCGGGGCGCTTTGATGCGTTTGCGCTGGACCGCTCTGGTCTGGTCAAACAATCACTGTGCGGTGTGTCATTGACCGATGATCAACAGGCCGTCTGGCGGCAGATGGCCGATGTGTCGGTTGCGGAGCAGGCGCGCATCGAGTCCGAGGATGTGCTGCCTTTCGAGTTGTTCCGTCAGGCCTACATTGATCCTCAAGGGCTGACGGTGGCCGCATCCAGTTCGACCACGGCCTGATCAAAGTCGTAATCGCTGACGGCTTTGTGCGTCGCACGCAGTCGGTCTGCCCACGGATGTCCTGCGATGGACTGCATGAGACCGTTGAGCACGTCGACCGCCTCGCTGTCGCTGTTGACCAGCAATTCTCGCAATTGCTGCAGTGACGCTTTCAGGTGAGCTTCGTCCACCTGATCGGTTGCGGCTTGGGGGGAAGGTGTGTCGTGCGCACTGCAAAACGCGGTCAGCCCATCCAGCACTTGGGCGAGCACGGTGCTGGTCACTTGCAGCAGTGAGGCGATTTGCTCGCCTGGCGCACGGCTCGCGCAAGCTTGCTCCAGTGCATGGGCCGTGGTGGCCAGATCGTTGGCGCTGATGGTGCCAGCACTGCCACGCAGTGTGTGAGCCAGGCGCGTGGCCGTTGCAAAGTCATGTGCCGACAGCGCCTGCGCAAACTGCTCGTTGAAGTGAGCGTAGTTGTTCAGGAAATTGCGCAGCAGCCGCATGTACAGCTGTGGATCATTCAGTGAGCGCAACAGACCAGCTTGCGTGTCGATGCCAGCCAAGGCCGGGAAATCCTTGGGGGCAGGGGCCGCGCTGACGCGTCTGCTCGCGGCATCTGCGGCGTTGCTGGGGTGTGCCGGCTTGATCCACTGGCTCAAGGTGGTGAACATCTTTTCGACATGGATGGGCTTGGCGATGTGGTCGTTCATGCCAGCCTGAAGTGCCAGTGCTTTGTCGTCAGCCATGGCGTTGGCCGTCATGGCAATGATCGGCAGGTGTGACAGCTGACTGTTGGCGCGAATGTGTCGCGTGGCGGTATAGCCATCCATGACGGGCATCTGGCAATCCATCAGCACGCCGTCAAAGGCGTGGTCGGCATGGAGAATGTCCAAGGCCGCCTGACCATCGGCCGCAATCACGGTGTCAATGCCGGCTCGTGCCAGCAACTCGACGGTCAATTGCTGATTCATCTCGTTGTCTTCCACCACCAGCATGCGTGCCCCTCGCATGGCGATGACGGACTCTTCAAGCTCTTCGCTGCGCTGTGTGGCGCGCGTCTCGGCCGGCGAGGCGTGGCCCAAGCCTTCACTGATGGCTTCGAGCAGGGTGGATGCCGTGGTGGGCTTGCTGAGAACGGACTTGAGTTGCACGCCTTGCAGCCGCGCATCATCCAGGGCCTCCTGGCGCCCGAAAGCGGTCACCATGATCACGGCGGGTGTTTGATCTTCCATGGCCGCTTGCAACTGATGCACGGTGTCAATGCCGTTCATGCCGGGCATGCGCCAGTCAATCAGCAGCAAGTCATAGGGATGCCCCGACTCGCTGGCCTGGCGGATGACTTTCAATGCATCGGAGCCGGAGGTGGCCTCATCGACCGACAGCCCAAAGGCCCTGGTCATCGAGGCCAGGATTTCGCGCGCGGACGTGTTGTCGTCCACGGCCAGGACCCGCTTGCCGCACAGGTCCTCTGCCTGAATCATGCGGCGTGGCTCGACATGCGTCTGCACACCGAAGCGTGCCTCGAAGTGAAAGCGCGATCCTTTTCCAAACTCGGACTCCACCCAGATCTTGCCCCCCATCATGTCAACCAGACGCTTGGAAATGGCCAGCCCCAATCCGGTCCCGCCATACTTGCGCGTGGTGGATGAATCGGCTTGCGAGAACGAGCGGAACAGGTGTTCCCGCTGTTCTTCCGTCAGGCCAATGCCCGTGTCCTCGACCACAAAGTGAATCACCGCTTCTTGCTCGTCGCGCTGGGTTGATTCGACCGAGACCAGCACCTCACCTTGGTCGGTGAATTTGACGGCATTGCTGCAGAGGTTGGTCAGGACCTGGCCCAGTCGCAGGGGATCACCCATGAGCATGGTGGGGACGCTCGGGTCGATCTTGAACAGCAGTTCCAGTCCCTTGTCTTCTGCACGAATCCCGATGATGTTGGACAGCTCTTCCAGCACATCTTCCAGTCGGAAACCGACTTGTTCCAGTTCCAGCTTGCCGGCCTCGATCTTGGAGAAGTCCAGAATGTCGTTGATGATGCCGAGCAAGCCTTCCGCTGATCGATGCACCTTCTGGATGTAATCGCGCTGCTTGGGGCTCAGATCGGTTTTCAGAGCCAGGTAGGACATGCCGATGATCGTGTTCATCGGTGTGCGGATCTCGTGGCTCATGTTGGCCAGGAATTCGCTTTTGGCCTGTGTGGCCACTTCAGCGGCTTTCTTGGCTTGCGTCAGTGGGGTGATGTCCGAGAACGTGCCCACAAGACCACCCGGTGAGCCATCGACATTACGGAAGCCTTTGACGCGGTAGAGCGTGTCGTGCAGTTGGCCATCCGAAAATGGGATGGGCATCAGCTTCTCAACCGATCCTGCCGTGGCAATCATGGCCTGATCTTCTGCCTGATAGGCCTGCCGATCTGCTTCCGGCAGGTAATCCAGGTCGAGCACGGCTTTGCCGATCAAGTCATCACGCTTGACCGAGAAGGTGTCCTCATACGCTTTGTTGAAGCCCAGGAAGCGGGTGTTGGCATCCTTGTAAAAAAGGGGCGTCGGGATGGCGTCGATCAAAGCCTGCTGAAAACCCAGTTGGTGGCGCAACTGCACGGCCTTTTCCCTTCGCAAGGTGCGATTGCGGAACATCAGCGCAAACAGGTAGAAGGTGCCAAGGCTGGCAAAGAACGCAGATGCCATGACCACCATGCGGCTCTGCGGCGGCGTGATGGCATCCAACGGGGTCAGGCTGACCATGGTCCAGTTGCCTGCAGGATCTCGCCAGTCCAGCGATTCACGTCCGACGGCGTATTGTCCGGAGGGGAGCGAGAGAAGGTCGCCATCCAGGCTCGGCAAGGTTTTGAGGGGGGCGCCTGCTGCGAAGAGGGGGCCATACTGTCCCGCCGCTTGCAGGGCTTGCTGACGAACTGGGGAGGCATCGCCACCCACCAAGGCGAACAGCCACTGGGGCTGACTGCTGGCCATGACCACGCTGTGGGGGCTGACCAGTAAACCCATGGATGCGCCCACCGTGTGCAGCGTGCGATCGAGGAAGTCGGGGTCATGGCGTGCGACGAGCATGCCGATGATCGGGCTGGCGGCAGTGCGATCTTGGTAAATCGGGGCAGCCATGTAGATCATGCGCTGTCCGGTACTTTGGCTGATGGCGGCGGTGACGTTCGGAATGCCGCGCATGGCCGTCTGGAAATAGCGCCGGAAACTCAGGTCACTGCCGAGTACGCGTTGGCTGCCTGTGTGGTCCCAGACGCCGGTGATGATGCCGCGTGCATTCGTGACGAAGACATGGTTGGCGCCGATGTTGTGTGCGATGGCGTCCAGCGCCGACGTGTTCAACGTCTGGCCTTCCTTGGCCGCTGGCGGTGCAGGCAGCAAGGCAAGCGCCTTGGTTTCCTGCTCCAGTTGGCCCGCCAGTTTGAGGGCACCCATGGACTGACTGTTGAGCGTCAACTCTTCCAGCAGACCGCGATCTTGCTGAATCTGGTCGTGCAGGCTGTCACGGTAGTCGAGCAGGGCCTGTTGGCGATAGAAGTGATCGCAGATGCCAGCCACGCCCGCACTGATCAGCAGGCTGATGAACAGAGTGACTACCTGGCGTCCGATGGGAGAGATGAGTTTGGGCGCTGGAGGCATGCAACAAAGTCCTAACCTGGGGGCGGGGTGCCTTCGTCGGCGAAGCGCTCCGCGATGGCGATGAATTCATCTTGCAATGCCAGAAACGCGTCCAGCACGTCCGGATCGAAGTGGGTGCCGCGGCCAGCCACCATGATCGTGACCGCCGCATCGTGCGTGAAAGCCGGCTTGTAAACCCGCTTGCTGATGAGGGCGTCATACACATCCGCCACAGCCATCAAGCGCGCACAGATGGGGATGTCGTCACCGCCAATGCCCTGCGGGTAGCCCGTGCCATCCCACTTTTCCTGGTGGCTGTAGGCGATTTCCTTGGCGACACGCAGGAAGTCGACCTCCAGGCCGAGGCGGTTCTCGGAGGCCTGAATCGCATCACGACCCAAGGTGGTGTGCGTCTTCATGATCTCAAACTCCTCTTCGGTCAGTTGAGCGGGCTTGAGCAAGATGCGATCGGGGATGCCCACCTTGCCGAGATCGTGCAAAGGGGCCGATTTGAAGAGCAGATCAATCATCTCGTCCGTCAGGTAGTGACTGAAGCGAGGATGTTTTTTGAGTCGCTCCCCCAAGGCTTTGACGTAGTGCTGCGTGCGGCAGATGTGGTTGCCGGTCTCGTTGTCCCGTGTTTCGGCCAGCGAGGCCATCGTCAGGATGGTGACGTTTTGAATGGCCGTCAACTCCTGGGTCCGTTGCGCCACCTCGCGTTCCAGGATGCTGTTTTGATTCTTCAAAAAGTCGGCTGCAGCTTTGGCCTGCAACTGGGTGGCGACGCGTGCCAAGACAACCGGTGGGTTGATGGGCTTGGTGATGAAGTCGGCCGCCCCCAACTCCAGCGCCTTTTTCTCACTCTCGCTGTCTGACAACGCGGTCAGGAAAATGATCGGGATGTCGCGGGTATCGGGGTTTTCTTTCAGCAGTCGGCAAACGACGTAACCGTCGACGCCCGGCATCATCACGTCCAGCAAGATCAGGTCTGGTGCGGGACGCGTCTGGGCGATCCGAATGGCTTTTTCGCCATTGTTGGCCACTTTGACCGTGTAGCGGTCTTTCAGAAGACAGGACAGCAGCGACAAGTTGTCTGAGGTGTCGTCCACGACCAGAACGGTGGCCGATTTGTCCGCGGGGGTGGGGTCCATGCTAGATGTGCCAATCGGGATCGCCAATGGGGTGAACTCAATATGCTACGCAGCCCTGTGAAGGGGCGGTTGTGCGACGCACCGTCACGGGTGTTTTGTGCTTGATGCGGGTCAAGGTCGAACGCTTCCGTCCGCATCCCCCTTGGCTGGGTGGAAAAGGTGTCCGGATGTACCAATGTTGTGACGCTGGGGGTGTTCCTGTTTAGAGTGGCGTGAGGCGTCGTGAAGCCGCCAAAACATTCAAACAGGAGGAACCGAACATGACCATGCCAACTTGGTTGGGGGCAGCGTTGGCCAGCGTGGCTTTTGCGGGGGCAGCGCATGCGAGCGACATTCAGTTGACCTTTGATGCTGATGCACAAGGCATCAGCGCCGTAGGCGGGACCTTGAGCCACGATGCATCGGGGTATCTGGTGCAAAGCGATGTCGATGGCGGCATCATGTCTCTGTATCTGCCCTCGTCCTTGCTGGGCAATTGGTCCCGTTTCTGGGGCGGTACCTTGTCGTTTGATGCCGTCAACCTCAGTGGAGTCGCCTCTGACTGGGGAGACTTCGGGCGTGTGACCCTGACGGGTTCAGCCGGTGAGGTCAGTTTTGACTTGGCGCCTGGTAGCGCACCGGATGCCCGCTGGACCAACTTCTCGGCGGATTTGACGCCAGCCAACTGGGGTGGGAACTTGTCGGCCGTGTTGGCCAATGTGACCAGCGTCAGCGTGTCGCTGGAGTCTCACGATGGCTATGGCCCCGCCAACAGTGAAGTCAACGGCTTTGACAACTTCAAGGTGTCGGCTTCGGCCGTGCCAGAGCCCTCTACCTGGGCGCTGCTGGCGACCGGTTTGGCCGTGCTGGCGTGTATCCATCGACGCCGTTCGCGTCATTGAGTCGGGACGGCTCTGTGGCGACCACCTCAGGTTGCGCGGAGCCTGTTTCAGTCCGTCCTGATCAAGGTGTCTTTGATGTCCGCGCTATTGAACTCTCTCGCCCGTCTTTGTGGGGGGATCGCCAGCATCCTGGTGACGGCGTCCCTGTCTGGCTGCGGTGGCGGGGGATCCTCTGAGCCCGCCAATGCCCCCTCCGTGCGACCGACGGGTTTTGTCGCCGTGGCAGCGGGCGCCACACATTCTGTGGCCATCAAGGCCGACGGCAGCCTGTGGACCTGGGGTTGTTCGACCTACGGCGACGCCTGTGACAAGACTGCAGCGACCAGTCAGGCGCCGACCCGCTTGGACGCCACCAGTGCCCAAGCCTATGCCGCCGTCTCATCGGGCGAGTTTCACAACCTGGCGCTCAAGGCGGATGGCTCCTTGTGGGCGTGGGGCAAGAATGAAAATGGCCAACTGGGCAACGGCACGAATGTGGATGAGACACGGCCCACTCGGGTTGGCCAAGGTGTGTATCAGCAAGTGAGTGCGGGTGGCGCGCACTCTGCTGCGATCGACCGTGACGGTGGTTTGTGGACCTGGGGGCAGAACACCTATGGCCAGTTGGGTGATGGCGGGAGCGACGCCACCTCTGAGCCGAAACAGATCATGGTGGGGACCCAGTTCAAGGCCGTGGCGGCTGGGCCGTATCACACCGCCGCCATCGACACCGCAGGCAATCTGTGGACTTGGGGCGGGAATGGGTCTGGTCAACTGGGTGACGGCAGCAACCTGACCAACCTCGCTCCTCAGAACATCGTCGTTTTGTCCACCAACAGCACGCCACTCAAGTTCAAGCAGGTCTCAGTGGGGCCGACCAATACCGCAGCGATCACCGAGGGTGGGGATCTCTATGTGTGGGGCTGGAATGGATACGGGCAAGTGGGTGACGGCTCTGGTGCCGACCAATGGACCCCCGTGAAGATTGCCGGTGCCGGATATACCCATGTGTCCATGAACGAGTGGCATGGCTTGGCGGTGAAGCAAGACGGCAGTCTGTGGGCTTGGGGAAGCAATTGCTGCGGACAGATTGGCAATGCCCCCCGGGCTGATGCCCCCACGCCGCTTCAAGTCGGCGTGCCTGGCACTTACCGCAATGCCGTGGCAGGTCGCTGGCACAGCGTGGCACTGGGTCAAGACGGTCTTTTGCGAGTGTGGGGTGACAACAGCTACGATCAACTGGGGCAAAGTTGCGAGCAAGCCTATTGCTCGGTGAACGTGCCCGCCGGGCTGGATTTTTAGTTTCCGTCGACCTCGTCGAGCATCAGGCGCTGAACAGTGCCTGACGAACCTCTTCCATCGTGGGTCGTTCGCCAACGTGCGCGTGGGTGCAACGCGCCTGCCAGTGGCGTAAAGCTTGAACGCGGGGATCATCGCTTTCGGTAGCGGCGGCGCCTCGCAGTAACTCTTCGAGCAAGTGGCCAAACGCCAGGGTGTCCATCTTCTCCAGCGCATCGCGGGTGGTCCGTTGCGCCGCACCAGTCGGCAGGAGGGACGCGGCCCCGAAGTCACCCAGCAACGCCTGCCCGTCCGAGCGCCACAGGATGTTGTGCGCATACAGATCGCCGTGCAGGACGCCGCGGGCGTGCAGGTGCGCGGTCGCCGCAGCCATGCCTTGCGCCAGGCGCCAGGCGATGTCGATGGACCAGACCGCATCCGGTGCGTACACATCGCGGGTGCAGCTGTCCAGGCTGGGCGGGCCGGCCAGTACGCGCCAGCTGGCATCCAACTGTGGCATCACCAGGCCTTGCCGATCCTCCGGGTGACCTTGCAGCACCCCATGCACGGGGATCAGGTGCGGATGTGTACCTGCGGTCAGGCAGGCCTGGAGTTCCTGATCCGGCAGCCCGTCGCTGGTCAGCGCGCCCTTATAGAGCTTCACTGCCACGGCTTCCGGTTCGGTGGACGGCGTGCGCTGCCAGGTGCCCGCATGGATGTGACCGGACGCGCCTTCGCCCAGCAACTGGGCCAGTGTCAGGCTCGACCAGGGGATGAGCGGCCAGGACGGCGTCTGCGTCGGCGCGTCCGGGGACGAGGCGCTTGCCTCACATGGGTTGCCCCCATAGGCCAGCCAGGCCAGTTTGGGCAAGGTCAGCAACCAGCTGGGCAGGGTCTGGACATCATTGGCCGAGATCCGCAGCAGACCCAGTTGCTGGCAGGCCGCCATGCTCTCGGGCAGGGTGCGCAAGCGGTTGCCCGCCAAAGCGACCTTTTCTAGGCCGGGGCACTGGCCGATGGAATCGGGCAACGAAGCAATCTCGTTGGCCGTGAGGATCAGCCAGCGCAGCGTGGGCGGCAGGGCCGTGTCGGGCACATGGCGGATGAGGTTGGACTTGAAACCCACCATGCGCAGGCTGGGGTGGGCGCCCAGGTGTTCGGGCACCGCAGTGAAGTCGTTGTCTGAGCAGAACAGCACCTTGAGGCGCCGTAAACGGCTCAGGTCGGGCAGTTGCCTCAGGCGGTTGCCGGTGAGGTTGAGGACCTCCAGCGTGTCCGCCAGCTCAAACACCTCTGGCGGGAGGTCGGTCAGTTCACAAGACAGGTCCAGGCGTGTGCAACCGGTCAGTTCACCGGCGCGCAGACGGCGCAAGGTGTCCTGTGACATGGGCGGTCAGCGTGATGTGTGCGCGTGTCGAGGGCTCATTCGCCCCAGCGAACCTGGCTGGCGCCTTGCGCATGGCGCACGATGCCCTGCTCGATGGACAGGTGCCCTTCAACCAGCCAACGCACGGCTTGCGGGTAAATGACGTGCTCTTGCTTGAGCACGCGTGCGGCCAGGTCGTCTTCGGTGTCGCCGCTCAGCACGGGCACGGCCGCCTGGGTCACGATGGGGCCGTGGTCCAGTTCGGGGGTCACGAAGTGCACGGTGGCACCGGCCAACTTGCAACCGGCTTCGATCGCACGTTGATGCGTGTGCAAACCGGGGAAGGACGGCAGCAAGGAGGGGTGGATGTTGAGCATCTTGCCCTCGAAATGGCGCACAAAGCCTTCGGTCAGGATGCGCATGAAGCCGGCCAGCACCACCACGTCCGGCGCATAGCCGTCGATCACGCGGGCCAGTTCGGCATCGAAAGCCTCGCGGCTGTCGAAGGACTTGTGGTCGACCACCGCCGTGGCAATGCCGTGGCTGGCGGCAAATTGCAGGCCGCTGGCCGAGGCCTTGTTGCTGATCACGGCCGCGATGCGTGCGGGCCAGCCCTCGCGTTGACAGGCGTTGACGATGGCCTCCATGTTGGAGCCGCGACCAGAGATCAGGATGACGATGTTCTTCATGACGAACGAGAGTGTAGCGGGGGCGCGTCCTACAATTCCGCACTTCTTTGCCTTGATTTTTGGCCCGTCATGACTCAACGCGTTCTCACCGGCATCACCACCACCGGCACCCCCCACCTTGGCAACTACGTCGGCGCCATCCGTCCGGCCATTGCCGCCAGCCGCGAGGCCGGGGTCGAGAGCTTTTTCTTCCTGGCGGATTACCACGCGCTGATCAAGTGTGACGATCCGGCACGCATCGCCCGCTCTCGTCTGGAAATTGCCGCCACCTGGCTGGCCGCTGGCCTGGACACCGATCGCGTCACCTTCTACGCCCAGAGTGACATCCCCGAGATCACCGAGCTGAACTGGCTGCTGACCTGCGTGACCGCCAAGGGCCAGATGAACCGCGCCCACGCGTACAAGGCTTCGGTGGATGCCAACGTCGCCAAGGATGAAGATCCGGACGCCAACATCACCATGGGGCTGTACTGTTACCCCATCCTGATGGCGGCCGACATCCTGATGTTCAACGCACACCGCGTGCCTGTCGGGCGCGATCAGATCCAGCACATCGAGATGGCCCGTGACGTGGCCATGCGCTTCAACCACCTCTACGGTGGTGGCAAGGAACTGTTCGTGCTGCCGGAAGCCGAAATTGAAGAGTCGGTAGCGACCTTGCCCGGTCTGGATGGCCGCAAGATGAGCAAGAGCTACGACAACACCGTGCCATTGTTTGAAGGCGGTCCCAAGGCCTTGAAGGAGGCGATTGCGCGCATCGTGACCGACTCGAAGTTGCCCGGTGAGCCCAAAGATCCAGAGGGCGCGCACCTGGTCACCATCTATGACGCCTTTGCCGATGTGGCCCAGCGTGAGGCATTCCGGGCTGATCTGCGTGGTGGCCTGGCGTGGGGTGAAGCCAAGCAACGCCTGGTTGACCTGATCGAAGCCCATGTGGGACCGATGCGCGCGCGCTATGCCGATCTGGTCGCACATCCGGATCAGATTGAAGCGGTGCTGCAAGCGGGGGCCGACAAAGCTCGCGCCCGTGCGACCCCCTTCCTCAAGGAGCTGCGTCATGCCGTGGGCCTGCGCCGCATGGTAGCGTCGGGTGCGGTGCAAGCCAAGGCCGAGGTCAGCGAAAAGGCGGCCTTGCCCGTGTTCAAGCAATACCGTGAGGCCGATGGTCAGTTCTATTTCAAGCTGACAACGGCTGCAGGGGACTTGCTGCTGCAAAGCGAAGCCTTCGCTGAAGGGCGCGCGGCGGGCGCCTGGGTCAAGCGCTTCAAGACCGAAGGGGCTGCGGCCTTGGGGGAGGCGCCTGTGGCCGTGGCCGAGGGCATGGCCAGTGCCGAGGTTGAAGCGGCGCTCAACGCCGTGCAAGCCCACGAGGCTCAAGAAGCTGCGGCCAAGGCGGCCAAAGCCTGATTGCAGCGCCATGGCCGGCATTCATCGCACAGACATCGAGGCGGCTCACCGTTGGTGGTGTGAACGCACCAGCCAGGTGGGGGATGTGCCGGTGGCGCAGGCCGTGTCAGCCTTGGCGGAATTGCTGGCGCTGCTGGATCAGCACGGCGAGCAGGAGTGTGACGAAGCCTCGATGCCCGAGCGGTTTCGCTCGCCTTGGTTGGCTTGGTATGCACGCCAGCCTGACACACCATGCATCGCCATCTGTTCAACCAGTCAGGGTGATGCCGTGTGCAAAGGCTGCGGGCGCACCTTTGCCGAAGTGCAATGCTGGCCTGAAATGACGCCCGCAGAAAAGCGTGCCACCTGGCGCCGCATCACCCAAGAGCACACGGCCTGGCGTTTCAATCGCTACGCCGAGCGTGCGGCCGAACGCCGGACCACTACCCCTTGAAGGGGGCAATGGGCTTCAACGGGCCCTTGAAGGCTTCGCTGGCCAGCTTGCCCGGCAGCGGTGAGAAATCCACCCACTGTTCGGGCACGTCGTAATCGGGCAGGTGATCCAGCAGGTGACGGATCAGGGTCAGGCGCCCCACGCGCTGGTCGTTGAAGTCCACCAAGGTCCAGGGGGCATGTTTGGTGTGGGTGGCCTCCAGCATGGCGTCGCGGGCTTTGCCGTAGTCCTGGTAGCGCTCGCGGGCCTCCAGATCAATGGGCGACAGCTTCCATCGCTTGAACGGGTCATCGCGCCGTTCGGCAAAGCGGCGCTCTTGCTCGGTCTGATCGACCGTGAGCCAGTACTTGAAAAGCAGCACCCCGTCGTCCACCAGCATCTTCTCGAAGATGGGTGCCTGCTTCAGAAAACGCTCGTATTCGTCCTTCGAGCAAAAGCCCATCACCTTTTCAACGCCGGCCCGGTTGTACCAACTGCGGTCGAACAGGGCGACATGCCCGCCACTGGGCAAGTGGCTGATGTAGCGCTGGAAGTACCACTGGGTGTTTTCGGCTTCGGACGGTTTGCCGAGGGCCACGATCTGGATCTGGCGTGGGTTCAGACTGTCGGCGATGGCGTTGATCACGCCGGTTTTGCCTGCCGTGTCACGTCCCTCGAACAAGATCACCAGGCGTTTGCCGGTGTGCTGCAGCCAGCGCGCGACGCGGTTGAGCTCCAGCTGCAGGGGCTCCAGTCGCTCTTCGTAGTCTTTGCGACTCATGCGGGCACCGTTTTTGTGCACGCCGTCCTTGTTCTCGCTGTGATGACCGTTGGCCATGGTGTCTCGAAGGTGTTGAAGCGGCCTCCACGATATACCTGAGCCCGCCCGTATGCCAGAGGCCTCGATAGAATTGAGGCATGAACGCCCCGATTGACGACAACACCCCATCGAAACCCAGCAACTTCCTGCGCGGCATCATCGACCGCGATCTGGAACAGGGTACCTATGCCAGCCGCCGCTGGGGCGGCACCCCGGGCGACGCCGCCCACCACGAAGCCGGTCAGCCTGACCCAGCCAAGATCCGCACCCGTTTCCCGCCCGAGCCCAATGGCTACCTGCACGTGGGCCATGCCAAGAGCATTTGCCTGAACTTCGGGCTGGCGCGTGACTACGGTGGCGTGTGCCACATGCGTTTCGACGACACCAACCCTGAAAAGGAAGAGCAGGAATACGTCGATGCCATCCTGGACGCGGTCAAGTGGCTGGGCTTTGGTTGGCAATCCGACTTCAACGGTCAGCCGCAAGAGCACCTGTACTACGCCAGCAATTACTTCGATTTCATGTACCGCGCCGCCGAGTACCTGATCGAAGCCGGCCTGGCGTATGTGGACGAGCAGACGCCGGAAGAGATGCGCGCCAACCGTGGCGACTTCTCGACGCCAGGCAAGGACAGTCCGTTCCGCTCGCGCACCCCCACCGAAAACCTGACCCGGTTCCGCGAGATGCGTGACGGTCAACTGGCCGATGGCGCGGCCGTGTTGCGCGCGAAGATCGACATGGCTTCGCCCAACATCAACATGCGCGATCCGGCCATCTACCGCATCCGTCGTGCGACCCACCACAACACGGGCGACAAATGGTGCATCTACCCGATGTACACCTTTGCGCACCCGATCGAAGACGCGCTGGAGCAGATCACCCACTCCATCTGCACCTTGGAGTTTGAAGATCAGCGCCCCTTCTACGACTGGCTGCTGGCCCGCCTGGCCGAGGGCGGCTTGCTGAAGTCGCCCGCGCCGCATCAGTACGAATTCGCGCGCCTGAACCTCACCTACGTCATCACCAGCAAGCGCAAGCTCAAGCAATTGGTCGATGAAAAGGTGGTGGACGGTTGGGACGACCCCCGCATGCCGACCATCGTGGGTTTGCGCCGTCGTGGCTACACGCCCGAGGCCATCCAGTTGTTCTGCGAGCGCATTGGCGTGACCAAGGCCGACAGCTGGATCGACTACAGCACGCTCGACATTGCCTTGCGTGACGACCTGGAAAACAAGGCGCACCGCGGCATGGTCGTGCTGGATCCGGTCAAGCTGACGCTGAGCAACTGGGATGAGGTCATGGGCACGGGCCATCTGGAGCCTTGCTCGCTGCCTGCACTGCCGCATCCGCCTGAAGGGACCGAGCCGCCTGCACCCCGCCAGTTCAAGCTTGGCAAGGAAGTGTGGATCGAGCGCGAGGACTTCGAAGAAGTGCCGCCCAAGGGCTACAAGCGCTTGTTCCCGGGCAACAAGGTTCGGCTGAAGGGCGGCTATGTCATCGAGTGCACGGGCTGCGTCAAGGACGCCGACGGCCGTGTGACCGAGGTGCTGGCCAACGTCGTGCCCGATACCAAGAGCGGCACGCCCGGTGCCGATTCGGTCAAGGTCAAGGCCGCCATCACCTGGGTGGGTGTGGCCGATGGTGTCGCCGCCGAGGTGCGCCTGTATGACCGCCTGTTCACCGATGCGCAACCCGATGCGGGTGGCAAGGACTTCCTGGCCAGCCTGAATCCGGACAGCAAGAAGGTGGTCACAGCTTATGTGGAGCCTTCGCTGGCGCAAGCTCAGCCTGACCAGAAGTTCCAGTTCGAGCGTTTTGGCTACTTTGTGGCCGACCGCAAGGACCATCAACCGGGCAAGCCTGTGTTCAACAAGGTGACCGGTTTGAAGGATGGCAACTGGGCGAAGTGATTCGCGACCAGCTCGCCAGTTCAGAAAAGGGGCTTCACGCCCCTTTTTTCATGCCTGTGTGACGATGCCAGCGGCTGGGGACGGTTGTCCCATGGCGTCAAGGCAGAGCCGATGGTGGTGTTACGCTTGCTTAACGTTTTGACGCCAGCAGATGGGGTTTTGCATGTCTGAGGTTGCGCTGTTCATCCATTCCACGGCCACCGGGCCTTTCATGTGGCGTCCGTTGTTGGCGGACTTGCCTGAGGGGGTGACACCTCTGACGCCTGTGAACCGTGGCTACGCGCCTGGCGATGCCTTGTCCGTCGGTCAGGCGTTTTCCGTGCAAGACGAAGTGGCGCATTTGAAGGCGCTCATTCCACCGGGGACGACGGGCCTGCATCTGGGTGGGCATTCGTATGGTGGCTTTGTGGCGCTGACACTGGCCAAGGAAGCGGGGCTGCCTGTGCGCTCGATGTGGCTGTACGAACCCGTGCTCTTTGGTGCACTGAGAGCGGAGCCGGAGCGCATGAGTGCTGACGTGGCTGCGCACGTCGAGGCGCTGTATGGCGCCGCGAATTCCATGCTGGATGAACAAACTGGCGGCAGCGAGGCGTGGATCGAGCGCTTCATTGATTACTGGAATCAGCCCGGCATGTGGGCGAGCATGCCCGACAAAGCCAAAGCGATGACGCGCCCGCTGGGCTGGAAAATGTTCCGTGAGGTGTGCAGCGTGTCGACAGAGCCCCAAGCGTTTGAGCACTACCAACTTCCTGTCCCCCTGACCCTGGCGTATGGCGAGCACACGACGCCCGCCGCCAAGGCCATGGTCATGCGCCTGGCTGAGGTCAACCCACATGCCAACGTTGACGAGGTGCCAGGCGTGGGGCACATGGGTGTGGTCGGTGCGCCAGGCGTGGTCTTGCCCAGCTTGAAAGCGCACTGGGCGCGTGTTGGCGCCTGAACAGTCACCGGCATGTCAGAGCAAGAATCTTTATTGAATGACGCCAGCTTGTCGATGTTGACGCGAACGCGTCGCTGGATGCTGGTGGTCGCCGGATGCGTGTCGCTGCTGTTGGGCTTGATCGGTGCGGTCTTGCCGGGATTGCCGACCACGCCATTCGTGCTGCTGGCGGCCGCTTGTTTTGCCAAGGCGTCGCCCCGTTTGCACCGATGGTTGATTCAACACCGCTGGCTGGGGCCGATGGTGCGTGACTGGGAGGCGCATCACAGCTTGCCACTTCGCATCAAGTGGCTGGCCACCAGCATGATGACCCTCATGGTCAGCTTGTCTGCCTGGCAGTTGGCCAGCAAGCCGCTGGCGCAGATGGGCGTGATCGGTGCGGGCCTGCTGGGCTGTCTGGTGGTTTGGCGCATTCCGACCCGTCGGTGAGCTTGATATAGGGCAGGGTACCCCGGTGGGTACTGCGCTAAGCTGGCGGCCAATTTGATGGAGGTTGCCATGCCTGAGATGTATTTCTACGAGCCGGCCAAAGGGCACGGGTTGGCGCATGATCCCTTTCATGCCATCGTCGGCCCTCGACCGATTGCTTGGGTGGGCACGCAGGACGAACGCGGCGTACGCAATCTGGCGCCGTACAGCTTTTTCACTGCGCTCAACTTCAACCCGCCGCTGATTGGTTTCTCCAGCCTGGGCTACAAAGACACCCTGCGCAACATTGATCAGACACGTGAGTTCACCTGGAACCTCGTGTCGCGGGATCTGGCTGAGGCCATGAACCAAAGCAGCGCGATGGTGGGGCCTGAGGTCGATGAATTCGTCTTGGCCGGTGTGACTCCCGCTGCATCACGCACGATCTCGGCGCCTCGCGTGGCAGAAAGCAAAGTCAGCTTCGAGTGCAAACTGGCTCAAATCGTGCGCCTGCATACCTCAGAGGGACAAGCTGTGGATGCGTGGTGGGTGGTCGGCGAAGTCGTCGCCGTGCACATTGATCCGTCCCTCGTCCAGAACGGTTCGTTTGACACGGCTGCGGCAAACATTGTTTTGCGTGGTGGTGGTCCTGCGGACTATTTCAGCATCGGCGCCGAGCAGTTGTTCAAGATGCCGCGTCCGGGTTGATGCTGCACTTGATCAGGGGGGACTAAGGGTCAACGCGACTGCTTAACCCTTGTGAGGATGTGGACACTGGCAGCGACTGTCTTTTGTTCATGATGATCGAACTCACTTTTGTTGAAGGCTTTGCCATTGCTGCCGGCTTTGTTCAGACCTTTGCAGCAGGCGTCTTCCTCCGTTTCAGGCGTGCTCGCCCGCAATGGGGGCTGGGCTGGCTGGCGTTCACGTTCGGTGCTGCAGCGCTGATCAACCTGGCAGCGCCTGTACTGCCATATGGCAGCAGCACTTCCTTACTGTCCATCACGAAGCTTGTGTCGATTGCGCTGGGCATCGGGGTGATGGGCGCTTTGGTGGCGGGCATTCGTTTGTACACCGCGCATCCGCGTCCAGGACCGTGGCTGGTGTTTTCGCTGACGGTACTGGCTTATGTGGTCGTGGTGTTGTGGGCTGCTGCAGCGCCTCGTACGGCTGCGCTCCAAAGCAACTTGTTGACGGGGGCCCTGTTCGCCTACCTGGGCGGGCTGAGTTGGCGTGCCTCACGGCGGGAGCCGGGTGCCGGGCATTTGGCTGTGGCCCTGATGCTGTTTCAGTACATCCCGATGGTGCTGGCGGGCTATTGGTTTGGCCTGGACCAGGTCACCTTGCGCTATTGGTCATCCATTCCGTTCGCGCTGGCCGGGTTGGGCATCATGTCGGCGACCATGGGGCGCTTGCACGTCGAGTTGCAGGACTTGAACGAGACCTTGGAAAACCGCGTGATGGATCGCACCAAGGAGCTCAACGACATCATCGCGTCGCTGGAATCGTTCAACGGCATGGTGTCGCATGACCTCAAGGGCCCCTTGGGGGGCATGGTGGGCCTGTCAAATGTGGCGCTGGCCGCGCTGGATGCCGGCGATACCGAGCGCGCGAGACGGCTTTTCACTGCCATCCGGCATGAGTCTGCGAATTTGGCCGAGTTGGTCTCAGACATGCTGGCCTTGGCGCGTGCGACGCACGCCGAGCCTGTGCGACAGGCTGTCCCCCTTGATGAGTTGGTGCAGGAGTCACTCAACTTCCTGGAGGTGACGCATGGCGAGGGCGCAGGTCGGTGCGTGTGTCATCACGATCTGCCCCAAGTGCACGCGGACCGTGGTTTGCTCCGACAGGTTCTTGTCAACTTGCTGGGCAACGCACTGAAGTTCTCAAGCCACGCGCAGCACCCCTGCGTGAAGGTGGTGTCTCAACAAGTGGGGCAGACTTTGCGCGTCAGTGTGCAAGACAACGGCATTGGCTTCGACCCCGAAAAATCTGCCACGCTCTTTCAGCCATTTCAACGTTTGCATGGCGGAGCAGGCTATGAGGGCACCGGCCTGGGTTTGGCCATTGTTCGACGGATTGTCGAGCGGCATGGCGGGCAGGTTGGGGCCGACAGCCAACCCGGACAAGGCGCAACCTTCTGGTTCACGCTGCCTTGCTAGGTGGGCGCCTGGCTCAAGCGGGATCAGCGGTGTAGTACGCGCCAGCCGGTGGCCTGGACAGCATGGGCAGGATCACACTGAATTGCTCGGGTGGGATGATCTGTGCGCCGCTCTTGTGTGCAGCAATGGAGGTCCATTGCTCAATGATCACAAACTCGTTGGGATCATCTTTGCCGCGCAGCAACTGTGCCGACGTACAACCAGGGGCCTGTCGCAGGGCGGGTAGCACCGAGGTCAGGAAGACGTGGAGGTCTTCTGCCAAATGCGGTGTGGCGTAGAACCGATTGATGCGGGTGACGTGCATGAGAGGAATCAAGGCTGAACAACAGCCTTGATCCTAGCAAAACTGGCTTTACAGGCCGGACGACAGGCTGCCGATGGCAATGCCGGCGCTCACGCCATTCTTGATCAGCAAGGAGAGGTCCGCGGTGCTGAGCTGGCCACCATTGACCAGGTTGTTGACCACCGGGGCCGTGGTGGCCGCCACGTTGATCAGGGTGACGACTTGCTTGCCTTGAGAGGGCAAGATGGGCTTGATCAGATTGGCCACCGAGCTGACCTGCTGCAGGCCCGAGATGATGGTGGTGGCATTGATGTTCAGGCCGGCTTGGCCGCTCACTTCCGACAAGGCCACATCGCTGATTTCCACCATGGTTGACGAGGGGGTGGTGTCAGCCATGGCAGCGAACGGAGCGGCAGCCAGCAGGGTGGCGGCGATGAGTTTTTTCATTGTTGCATTCCTGAAAGTGTGAATAGGATGCGTCTGAGGCAGACGCATCCTTATGCTTTCATGCAATCAATTTAATGCGATTCGTGAAATCGCTTGCCTGATGCACAGGCGGGAGCAATTGACGACGCTCACTCGGTGGCTGAGGACGGGCCTTTCTTGCTGCTCTTTTTTGCTGCGGGGGCACGCGTGCGGCGAGGCCGGCTGGCTTTGGCCTTGGCATCCGCCGGAGCTTGGGCGTCGTCGGCTGAGGGCGCGGGCGCTGGTGTTGATGGGCTGGCTTCGTTGGCTGGCGCGGCACTGACGTGGTCGGCCTTGGGCTGGCGCTCACCGGATTTGCGGCGGCGTTGGCGGGGCGTGTCCACTTGGGCGGGCTCCGCCACGACGGCAATCGTGGGGGTAGCGGGCGATTCGATGGCCGGGGGCGGAGAGACCGCTGTCACATCGGTTGTGCTCACAACAGGCTCGGCGGCGCTGGCCGCATCGGGGCGACGATCGTGGCGACTGCGGCCCCGTCCCCGCTGACCGCGACGTTCGCGACCTTCTGAGCTGGAGGAGGGCGTTGCGGCAGCCTCTTGTTGTGTCGAATCGGTGCTGTTCACTTCCGTCACGGTGTCGGTTGCCGCGTTGGGCTCGACCACCCCGCTCACGGGCGCGTTGATCTGTGACGGTGCGGGGACGGTCGGGATGCCCGTGCCACGGAACACATAGGCACTCGACTTTTCGTCACGACCAAATTCGAGCAGGCCGCGCGCCTTGGCTTCTTCCAGCAGGTTGCCGAAGGTACGGAAGCCGTAATAGTTTTCGTTGAAGCCCGGGTTGCGACGCTTGATGGCTTCCTTGAGCACCGAGGCCCAGATCTTGCCGCCCTCGTCGCGATCGGTGACCAGGGCTTCGTAGGTTTCGGCCGCCATTTCCACGGCCTTGGTGCGGCGTGCATCCAGTTCGGCCTTGCGGCGGGCTTCTTCTTCCGGCGTGCGGCGTGGCTGAGGCTGGTCGCGGTTGTCACGGCGCTGGCGCTGGCTGTCACGCACCAGATCATCGTAGAAGATGAATTCGTCGCAGTTGGCAATCAGCAGGTCCGAGGTGGACTGCTTGACGCCCACGCCAATCACGTACTTGGCGTTTTCGCGCAGCTTGGAGACCAGGGGAGAAAAGTCGGAGTCACCCGAGATGATGACGAAGGTGTTGACGTGGCTCTTGGTGTAGCAAAGGTCCAAGGCATCGACCACCAGGCGGATGTCGGCCGAGTTCTTGCCCGACTGACGCACGTGCGGAATCTCGATCAATTCGAAGTTGGCTTCGTGCATGGCCGCCTTGAAGCCCTTGTAGCGTTCCCAGTCGCAATAGGCCTTCTTGACGACGATGCTGCCCTTGAGCAGCAGGCGCTCCAGCACCTTCTTGATGTCGAACTTTTCGTAGTTGGCATCGCGCACGCCCAATGCGACGTTTTCGAAGTCGCAGAAGAGGGCCATGCTGATGTGATCTTGTGGCAGTGCCATGGGATTCTTTCTGTAGGGTGGGCCGGAGCGGGCGTTCAGCGTGCAGGCAGCAAGCCGAGGTCCACGAGGTAATGACTGGGGCGCTGGCGGTCACACAGGAAGGTGAGTTGTTGCCGTGCCCGGGTCATGGCCACATAAAGCAGGTTGCGATTGTCGGGGGTATTGCCGCCAATGGCGAATTCCCCCCGGTTCATGCGGGGCAGGATGACGTGATCAAACTCCAGCCCCTTGACCGCTTCGATGCTGGACAGGACGATGCAGTCCTTGTCGCGCATGTGCTGCTGGCGCATCTCCCGCTCGTTCATGGCGCGGAAGAAAGAGGGCACGTGATCGTATGTGGCGGCCGACGCGATCAGACCTTGTACGTTGGCATCGACCTGGGCGATGTCATCGGCGAGCACCATCACGCGTGCAGCCAATTCTCGTGGAGCCAGGGCACGCACAAAGCGGTCCATCAGGATGTCGGTGGCCTCGGTGTGGGCCACGTTCAAGGCGGCTTCGATGTGGCGGCGGGCGCCGCCGCGGGCATTGCGCAGCACCTGGTTGTCCATGAAGTAATGGATCAACGACGGTGATTGCACGACCTGGTCGATGGCGTCTTGCTCGGCTTTGAAGCGGTCTTCTTTCGAGTCGGCTTCCGTCTCGACACAGGATGCCGCAAACATCAGCAAGGCACGCAAGATGCCCGCGCGGGTTTCCGGTCGTTCAATCTGCTCAAAAGTGTTGTGGGCGCAGGCGATCAGGCCACGCACCAGCAGCACTTCCGGGCGCATCAGGTACGTGTCAAAACCTTGCGTGCGGTAGTCCACACCGTGGTCCAGCAGGTGGTTTTCCAGTGCCACCGATTGGTGAGGCTGGCGCAGCAGGATGGCCAGACTCGACAGCGGTGCGGCATCGGACAATCCCACCCGATCACGGATGACCGACACGATGTGGCGGTGTGCTTCTTTGTCGTGTTCGAAGGCCTGGACCTGGACGGCGGTGCGCAGCGGGCTGAGCGATTGGTAGGACTTGCGCGCCAGTTGCCCGACGGCTTGGGCCAGCTTGGTGCCGAAGCGCCAGGATGCGGTCAGGGGCAAGCGTTCGACGGGGCCAATTTCCCGTTCGAAGGTTTCCCCCATGAACTGGGCCTCGGCGCCCGCGAGCGCGTGGATGACCTGATCCCGGTCCCCCACGCCGATGAAGGCAGTTTGCGGGTTCTGGGCCAGCAGGTGGCGCAGCACGGTGAACATGGCCCGGTTGGTGTCGTGCATCTCGTCGAGCAGCACCAGATGCAGACCCATGGCCAAAGGTGGGGGCAGATCGACAAAGGCGTCTTCGTCCAGCAGCAGGCTGGCCAGGTCGTACGTGGCGTCGTGAGGTGCCCGAAACACCGGGTGATCGGGGTGGCCGCCTCGGCGCAGTTGCTCGTAGGCCCAGAACGTGCGCAGGGTCAGGTAGTCGCGGCCCAGTTCGGTGGCCAGAGAAGGGGTCAGCACCTGATCGCCAGCCTCCATGGCCCACTGCAAGGTGCCTTTGAGGTGGGTGAAGCTGGCCAGCAGCCCTTCGACCATGGCCTCGCCGCTGCCTTCCACGGCAAATTCGTCGGGATGGCGTTCGTCGGCATTGCTCATCACCCGCTCGATGGCTTGCAGCACGTAGGGCTTGAGCTGCTCCGGGTGCGTGTAGTGCACCAGGTTGCCACCTTCGATGTGTTGCAGGCGGGCGCGACAGAAGTCGTCAAAGGTGCGCACCTTCAGGCGGCGCCGCACGTTGGCGGCCACGCCGATGCGGGCCAAAGCCTGCTGCATGGCCGTGACCGCCGCCTCGGTATAGGTCAGCACCAGCAAACGGTCAGGGTCGGCGCCACGCGCCAGAGCCTGGGCCAGCCGCAGGGCCAGGGTGGTGGTTTTGGCCGCCCCGGCATTGGCTTCGACGATGACGCGCTTGTGCCGACCCAGTTGGATGGCCAGTTGTTCGGCGGTGGGCGTGAGGCCCGTAGGACGGAAGGTTGCTTGCATGGCGGGGCGGCTCAATCGGCCGAGGCGCCCTTTTTCTTGCGCAGTGCCTTCTTGCGTTGGCGCTCGGCTTCGAGGGCCTCGCCCTCTGCCCACCACACCTCGAATTCCTCCGGGGTCTCCAGCGTGATGCGGCCCAACACGGCGCTGCGATAGTCGTTGAGCACGATCTCGGCGGCCTTCGTCAGGTTGACGCGGCCCCCGCTCATCACGGCTCCGCGTTTGCGCGCGATCAGCTCCAGCAGTTCGTCGTCGTGCTGGGCCGGGATGGCGGCCACATCGTCCAGTTTGTAGCGGGCGGCCAGCAGATCGGGGTAGGGGCCTTTGAGGCTGCGCAGCAGTTCCAGCGCCACTTCTTCTTCGTCGTACGCGTTGCGGCCCACGGCGCCACTGGCCGCCAGGTGGTAGCCGCTGCGTTCCACCGAGATCTTGGGCCACAGCATGCCGGGGGTGTCGAACAGGTAGAAGTCGCTGGCCAGGTTGATGCGTTGCTCAATACGCGTGATGCCGGCTTCATCCCCGGTTTTGGCCGCTTTTTTGCCCACGAGGGTGTTCATCAAGGTGGACTTGCCCACGTTGGGCACGCCGCAAATCAGCACGCGCACGGGCTTGTCCATGCCGCCACGGTTGGGCACCAAGTCCCGGCAAGCCTGAATGAGCCGCTGGGCCGGGGCCTTGTCGCTGGCGTCGAGGGCAATGGCGCGGGTGCCTTCCTGGGCGTTGTACCAGGCCAACCAGGCTTCGGTGCGAGCCGGGTCGGCCAAGTCCTGCTTGTTGAGCACCTTCAGCTTGCGGCGGGTGCCGGTCAGTTGCGCCAGCATGGGGTTGGCGCTGGAGCCGGGCAGACGGGCGTCGAGCAACTCGATCACCACATCGATTTCCTTCATGCGGTCGCTGATGGCTTTTTTGGTCACATTCATGTGACCGGGGAACCATTGGATGGCCATCGGTGAGGGCTTTCTCTCTCTGAACAGAACAGGTCAAGCGGCCATCAAGGTGGCCGCCGTGTGGGCAGGGGGCGTGGCGAGGTGCTCGCGCATCCAGGCTTCCATCACCCGCGAATCATTGATGGTGCGCAGCGCCAGATAGGCGTCTTCCGCTTGAGGATAACGCCGTCTCAGGTAATGCAGCCATTGTTTCATGCGGCCATGCCGGGCGCGTGGCTCGATGCGGGTCAGGATCAATGACCAGAAGTGCCACAGCAGGGGTTGCAGGTCGGTCCATTCGGGCGCCTGTTGGGTGGGGGCGTGGCCCTGGTCGATCAGGATGGCGAGCGCCAGCCCGGGGTCGGACACGATGCCGCGCCCGAGCATCAGATCGGTGCAGCCGGATTCGGCCATGCAGCGACGGGCATCTTCCACAGACCAGACTTCGCCATTGGCCACCACAGGGATGCTCACCACCTCGCGGATGTCGGCAATGCGATCCCAGTAAGCCGGTGGGCGATAGCCGTGGGCCTTGGTGCGGGCATGCACGACCAGTTCACTGGCGCCACCGGATGCAATCGCGTGGGCACAGTCTTCGGCTTGGGCATCGTCGTCAAAGCCCAGGCGCATCTTGGCCGACACCGGGATGTGCGTCGGCACAGCCAGCCGCACGGCGTGCACGATGCGGTGGATCAGCTCGGGCTCTTGCAGCAGGGCGGCGCCCCCGCCGTGGCGGTTCACCACCTTGGCCGGGCAGCCGAAATTGAGGTCAATGCCTGCTGGGTCCAAGGTGGCCAGCTTGGCTGCGTTGTCGGCCAGACAGGCTGGGTCCGACCCCAACAGCTGTGACCGCACGGGCACCCCCGCCGGCGTGCGGCTACCGTGGTGCAACTCGGGCACGATGCGCTTGAATGCCCGCTCCGGGAGCACGGTGTCGGTGATGCGGATGAACTCGGACACGCAGTGTGAGATGCCTCCCACGCGCGTCAGTACATCTCGCAATGCAAAATCCAGCAGCCCTTCCATGGGGGCGAGCAAGATGGCCATGTCAGTTTTGAAAGTTGATCAAGAAGGTGTGCGGTCAGCCACAAGGCGAGTCTTTCACCCGTGATGATTGAGCGCGACAATCGATGCCAGACCGCTTCAGTTGTCCAGACAACTGCCGATAGAGCCCTGACAGTTCCCTCTCTTTTGAACCATGACGACCGCCATTGACACCACGTGCACGGACGCTATTCTGCTGGAACTGGACCGAGCACGTAAAAGTGGGCCTCTGTCCCACATCATCATCCCGCCTTGTCCGGAGCTGCTGACCCGCCTCCAGAAGGTGATGGCCGATCTTGAGCCCGATCTGAATGAGGTGGCGCGCATCGCTGCCAGCGATGTGGCCATGTCGGCCACCTTGCTGCGCAATGCGAACAGCCCTTTGTACGCGGCCGGCCAGCCTGTGCAGACCATTGGGCAGGCCATGAATCGCCTCGGCTTAGAGCAAACGGCCGCCGTGCTGACCGGCTTCCTGGCTGAGCAAGCCATTCCTGTGAGCAGTCAGCTGCTCAAGCGCTTCTGGGAGCGTGCTGCCAAGCGTGCGGCGAGCATGGCCTTCATGGCCCGCAAGTTGCCCGGCATTTCAACCGACGTGGCGCACACCTTCGGGCTGTTTTGTCATGTGGGTTTGGCCGTGATGGTGCAAAGCATCCGTGGCTACACCTCCACCATGGTGGAGGCGAATGCCCGCATTGATCGCTCTTATGTCGCCACTGAAAACGTCAACCACAAGACGGACCATGCGGTCGTGGGCGGCTTGGTGGCCCGTGTGTGGCGACTCTCGCCCACGGTGGTGGCGGCCATTCGCTTGCACCACGATCTGGACGCGCTGGGCGAGAGCAGAATTTCGTCCGATGCCCACAATCTGATCGCGATGGGCTTGCTGGCCGAATTCATCGTGCGTCGGCACGAAGGGGTCGATCAGGATGCCGACTGGGACAAGTACGGTGAAGCCGCGATGAACTGGCTGGAAACACCCATGTCCGAGTTGCTGACATGGGAAGACGAGTTGCGCGAGATCCTCGACAACGTCTGATGGGGCGTCGGCCTTCATCAGGAAGGTCGCCCCCTTCGGTAAGATGCCAACGCGGGCAGCCAAGCTGTCCGCGTTTTTCATGGTTCGACGGATACAGGGATTGATACACCATGGCCGGCTCCAGCCTGTTGATACTGCTTGATGACATCACCTTGATGCTCGATGACGTGGCG
Organism: Aquabacterium sp.; assembly: GCF_048860245.1. Taxonomy (GTDB): domain Bacteria; phylum Pseudomonadota; class Gammaproteobacteria; order Burkholderiales; family Burkholderiaceae_C; genus Aquabacterium. The sequence goes on along the minus strand of NZ_JBLIZW010000037.1, from coordinate 10,519 downwards.
GCCATGTCCAAAATCGCCGCACGCAAGACCGCAGGGGTGTTGGGCGACGACTTGGCGCTGAATGCCCAGCAGGTGTGCGGCATTCGTGCTGAACGTGAGCTGCCTGTGGTGTGGGCTGTGGCCAAGGGCTCGGTGGTCAACAAGGTCATTCTGGTGCCGGCGGCCCTGGCCATCAGTGCCGTGCTGCCGGCGGCGGTCACGCCCTTGCTGATGCTGGGGGGCGCCTACCTGTGCTTTGAGGGCGTCGAGAAACTCGCGCACCCTTTGCTGCATAGCCATGCAGAAGATGAGGCCCACCATGCAGAGTTGACCCAAGCCCTGACCAACGAGTCGATCGATCTGGTGGCGTTTGAGCAAGACAAGATCAAGGGCGCTGTGCGCACCGACTTCATCCTGTCGGCCGAGATCGTGGCCATCAGCCTGGGGACGGTCGCTGATGCCCCGTTCAGTCAGCAATTGCTGGTGGTCGGTGGCGTGGCCTTGTTGGTCACAGCGGGTGTTTATGGACTGGTGGCCGCCATTGTCAAGATGGACGATGTGGGGCTGTACCTGCAGCAGCGCGGCGGGAAGGTGTCTCAAGCCATTGGCGGGCTGTTGCTGGCCGCCGCGCCCAAGCTGATGAAGGTGTTGTCGGTGGTCGGGACGGCTGCGATGTTCCTGGTCGGTGGCGGCATCGTGCTGCATGGCCTGCCCGGCGCACATGCGCTGATGCATGCGGTGGAGCATGGGCTGGCGAGTGTGCCGGTGCTGGGCCCGGCGCTGTCGTCCGTGGCACCGCTGTTGGCAGAAGGCCTGGGCGGCGTGGTCGTGGGCGCGGTGACGCTGGCCGTCGTGACCATCGCGCAGCGCTTGTGGGGGCGCTTGCGCGGACGGTGAGTCAGGCGGCCTGCAACGCGTCGTGCAGGGCTACCAACTCCTGCGTGAGCTTGTGCCGTGCATCCAGGTGAATCATCGGGCGTGCCTGCTGGTGTGACTCTTTGATCTTCACCGACGCACTCAGATAAGGCTGCAACACCGGCAAGCCTTCGTCAATCAACTCCTGAACCAGTCGCTGAGGCAGGCTGGCTCGTGGCTGAAACTGGTTCACCACGATGCCGGAGATGGCCAACTCGTCGTTGTGGTCGGCCTGAATCTCCTGCACGTTCTCGAGCAGCGCATACAAGGCCCGGCGCGAGAAGTCGTCACAGTCAAACGGGATCAGGCAACCCTGTGCCGCGATCAGTGCCGAGCGTGTGTAGAAGTTCAGGGCAGGAGGCGTGTCGATGTAAATGCGGTCGTAGGTTTCTGCCAGATCGCTGAGGGCATCGCGCAGCTTGTAGATTTTGTAGCGGGACTCCAGCTTGCCGTGCAGCTCTTCCAGGCTGGGGTGCGAAGGCATCAGATCCAGACCTTCCCAAGGCGTCTGGATGACGTAGTCCTCCGGGCCCTTGGGGCGTGCGCTGAATTTCAGGGTTTGGTCGAAAAACTCGGCAGCGCTGACATCCGCGTCTTCTTGCGGGCCACCCAGCAGATAGTGCGTGGAGTTGCCTTGTGGGTCCAGGTCCACGACCAGGGTCTTCAGCCCTTGTGCGGCACTGATGGCGGCCAAATTGCAGGTGATGGTCGACTTGCCCACGCCACCCTTCTGATTGAACACAACGTAACGCATGACCGGCTTCCTCACAACGGACTGATGGTGTGCATTGTGCACTGCAGCAAGCCTGTTTTGCGCAGGCAGCCCGTGATCGAGGGTCATGCATGGGCGCCGCGATCACCATTGCCCTGACAATGTCGGCATCTTGTTTCCAGGCGCTGACCCGTGAAAACCTACGACATTGAATTGCAGAAGCTGAAGTCCCTCAAACACGACAAGGGACTGATCGAAATTGGTCTGGATGCGCTGGTGTTGCCTCGTCCGGCCAAAGACGACTACAACGCGTCCAGTTGCCTGTCGTTGTCGGTGGGCGATGCCCGAACCTTGCTGTTGTTGCTCAAGCAGCAGCTGACCGAGCTGGACAAGTTGCAGCCTCGCAGCCGTCGCTCGGGTCGTTGTTGAGCACGCGGGCCAGCGCGGTGAGCTGGCCCGGTGTGTGCCCTGTGCCGATCAGCGTTTGGCTTCGGGCAGTTCGATCTTGACTTCCAGCACTTCGAGGTCGTCCTGGCGCTCCAGGTTGACCTTGATGTCGTCCGGATTGATCGAGACGTACTTGGAAATCACCGCCACCAGTTCGCGCTGAAGATCAGGCAGATAGGTGGGGCTGGACGAGCGGCCATTGCGCTCGTGGGCGAGGATGAGTTGCAGGCGTTCCTTGGCCACCGAGGCCGTCTGCTTCTTCTCGCCGAGGAAAAAGTTGAGGAATCCCATGGCTTACTTGCCTCCGAACAGGCGCTTGAAGAAGCCGGGCTTTTCCGCTTCCACGAAACGCAGGGGCTTGTCCTGGCCCAGGAAACGGTCGATCACGTCCTGATAGGCCTCGGCCACATCGGTGCCCTTCATGTGGATGGCAGGGATACCTTGGTTGGAGGCGTTGAGCACGCTCTCCGACTCGGGGATCACACCGATCAGCTTGACCTTGAGGATGTCGTAGACATCATCGAGCGACAGCATCTGGCCGCCTTCCACGCGGTTCGGGTTGTAGCGCGTGATCAGCAGGTGCTCCTTGATGGGCTCGGCGCCATCTTGTGCACGCTTGGTCTTGCTGCTGAGCATGCCCAGAATACGGTCGGAGTCACGCACCGACGACACTTCGGGGTTGGTCACCACGATGGCTTCATCGGCAAAGTGCATGGCCATCAGCGCACCGGTTTCGATGCCGGCGGGCGAGTCGCAAACGATGTACTCGAAGCCCATTTCACCCAGCTCTTTGAGGACGCGCTCGACGCCGTCTTGCGTCAGGGCTTCCTTGTCGCGGGTTTGCGAGGCGGCCAGCACAAACAGGTTTTCACACTGCTTATCCTTGATGAGGGCCTGGTTCAGGTTGGCTTCGCCGTGGATCACGTTGATCAGGTCGTACACCACGCGGCGTTCGCAACCCATGATCAGGTCCAGGTTACGCAGACCGACGTCGAAGTCGATCACGGCCGTCTTGTGGCCACGCAAGGCGAGGCCGGAAGCGAAGCTGGCGCTGGTGGTCGTCTTGCCGACGCCGCCTTTGCCGGAGGTCACCACGATGATCTTGGCCATGTCTGGCGGTCCTTTCAGTTAATGCTGGATCAGAGTTCAATGGGGTCGAACACCAGGCGATCGCCATCCAGACGGATCTGGGCAGGCTTGCCCACCACATTGGGCGGCAGCGGCGTATCGGTGGTGCGGTAGGTGCCGGCGATGGAGACCAGTTCGGGCTCCATGCAGGTAGAGAAGATGCGGGCGTCGGTGTTGCCTTTGGCGCCGGCGATGGCCTTGCCGCGCAGCGGGGCGTAGACGTGGATCGAGCCGTCGGCAATCACTTCGGCGCCGTGGTTGACCACGGCCATGACGATCAGGTCCCCGCCTTTGGCGTAGACCTGCTGGCCGGAGCGCAGGGGCTTGTCGAGGATCATGGTGCTGGCCGCCATCGGCACATGCACGGGGACTTCAACGGGCACTTCGCGAATGACTTCGCGCACCACCTCTTGCACCACGGTTTCGACGCGGGCAGCCGGTGCGTGGCCATCGGGGGCCTCGATCAGACCGGCCTGTTGGGCTGCGTAGGTTTGCGACACGGTGCCACCGCGCACGGCAATTGGCTTGATCTTGTAGCGGGCCAGCAGTTCGATCAGGGCGGGGAAGTTCACCGCCACGTCCAGACTGGCCAGGTGGGTGAGGTCAATCACCACGGGCTCACCGTTGAAGAGGTCGGGCGTGGCACCAAAACGCTCTTCCAGGGCCTGTGCGAGCGAGGTCAGGTTGCCCGTGCGCAGCAGAAAGGCTTCCAGCGGGAGCGTGGCGCTCTTGAAATCGAACAGGGCGGAGGCGTTTCCGTTGGTGGCGGCAGACATGGACAGCGGTCGCGGAGAAAGTCTCAAGTTTAAGGCAGCGCAGGGCAGATTCCGCAGCGTGCAAGACTGGGGCAAGCCATACTTGAGGGGGAGGGTGAGGCTGAACGTGGAAGTGAACGGATTTTTGTCGGCGGATCAGGTGGGCTTGGCCGTGGCGGTCGGGTCTGGGCTGCTCATTGGTCTGGAGCGTGAGCGACGCAAAGGTGAGGGCGATGACCGCAGTGCAGCGGGCTTGCGCACCTTTACCGTGGCCGCCTTGCTGGGCGCCATGGCGCAACTGGTGTCGGACGTGCTGGCCAGCGTGGCCCTCGCAGGGGTGGCCATCCTGGCTGCCTTGGCTTACGCGCGTTCGCGTTCCAAGGATCCGGGCTTGACCACGGAGTTGGCGCTGATCGCGACGGCCTTGATCGGGATGTTGGCCATCGAGCATCCCGCGTTGGCGGCAGGATGCGCAGCCATGGTGGCGGGGGTGTTGGCCGCGCGCGAGCGCCTGCATCACTTTGCCACCCATTGGTTGAGCGAGCAGGAGTTGCATGATGGGCTCTTGCTGGCAGCCTTGTCGCTGGTCTTGTTGCCTTTGTTGCCCAGTCAGCCAGTGAGCTGGTTGGGGCACATGTCGCCCAGGCGGGTGCTGATGCTGGTCATCCTGATCCTGTTGATGCAGGCCGCCAGTCACATTGCCAAGCGTTTGCTGGGCGCGCGGGCGGGCTTGGCGCTGTCCGGCTTGCTGGGTGGCTTTGTCTCCAGCTCGGCGACGATTGCCTCGATGGCCGGGATGTACCACGCGGGGACAGTGCCCTTGCGGCTGGCCTTGTGTTCGGCGGTGTTGTCGATGGTGGCCACCTGGGCGCAGATCGTGCTCATGGGCTCGGTGGTCGCACCTGAAGCGGTTCAGGCCTTATGGCCCCTGGTGTTGATGGGGGCTTCGGTGCCGCTGGTGCTGGGGGTGTTGCTGTGGCGGCAAAACGGGCACGGGCACCCGCCGGATTCGGCGCATGCCGTGTTGCGTTTGCAGGAGGCCGTGATGGTGGCGGCACTGTTGTTTGGCGGCTCGGTGCTGGTTTACTGGGCGCAGCAAGGCGGCGTGAGCGGGCTGTTGCTGGGGACGGGCGTGGCCGCGCTGGCAGATGCCCATGCGCCCATGGCGAGCCTGATGTCGCTGTATGCCGCAGGCAAATTGACGGCCCCTTTGCTCATGACCGGCATCATGGTGGCTTTGAGTGCCAATGCCGTCACCCGCGCCTCTGTCGCATCCTTGTCAGGGGGGTGGCGTTTTGGCGCAGGGGTGACGGTCGTGCTGGTGCTGAACCTGGTGGTGGGGTGGTCAGCGGTCTGGTGGCTGAGCTGATCAGCTTTGCAACTGGAAGACGGCCACCGCGTGCGACAGGTGTTCGGCCTGACGACGCAGACTTTCTGCCGCGGCGGCGGTTTCTTCCACCATGGCCGCGTTGCTTTGCGTGCCTTGCTCCATCTGCGTGACGGCTTCGGTCACTTGGGTCAGCCCCTGCGTTTGTTCGCGGCTGGCGTGGCTGATCTCACCAATGATGTCGCTGACGCGTGTGATCGCGTTGACGATTTCTGTCATGGTGCTGCCCGCCTGATTGGCTTGCTCCGCACCGGTCCCCACACGTTCCACGCTGGCTGTGATCAGTGACTTGATTTCACGAGCGGCTTCGGCACTGCGCTGCGCCAGCGAGCGCACTTCGCCCGCAACCACCGCAAACCCTCGGCCCTGTTCACCGGCACGTGCGGCTTCCACAGCGGCGTTCAAGGCCAGGATATTGGTCTGGAAGGCGATGCCGTCGATCACGCCGATGATGTCGGAGATCTTCTGAGACGAGTGATTGATGTCCTGCATCGTTTGCACGAGGTGGGTCACCAACTGGCCGCCTTGGGTCGCAACGTGGCTGGCGTTGTGGGCCAGTTCGCTGGCTTGCGAGGCGCTTTCGGCGTTGTGATTGACGGTGCTCGACAGTTGCTCCAGCGCCGATGCGGAACGCTCCAGCGCGGCTGCCTGATCCTGTGTGCGGTTGGACAGGTCCGCGCTGCCTTCCGACACCTGTGTGGACGCCGACGAGACGCTGTCGGCATTCTGGCGTACGCGCATGACGGTGGCCCGCAATTGCTCGATCATTTCTGCCAGGCCTGCAACCAGACTGTGTTCGTCGCCGGGTGCCACGCGGACGTGGAAGCCCAAGTCGCCAGATGCGACCTTGTGCAGCAAGCGTCGCACGGTGCCGGGCTCGCCACCGAGCGTGCGCATCAGGTAGCGCGTGATGGCCAGCGCACCACCAAACAGGATGATGGCGCCCAGGACCGAGGTGACGATCATGGTCCAGTTGGCGCGGCTGCGTGCGGCTGTGGCAGCTTCGTCCGTAGCCTTGGCGTGTGCCTCGATGTCTTTGATGACCTTGATTTGCTTGCCTTCGAGCTCTTCAAACAACTTGATGAACTCGGGCAGCTTGGTCGACGCCGTTTGCGGGTCCCGGGCCGCGAGCTGACAGATTTCCTGTCCGACGGACGCGTACCGTTTGACGATGGGGAGTTCTTCTTCCACGGCGCGCAGAATGGTTGGCTCCAATTCGAGGCGCGACAAGGACTCTACGTAGTTGATGAAGTCCTTGCCATGCTCGTCCGCCTCTTTGATGGCGTCCTGAATGGGGGCAACCTGACCCATCTGGGCGTACATAAGTGCCTGAAAGACATCGCCTCGCAAGCCTTCATGCATCATGTCGCCCAAGGTGGCGTACTGCGTGGCTTGTGTGGCCACGACCGTGTTGTCCATGCTCTGGCCCAGGCTCCGCAGGCTGATGCCACCCACGGCACCAACGATGCCCGTAAAAACCGCTCCTGCCATCCCAAAACTCAGCAGGACGTGACGCATCTTCATTTACAGCTACTCCTGGATCCAGCAGACTGAGGGTTAATTCCCTCTTTCCTCCATGGTGTTATCGGTCATCTGAAGGGGAGGCTTGAGGCATATGAAAAAAACATTGTTATTTGCAAACCCTTAACAGAGATTGGCATATCGACAGGCCTCAGCGTTTGATGCATGTTGTTACACTCCGTCTTGCTTAGGGTATGTACTGAATACGACATCTATTAAATGAAGGGGTGGGGAATGGACATGCGTTGGGAAAAGGGCAGTGCCGGGGCGAGTGACGGTTCGACGCAGGTGCCCACCCAAATCCTGGATGACAAGCCGGACCAGCCATCGCAGTCCCGCGAGTTGGGGAAGAAGGTGTCCGACAAGCTCAGAGAGTTGTTTGTCGTCTGTGACCCGTCCGAGGCACTGCGTCAGCACTTCGAGTTGGCTGGCGCGCCTTATCTGTTGTTGCGCGACCTGGGGGGCGGGGCTGCCCGCGCCTTTCTGGAAGCCTTTGCGCGCACCACCAGTCTGCCCGTCGAAGAGTTGAGCGTGCGGCGCCAAGGCTTTGGCACCGTCCTGGCGACCTTGACCTATGTGGATTGCCCGGCGCGCGGTGACAAGGTGCGCATCTACCTGGACGATGCCCAGACCGAATCCTCCGAGCAAATTGCCATCAGCCGTGTGCTGACCGAGTGGGCGGGGCTGCATGTCTTGTTTGGCGAAAGCCTGGGGCCGCAAACACAACTGGCGCTGACCTGCCTGAAGGACGATTTGACACACGCACGGCGCTCCATCCTGGTGCCGATGCTGGTGCTGCCGCAAAAGCGCGAGGAGCCATTGACGCAGGCCATCGAAGAGTTCGGGCAGCAGACACGGGTGAAGATGGAGGTGGGGCCTGCCACCACCGCCACCAGTGGGCTGTGGGCGTTGATGGTGGCCAGTTGGAACCGGCATGCTCAGGCCAATGTGGGCAGTCGCATGCCCTTGCTCGATGCCAGTCGCCTCAAGGGTCAGAGCGATGTGACGGCTGCCGATGTGGTCACGGTGACCCGCCGCCCCAAATCGCCGGATGCTCAGTTGGCTTCGCCCCTGTTGGTGGTGAACCAGGCTGCGGCGCCGGCCATGCCCAAACCACAGGGGGAGTTCGACCTGTATCTGCAAGAGATTGTGGCGCGCACCGCCAGCACGCCTGGCTGCCTGTTCCTGCTGGCTGATCGCAGCGTGGTGGCTTCGACGCCCCATGCCCCGGCGGCCGACATGGCGGCGCAAAGCCACCATCTTCTGGCAGCAGTCGGGCGCGTGGGTGTGGGGCTCGAAATGGGGCGCATGGTGCGCGAGACGCATGTCACCATGGGCGAGATGCAATTGGTCGTGCGCCCCGCGCGGGTCAAGGCTGGCAGTGTGCTGGTGCTGCTGCTGCCCCGCCAGAATGATCCCACCGCGTGGCGCCTGGCGATTGATCGCTATGACGCGCAATGGCTGGCGCAGCGCAAGGCGGCCGCCTCACGCTGAACACATCACGGGGCCGTCAACGGCCCTTCTTGACCGGGCGGGCGGACTTGCTGGCCGGGCGAGCCGCGCCGCTGCCTGCACGTCCTGCGCCGGTTTGCCGTGGTGGCAAGCCTGTGTGTTGCGTGAGGATCTGACCACGTCTTGGTTGAGCGCTTGCGCCGCGCGGCAAATCGCGCGGGTCCCGTTGGGTGTCGCTGGCCTCGGCATGGCGGGAGGCCGAGGCACGTTGCCCGCTGGCACGGCCCACCGTCACCACCGAGGTCTTGGTGCCGGCCTTGGTGGAGTTCTTGCGGCGTGCGCTTTCGTAGCCGCCATCGGTTGAGGGCTGGTACGTCGGGATCAGTTGGTGTTGCCCGTTGCCGATCAGGTCGGCGCGGCCCATGGCCTTGAGCGCATCGCGCAGCAGCGGCCAGTTGTTGGGGTCGTGGTAGCGCAGGAAGGCCTTGTGCAGTCGGCGACGTTTCTCACCCTTGACGATGTCGACCGATTCGCCGCGACCGGGCTGACGGCTGATGCCCTTGAGCGTGTTCAGCCCGGAGTGGTACATGGCCGTGGCCGTGGCCATGGGGCTGGGGTAGAAGGTTTGCACCTGGTCGGCCTTGAAGCCGTTGCGCTTGAGCCAGATGGCCAGGTTCATCATGTCTTCATCGGTGGTGCCGGGGTGGGCTGCGATGAAGTAGGGGATGAGGTATTGCTTCTTGCCCGCCTCTTCGCTGAACTGCTCGAACATCTGCTTGAAGCGGTCGTACGTACCGATGCCCGGCTTCATCATCTTGGTCAGCGGGCCGTTCTCGGTGTGCTCGGGGGCGATCTTGAGGTAGCCACCCACGTGGTGGGTCACCAGCTCTTTCACGTACTCGGGCGCACGCACGGCGAGGTCATAGCGCAGACCCGAGCCAATCAGGATCTTCTTGATGCCGGGCAGCGCGCGGGCGCGGCGGTACATGCGCACCAGCGGACCATGGTCGGTGTGCAGGTTCTGGCAGATGGTCGGGTACACGCATGACGGCTTGCGGCAAGCCGCCTCGATGGCCTTGGAGCTGCAACCCAGCCGGTACATGTTGGCCGTGGGGCCACCCAGGTCGGAGATGACGCCGGTGAAGCCCTTGACCTTGTCGCGGATGTCTTCGATCTCTTTGAGGACCGACGCTTCGGAGCGGCTCTGGATGATGCGGCCCTCGTGCTCGGTGATCGAGCAGAAAGTGCAGCCCCCGAAGCAGCCACGCATGATGTTCACGCTGAAGCGGATCATGTCCCACGCCGGGATGACCGCATCGCCATACTTGGGGTGCGGCGCGCGGGCGTAGGGCAGGTCAAACACCATGTCCATTTCGGACGTGGTCAGCGGAATGGGGGGCGGGTTGATCCACACATCTTGCGCCCCCGGGCCTTCGCCGTGGCGTTGCACCAGTGCGCGGGCATTGCCCGGGTTGGTTTCGAGGTGCAGCACACGGTTGGCGTGGGCATACAGCACCGGGTCGTCTTTCACCTGCTCGTAAGAGGGCAGGCGGATCACGGTGCGGTCCCGCGGGGGCATGACGATCTTGCCGCTGCGCTCGGGCAGGGCCTTTGCCGGTGTTTTGGCAGCCAGCGCCGGGTTGGGCACGATGCGGATGGGCTTGCTGCCATCGGACGGGGTCGGGTCAAAGGCGCCGGCCTCTTCCATGGCGCAGGTGGCGCCGTTGTCGGCAGCCAGTTGGCCCGTGGTCAGGTAGGGGTTGATGTGTTGGTCGATGCGGCCGGGCAGGTCGACTTCGGTGGAATCCAGTTCAAACCAGCCTTGCGCCGTGGGGTCGTGGCGCTTGCGCATGAAGGCCGTGCCTCGCACATCGGTGATCGAGGCGATCGGCTCGCGGGCGGCCAGACGGTGAGCCACCTCCACGATGGCGCGTTCGGCATTGCCGTACACCAGCAAGTCGGCTTTGGCATCCATCAGGATGGCGCGGCGCACCTTGTCCGACCAGTAGTCGTAGTGCGCGATTCGCCGCAGCGAGGCCTCAATGCCACCCATGACGATGGGCACATCCTTGAACGCCTCCCGGCAACGCTGGGCGTAGACCGCCGAGCAACGGTCCGGGCGCGCGCCGCCCTGGCCACCGGGGGTGTAGGCGTCGTCACTGCGGATTTTGCGATCGGCCGTGTAGCGGTTGATCATCGAATCCATGTTGCCGGCCGCCACGC
>NZ_JBLIZW010000036.1:0-3210 GCF_048860245.1 Aquabacterium sp. | reverse complement strand
CGAGGGTTCGAATCCCTCCGACTCCGCCAAGACAAGAACGCCCCTGATTCGTCAGGGGCGTTTTCTTTTGTGCGCAACCATTTGAGTGCGTCTCAGGCGCGCTGTGGAGAAATCAGCATGTTCAAGAATCTGACGATTTATCGCATCGGGCAGGGTTGGGCCGCCTCCGTCACGGAGATCGAGGCGGAGCTCGACAAGGCGCGATTCGTGGAATGCGGTGCCACGCAGCAAAAGTCCTCCGGATGGGTGGAGCCGCGTGGTGAGGCTCATGCGCCGCTGGTAGAGATGGTCGATGGTCAGTTGTTGCTGAAGTTGATGACTGAGCAGCGCGTGGTGCCAGGCGCTGTCATCAAAAAGCGCACCGAGGAAATTGCGGCACAGATTGAAGAGCAGACGGGTCGTAAACCTGGCAAAAAGCAGATCAAGGATCTGAAAGAACAGGCCTTACACGAGCTGTTGCCGATGGCGTTCACGAAGCAGTCTGTGACGCGGGTCTGGATTGCGCCCAAGGATCAGTTGTTGGTGCTGGATACGGGCAGCCAATCCAAAGCCGATGAAGTGGTGACCTTGTTGATCAAGTCGTTCGACGGCTTGGCCTTGTCGTTGCTGCAAACCGAGATGTCACCGGCAGCCGCCATGACGCACTGGTTGGGGACAGGCGAGGCACCCTATGGCTTCTCGATTGACCGCGAGTGCGAGCTGAAGTCTCAGGACGAGATGAAGTCGGTCGTGCGGTACGCGCGCCACCCGCTCGACACCGATGAAGTCAAGCAGCACATCGTGAGCGGCAAGGTGCCCACGCGGGTGGGGATGACTTGGCGCGATCGGGTTTCCTTCATCCTCACCGAGTCCTTGCAACTCAAGAAGGTGGCCTTCTTGGATGTGGTCTTCGAGGGAGCCGTGGCCGTCGACAAAGGCGAAACCTTCGATGCGGACGCAGCCATCACGACCGGCGAATTGAGTCAGCTGATTCCGGATCTGCTGGATGCGCTGGGCGGAGAGCAGGTGATGGGAGGTGCTGCGCCCACGCCGCAATCTGCTGAGCCACCCAAGGCCCCGCATCCAGCGGCAGATCATGCCCCGCCGTGGGATGCGTGAGGATCGGGGTCTGCCAGGCTTTTGCCACTTGCGCTGAGCAAGATGGATGCACCAGGCGGTCTCCTTGACCATTGAGGATCAGCATCGGTACTCGGGGGGGCACATTGGGTGCACGGTACTTGGCCGCAGCCCAAAGCTGCCTCAAGGCGTTGCTGGTCTGGACGGGCTGATGCGCTCGCAGTTGGCACCAGGTTTGACGCGTTGAGAATGGGTCGGCGGGGTGCCTGGACGTCATATCAAGGATGGCCTGTTCCCACTCGTCAGCCGACGCCCGGCGCATCAGCAGGGATGCGATGCGCCCATAGTTTTGGGGGCGTAGTCTGTGCCAGAAGGGGCTGAAAGGCCTCATGCTCGTATTGATGAGCACACAGGCCTGAATCTCCTCTGGATGCGTGTATGCCCACTCGGTGGCGATCATGGCCCCCAGCGACATGGCAATCAGGCGCACCGGCGTTGACGCGGCACCGATGCCGGTGGCTTGCCTCAATTGCGCGACCATGTCGCTGACGCGACTTGCGCTGCGGAGATGGCATGCGGCACCGTTGCCCGGCAGATCCGGTGTCAGGATCTGATCACCTATCGGCAGAAGCGCACGCAATAGGTCGGGAAATTGGCCCCAATGGCCGCTTCCTCGGGTCAGGCCTCTGAGCAGTATCCAGGTTGTCATGTGTGCATGAACCGCGGGCGTGGTTGTTCGGGATACCAACGCGCCAGGGCTTGCCGGTGATGCAGTGCGCGCGCGTCGGGGTCAGGGAGCCATCGGCCGTGGCTACAGCTTGCGCGTCCCATGAAATCGAGCAACGCCATGTGCCGGCGAAGCACCCGCTGTTGTCGGTGCTCGATCAGCGGATTGAAGATGCCGTGGCGACTGAAAAGTTGTCGGGGATTTTTTTTGACCCACATCCACGAGCCCATCTCCAAGGTCAGCGGCAAAAAAACGTGATCGGGCTGTGTCTGCACGCTTTGCAGGTACAAGTGGTCCCAGAGATCGCCATGTGTCAGGTACTGAACACTCTGCGGCTCGAAGATATAGCGATGGTGCGCGTTAGCTTGGTCGAAGATCCGATGCAAGGCATGGACTTCAGGCAGGTGATGAATCGGTTTGCGCGTGTGGGCAAACGGAAACCAGATTCGGTCTTGGGTGCCAAATCCCGAGTGGCAGTCGACAGCAATGGAAAACGGGCGAGGGAGCAGTTCCTTCTGTACAACGTTGCACAGCGCCTGGCTTTCCGCTTCCATGGGTGTGTTGACGGCACCGCGGTACCAGGGCAGGGCGGCGCTGAGTCGCTGTCCACCGATCAGAAACGGGACCGCCTCGGACGCGTTGACGGGCGCATTGCGCATCAAGTCAATGCCATTGGGGTTGGCGCGGGTGCCTTGCCAGAGGCCGCCGGGGTTCACCAATGGCATGAACACCATGCGAACCGATTCGAGTTGGTGATGCAGCAGGCTGTCCCACCTGAGCCGTTGCACCAGGCTGGCCAGATGGGTCATGACCACCTCGGCCCCAATGCGCTCCAGACCATGGACCCCGCCGAAGAATCCGATGGCAGGAACGTTGGGGGAGGGGTTGCCCAGGGCGATGGTCAGCACCTCCAGTTGATGCCTTCCCACCTGAACGGTGCACGCTACCTGCGTGTCGAGGTGTGGCTGTCCCAGTTCAATGATGCGCAACAGCGCATCCAGCTCTGGTAGATCTGAGGGCATGTGGCGATCGGCTGGGCAGCGAAGATGGGGTTGGCCCATGCTGCCAGTCTCGCATGACAAGGCGACGACAACGGTGTGTCACGGCCTTGTCATCGGGGATCGATAGCCTCAGTCGCTTCAGCCGGATCGCGATCATGTTGACCAAAAAACTCTCTCGCCACGCCTTTCAGATTCTTGCCTTGGGTGCGGCCGTTCTGGTCGGCCTGGCGGAGTGTGTCGCCTTGTTGCGGGCCCGGTGGTTCTCGGGCCGCAGGCAGGTCACGGGCGCTTGAATCCTGGCAAAGACGCCAGAAACTGGTCGACGTCTTGGGTGTAGCCATTGGGCAAGCCCAATTCCCCATTGATGTCGGAGTGACTCAGGTTCTCGGGCAACACGTTGGCGATGGCCCGGTTGTTGATGACCGC
>NZ_JBLIZW010000035.1:0-83810 GCF_048860245.1 Aquabacterium sp. | reverse complement strand
GTTGGGATGAGTTGCCTGTTGTGACATAACTTTGTTTGGAGTCGGCCACGACCTGCCGTTCATCGACTATCCGAATCCGTCCATCAAAGGTCCGGTTGACTCTGAAACCTGCCGGAAGACCTACGGAAGGACCTCGGCCTTTACCGACGTTCAGGTGCCCAGCAGTTAAGGGCCGCAATGGCTTGGATACTTGCCGTTCAGGGGCAGACCGCGCTGCGCGGCAGCTTCTCGATTCGGCGATACATAGGCAACGGTTCCATAGTTTTCACCGCGACCGAACGAGACATTCAAGTACGTCTATGGAATTGAGTGCGATTCAGGTAGAACTATCCAACAAATGACACCCGGGTCATAATTAGGTTTTGTATATGCTGCGGGCGGGCAATGATATTCGAGAACCTAACGATAGACAGGATCATCACTCATGAAGTTTTTAAGCGTGACAATGACCGTAATATCGTCCCGCCAGCGTATGGCACGACTCTGGTTGCGCTTGATCCTCATGGGGTCGAAGCCCTGTGCTCAAGGATCATGGATGCGATGGGGAAAGCCTCCCGTGCGCTAGAGATGACTATTGTCGATTCCGGCCCCGGCAGCATGTGTGCTCTGGCAGATCAGCTTGTAGATTTTGACGATCCTCTGTTCATAACCAGATCGGCCAATGCCGCGAATAAGCTTGCCACCGCTCAAACCAGCCGTGGCCTCCCAGGCGGGATTCTGGTCGTATTCACAGGCACCGCAGGCCACCCAGCCAAGCGTATTGTGGGCCTTATCAAGGCGGAAACACACAGTGGCTTCACGCGGCAAACGGAGGCAGATGGTTCAATCTCGCTCCGATACCTCAACGATTTGCTCCTGACACCGCAAACCAAGCTGTACAAGATTGGGCTCTTCGTCGAAATCGATCCTGCGCTTGAGGTGCCAGGTGGCTGGAAGGCGTTCATTTACGATGACAATATCTCTGTAAACAAGCTCACCGCCGCACAGTACTTCTATGAAGGATTCCTTGGCTGCACCTTTCCTGAGACAAGCGCACGGAGGACCCGGGAATTCCACGACCATACCAAAGAGTTCATTCGTGGCATTGACTTGCCCGAGGAACAGAAACTCGATTTGTACAATGCGCTTGTCACCTACCTAAAAGTAGATCAAACGCCCACAGTCCAGACCTCTACTTTCGCCCAAACCTACCTTGCCGATCCGGTGCTCCGGGATGCCTATACGGAGTTCATGACTGCTAGAGACTTCCCCGACACAGCCATTCACAAGGATTTGGCAGATGTAACAAGCGTGCTCCGCTATAGGAAAGTGGGCTTCTCGAACGAGATCAAACTGATCGTCCCTGCCGACAAGTTCGAAAGCATGATTAGGCTTCAGACCGTCGATGGCGATGAGGACGAACATGGTCATATTCCAGTTTGGACGCAGATTACGGTCAAGGACAGAATCAGGACTCAGGAATGACAGAAGAAGAGGTTCGCACACGCTGGGAAGCAGAGCGGCCTATCTTCAGTGCGTGGGCAGACTATGTCCGCAGCCGGATTGAGTTCTACCTAGAAAGGCTACTTTCTCGTGACGCCCCACCTGTTAGCCTCAGCTATTTTCTTAAAATTCCAGCTGAGCCAAGGCTCAAAGAGGCTAAGTCGCTTGTCGACAAAGCGTTATTCCGCAACAAGCCCTATGCTGACCCCTATGGTGAAATAACTGACAAGGTAGGCATGAGGTTTGTGGTGCTGCTCTCCAGGGAAATTGCCTTGGTCCAGCAGGCCATTGAAGATTGCGATGACTGGGAAGCCTCAAAAGATCGCGACTATGAAGAAGAACGTCGCGAACGCCCCCTTGAGTTTGCCTATCAGTCGGTCCATTACGTGGTGCGTGCCAAGAAGGAGATTCACCATTCTGGCTTCAAGATACCTCCCGGGACACCGTGCGAGATACAGGTCCGCACGTTGCTCCAACATGCGCACAGTGAGCTAACCCACGACACGATCTACAAGCCCAAGAAGTCGGCATCGGCCGAGACAAAGCGAACAGTCGCAAAAAGCATGGCTCTAATCGAAGCCGCTGACGACTTCTTTGTGATCGTGATGGACGACCTTTCCGCTGCCTCAAAGCCCTTCCGCGAAGCGATGAATGCCTTGGCTCGTGGGTATGAGAAGTATGTTGGTGCAGACTCAGAGGCCGAAAAGTCCAACATGCTGATCATTGAGGCATTTTCCGACAGAATCCCTCTGGACCTTGCAGACCGCTTGGACAGGCTGATACAACAAAAAAGCTACATTCCAACTTGTATCGCGAAGCGTCGAGACACACATCACTTGTATCGACAGCCGGCTATCTTGCTCGCCTATCTTCTTGCCTCTTCTAAGCCAGCAGAGACGAAGAGCCTGTGGCCACTCACAGACGATGAGCTCAGATCGGTTTACATGGATCTAGGCATCAGTTTTGATAATTGCTGATCCTGCCGTCGCACCGTGCCACTGATTTCAAACCAATCGTGTTCGCACGACCAAGAGTTCTATGGCGCGACATCACTTGAAATTTCACCTTATATCTCCAGCAACTTTCCGGAGTCAGAATGCAATTCGAACACATAAAAAAGAGAATCATCCACGACTTGATTGACGAGATAGTAGTGATGGGGGCGTCCGAGCTAGAGCTGGTCGGACACGCAGTCATTGAACACATCGAGGTGAAGCGGCTAATCCATCACGGCTTGAACAAGGACTATCGCCCGGTCGGCTATACCGTGGACACGTTCTCTCAGGACGGATCTGTAGTAGGCGAGTACAGCGCCAAAAAGGATTACTTTGAAGACTCCGCTAACAAGGACGATCCTCCCAAGTTCGGAAAGATTGAGAACGATATCGATCACGCCTTGACCCATGGCACCCCGAAGAAGATCTATTTGATTGCCAGTCAAGAGGAGCCGGAATCCTTTCGGGCAAAGTTCCGCTCGACAGAACACGGGAAGCGCTACGCCGACCTCGTCAACATTCTCGATGCGCGGGAGTTGGCAAAGTATATCTACGATTTCTCTATCGCCAGCGCTGAATCGGCGGCATTCTTTGCTGACTTCTTCCCCGATTTCTCCCAGAACCTTCAGAACTATGAGTACTACGGGAGAGTGCCTGGGGCTTGCGAGGCCTACCAGCCGGAAGAGGCGATCCTTAACGCCGTGCGCGCGCATCTTGCTGCCGGAAACAACATCTGTGTCCTGTACGGGCTAAGCGGATCAGGAAAAACGCAGGCAGCAATCGACTTCGTCCACAGGGAAGTAGGCGGTTTCGAGGACTATATCTGGATTTCAGGAGAAGATTGGAAGAAGGACAAACCACTGAGCTCGGTCCAGCGCGCGAGAGGCGGCGTTCCATTCAACGTTGCCGGCGCATTCAATTCTCGAAAATCGATTCTAGTCATCGACAGCCTTGAGCGCGCAACTGATCTTTCGATGTTCACGGAGCTTCAGGCTGGTTTTGCGCTCGGCGGCATCGTACTCGTCACGTCTCAGCTGAACTCGCCAGGGAGCGCGCTCTATGTCGCGACTCCACGTCTTTCTCCGGAGACGGCCGCGAAGATTTTAGGTGAGGGGCCAGAGAAACTGAGTGCACTGGGTTCAAAGTTTGTTGAAGCATGCAGGTTCTCACCGCTGATTCTTGCCACCACACGCAACATTGTGGAACTAGGCGATATTTCTAGGGATGACCTCTATAGCGAAGTCCTCGGCAATCCCGACGCGCTTTCTCAAGGTGACGGCACTTCGATCATGAAGTCGCTACTCAAGCGACTTGAGCCGAACAATCTCGCCGCGCTGGTCAAGATTGCCGATTCCGGGTCGGCCATCCATGACTCGCGCTTCCTGGCCCACTTTATCGGTCAGATCGAGCGGGTAAACCTGCAGCGGCTAGCAATTCTCCAACAAGGAGCGGCTCCGGGTGTTCTGAAGGTGCACGACCTGATCTGTGAGGCAGTCAGGGAAACGCCTGGATCATTGGCCATTGCAGACTCCATTGCGGCGTATGTCGGCAAGGTAGGTGGTGAAATGGTGCCGAGCGTTTTGCGAGAAATTCACTTGTGCTCGGACCAACTGCGCGCCGCTGATGAAGCGCGCAAGGCCAGGAAGCCAGACTGGCTTCTCTATTCGCTGCTGCAGGTAGACCGGCAGGTGCGTCAATGTTGGGCAGATCTGCACACCTATGAGATCAATGCGAAGAGCTCACTCGCTGAACTGCTCAGTATTGTTGACGCTAAGGAGGCGCATGCTTACACCATTGACGATCATGCTGCCCGGCAGCAGTACTACAAGGATTGTGCGACGGCGTATCAGCAGGCTCTGGATGCCGGTGCCGAGGATGAGATTAGAGCCGAGCTCATGCATCACAGAGGGAAGGCACTTAGACGGTGTGGCATGCTTAAAGAAGCTCTTGCCTGCTTCCTGGAGGTCCTGAAGCTTCGCCCTGACTGGCACGCGACGTACGGGCAGATAGCACATATTGGCACCCAGAGAGAGGCAACAGGCGACTTGAAATCGGAAGGTGAGCGGGCCATCCGATGGCTCATCGATCGGATGCTCGCCGAACTATCGTCTGTCCCGCTGCGAGTTTCGCTCGCCGCGATCGCCCGCCTGCGCTCGTATCGGATTGTATGCGATGAACTATCGGCAAATCCGGTGTATGTGGAGCGACTCGCAGAAGCCATTGCGATGTCGGCGTTAGAAGGCTTAGATCAGTTCTACGAGGCCTACTTGTCGTTTACCTCCGTGTTTGGCTATCACCACTCGGCAGTGTGTGTGACTCTAGCAGAGGCTCTGCCTGAGCTGCTCGCCATGCCGCCAAGCGCCGTGGAGCGAAAGCAGTGGGCCAGTGCTTGCGAGTCTTTGACGAACACCGCGACAGCAGCTGGCCGACTCGGGAAGTACGACCTGCAGGCCCGCATCAACAAAAGTGCGGCCACATTTGCGGCAGCACTGGATTTATCGCAAGTGGTCGATCCGTTTGTAGCGAGGGTCATTGCAAAAACGTACATCTCGGCGGGCATGCCGCAACTGGCGCTCGATCGGATTGACAAGATCCATCCTGACAGGGTCGATCATTGGCTCCTCTATCAGAAGTCGAGGGCACAGTTGGAACTGGGCATGTTTGAGTCATCACTCCACACCGCAGAGCTAGCACTCGAATCTGCCGAGCGAGACGCGAAGGCCTCCGATAGGCTGGCGATCTACTTCGATCAATTGAGCAAGTGCGCAGAGAAGCTGAAGAATTTTCCTTTGTCTAGGTCCTACTCCCAGGAGGCGATCGCTCGCTGCAAGGACGCGCAGTATCTGCATGACCTAAAGAGCAGGCATCAGTTGCTGGAGAGCTTAGAAGCGAGTTGATCGACTATCGGTGGCTGGCGCGCCCAACCGGGCATCGCAGTCGCTCTCCTCCAGAATCAGCACTAACCGCCTCGCCCGTGCATAGGAACTGTCGTTCAACCTGGCATCCGGCTTGAGGCAGGTCGGACCCGATGCCCATTCGTACGTGTGGAAGACTGGGAGGAGAGATGACATCCTCTAAACCTACCGCCCTGAAAAGCGCGCTGAGCAACCGATGGCTAGGTAAGGCTGGGCGGCAGGTAAGAGACGAATTGCCGCCCGATTGGGCGCTTTACGCCAACGACCGCAAAGGCCGACGACTTGCCGCTGAGCAGTCGCCGCCAACGGCCGGTCTACCTAATCACGAGCCATAGAACCCGGGATACCAGGTAGGGTCGCTGAGGGTCGTTTACCGACTTAGAACAAGGATTGATGCCCTGCATGGAATGCTTCGCACTTCATCGCATCGGCAGGGTAAAGGCACAGGAAATCTGAACTCGTTTCTGGGGTCGCACTGAGCCACTCGTCGTAGCGATCCTCTGGCAGGATGACCACCATCCGTTTTTCGTCGGTGGGCTTGTGGAATTGCTTCATCAGCGGATGTTCATTCGCATTGATAGTGAGCATGGTGTAACTGTGCTGGACATCCCCCTTGGGCGACTTCCACCATGACCAGAGACCCGCGATCCCCATGGGCTCACCATCGACACGCGAGATCCGAGTCGGAATGGCTTTGCCGGATCGCCAGTCTGGTTCATAGAACGCGTCAGCAGGGATGATGCAGTGGTGCGCCTTCTTCCAGGCATCACGGTAGCTGGGTTTGACGGCAACCGTTTCCGATCTGGCGTTGTAAGTCTGGCGAGCAATCTTGGTATCCGTCGCCCAGTGCGGGATCAGGCCGAATGAACCCAGCAAAGCTTCGCGTTCAGGAACAGCATCGTCACCGACGTCGACGAATTTATGGCGGCGGATGAACGGCCCCAGGTAACCGGGCCACATATCCCATTTGCCACCTTCCGGCACATTGCCTAGCCGGAAGTGATCCTTCAGTACTTGGCGTTCTTTGACGGACTCAAAGTGGCTGCACATCGCAAGAGCCCGCCTGTCTAATCATGCTGCAAGCGCGGCTTTGAGGCTCTCTAGGCCAGCCGTTAGCTCATCCAGCAATTTCTGCTCGGCTGAATTTTCAGGCTCAATGGTAGTTGCCCACTCGATGAAAGCGGTCATGCTGGCTGCTCGCTCCCGCGACAATTTGGTGTCGGCGAGACCTGACTGAATCACGGGGATCAGGGCAGCGGCTGCGTTTAGCCGGCTGAACGTCGGCGAGGATGGGGTTGAAATCTTCGGCATAGAAAAAGAATTTTATCGAGGGAGCGACCCCATTGCCACTGTATTACCTTTGGCATCTATCAATGGCGGTTTCCCTTGCCTGCCAAACCAAGGAAAAAACCCGTCGAAAAGTTAGGCGCTAAGTGATTGATATATTTGGCAGCGTTCCCCACCACTCGTTTACTTCGCCCCTCACCACCGCCGTCAGTTTGCGGAGAACCCCGGGCCATTAGAGAGAGAGTTGGCCGGGAAGTACGTTCCAGCCCAGCAGTGCGAAGTAAGCAAGAACCCGCATTAACCCGCGCAAACACGCGGGAGTAGGCGAAAAAAAACCGCCCGTATAGGCGGTTTTTTTACTATCCTGGCGGAGAGGGCGGGATTCGAACCCGCGGTAGGCTATTAACCTACACACGCTTTCCAGGCGTGCGACTTAAACCGCTCATCCACCTCTCCGTGGAAGCCCTCAACTATAGCAAGTTTTTGAGGACTTCTTCAATTCAGTGTCACTTTCTTGCCATCCTTGTAGACATACAACGTCATGGCCGGATTCTTCAGATCCCCTGAAGGTTCGAACATCACCTTCGCCGTCACACCTTGATAGCTGGTATCGGCCAGCTTCGGGCCGTACACCTTGGGGTCAACCGAGTTGGCCCGCTTCATGGCATCCACCAGCACCATGGTCGCGTCGTAGGTGTAAGGCGAGTAGACCTGGAACTGCTTGGGGAACTTCGCGTCATAGCGTGCGCGCCAAGTCTTGCCATTGGGCAGCTTGTCGAGCGAAGCACCGCCTACGGCGCAAATCACATTTGACAAGGTGCGAGCACCACTCGACAGGTCAACCAGCTTGTCCGTGCAAATGCCGTCGCCGCCGAACAGATACGTCTTGGTCAGGCCCAGCTGCTGCATTTGTCGCAACATCGGTCCAGCCTGTGGGTCCATGCCACCGAAAAAGATGCCATCAGGTTTTTTGTTCTTGATGGCCGTCAGGATGGCCATGAAGTCAACCGCCTTGTCATTGGTGTACTGCTGACTCACCACCTCCAGCCCCAGGCTCTTGGCTGTCTTGGCAAACACCTCGGCAACGCCTTTGCCGTAAGCCGTGCGGTCGTCAATGATGGCCACCTTCTTGAGCTTGAGCGTATTGGCGGCGTATTGCGCCAACCCAGACCCCAAAGCATTGTCATTGGCCAAAACGCGATAGACGTTCTTGTACCCCAGTTGCGTCAACTCGGGGTTCGTGGCCGAGGGACTGATCATGGGAAGCCCGCACTGGCTGTACACCTTCGCTGCAGGAATGGTCGTACCAGAGTTCAGATGTCCGACCACGCCATTGACCTTGGCATCGCACAGCTTTTGCGCCGCAGCAGTGCCCTGCTTGGGGTCCGCAGCATCGTCTTCGGCAACCAGCTCAAAACGAACCTTCTTGCCACCAATCGACACGCCTTGCGCATTCAGCTCATCAACCGCCATGCGCGCGCCGTTTTCGTTGTCTCGTCCATAGTGAGCCTGGGGGCCGGAAACCGGACCCACGTGCCCGATCCGGACCACGGTCTGCGCTTGCGCACCGGTTGACGCCGCAAGGCTCGCCATCACAGCACCGACAGTCAGTGCGAACCGATGCATATTCACAGAGGAAGCCATCACAAAACTCCTGGGTTGGATATGGCGTTCAAAGCCAAGGTTGAGTGCGAAAAGGACGAGATCAACGTTGCCGCAGTTTGGCAACTTCCTGCGCCACAGCACGGCTGACCACATCGCGCATGGTGCTGGCCAATTCATCACGCAAATCGCGGACCAGCGCCTCGGTATGCCGCGCCATCACAGGCGCCATGGCCTCGCGCAAACGAAACTCCAGCATGCTGTCGATGCGTCGCTGGACATCGGCCATGACACGCTGCGTCAGCGCCCCCTCGTCGATGCCCACATCCACAGCCCCACCGCTCACGGACTCGTCCACGACCTGCGGAGCCTCAGCCTCATCCACAGGCTGCTGTGCAGCCGTCCCCTCAGCGACGACGGTCGGCACTTGCTGCAGGGGTTGAGGCTCCTGCGTCAACACCAACTCTCCCGACTCTGGTGAAATCTCGTCGGCAGACACCACCGAGTCCAGAATCGGCAAGATCACCGTGGACATGGGCGTCCAGGCAGGCGTGGGCTCCTCGGGCAAACCACGGGTCACGATCAACTGCGGTGGATCCAACAGATCGGCACCCTGTGGGGGCGCTACCTGCGGCGCATCAATTTCGATGACCTCTGTCAGGAGTGGCACCTGAGCAGGATGAGGTTGTGAAGACTGGTTCATTCCTGAATTTCGTGGGGATTCACTTGCCAGCCCTGCCCGGCATAAGCCTTCCAGCGCTGACGACCAAGCCGCCGGTCTTGCTCTTCGCTGGAAACAATATCAAAGACCCGTGGATAGCGGTCCATCCCTTCGGGAAGGCTCTGACCAATGTTGATCAGGATACTGCGCTCACCAGGAGCTTGACGCGGGTCCTGGGTCAACCAGATGGCCGTCTCCAGCAACCGATCGGGCATGGCCTGCTCGCTGGCCGCCAGAACATGAGGCAAGAACTCCACGTCATCAAAGACCCAGAGTTGCCGGTCCAACGCCTTGAGATCAGGCAGCGCACCGGTCACGGCAACCGACGCCCCTGACCGATAGGCTTTGCGCAACAAGCGGCAGGCATAGCCAATCTTGTCTCGCGTACCGTAGTGAAACTCGACCGTACCCAACACAGCGACAGGCCCTGACGTCAATCAAGCCACGCGACGCGCTGCGGCCTTGCGAGCGGGCGCTGCCTTCGTCTTGCCAACTGCCTTGGCCACTTGCGGCTTCAAGGCATCCTGGCCCGCCTCAGCTTGCCCCAGGATGAATTGCGTCAGCAACCCGACAGGACGACCTGTACCGCCCTTTGCCGCACCCGACTTCCACGCAGAGCCTGCAATGTCCAGATGCGCCCAACGATAGGCCTTCGCAAATTTGCTCAGGAATACCGCAGCGGTGATGGCCCCACCATCTCGCCCACCCACGTTGGCCAAATCGGCGAAATTGCTCTTGAGGCTTTCCCCGTATTCCTCGTCCATGGGCATGCGCCACGCGGTGTCTTGCGCCTGTTGACCGGCACGCAACAAGGCTTGGGCCAGATCATCGTCTGACGAGAACAGGCCACTGTGCTGGTGACCCAAGGCCACCACACAGGCGCCCGTCAAGGTAGCAATGTCCACCACCACCGCCGGCTTGAACCGCTCGGCATAGGGCAGAGCATCACACAGGATCAAGCGACCTTCGGCATCGGTGTTCAAAATTTCGATGGTTTGACCGGACATGCTCGTCACCACGTCACCGGGCTTGGTCGCGGTGCCGCTGGGCATGTTCTCGCAAGTCGGGATCAGCCCCACCACATTGACCTTGGGCTGCAATTCCGCAATGGCGCGGAACGTGCCCAACACACTGGCAGCCCCACCCATGTCGTATTTCATCTCATCCATGCCGGCACCGGGCTTCAGCGAAATGCCGCCGGTATCGAATGTGATCCCCTTGCCGACCAAAACGACTGGCGCTTGTACAGCAGAGGCGCCCTGGTAGCGAAGAATGATGAACTTGGGAGGCTGCGCCGAGCCGTTGGTCACGGACAAGAAGGAGCCCATTTTGAGCTTCTCCAGCGCCGGACGATCCAGCACCTCAACCTTGACGTGCTTGAAGTTCTTGCCGATTTGGCGCGCCTCATTGGCCAGGTGCGTGGGCGTGCAATAGTTGCCCGGCAGATTCCCCAACTCGCGCGCCAAAGAGATCCCCTCTGCAACGCCACGTGCACGAACCAAGGCAGACTTGGCTGCGCTCAACTCGTCGGGGCCACACAGCACGGTCACTTTCTTCAATGCCACGGGCTTGGGGGCAGACGGCTTGGTCTGGCGGAACACATAGGTGCCTTCAGCCACAGCCAAGACCAGCGAGTGAGCGTGTTCGCAAGAGAGGTTCAGGCCGAGCGCACCTGCCACAGCCATGTGCGCCACCCCGAGATCCTTCAAGGCTGCCACACCTTTGAGTACCGCTGCCTTGAAGGACTTGGCCGAGTCATCTCCGCTCACCACCAGCAACACGCGAGTGACCTTGGCGCCATTGGGCCGATGAACATACAGCGTTCGACCCGCCTTCAAGGTCAAATCGCCCGCGCTGACGGCATCTTTGATCAACGAATCCAGAGCCGGATCGCCGGTCACACTCTGCTCTGGCGTGAGCACCAAAACAAGCGCGTCGGCATTGACCTGAGAAAGAGCGGGCCCTTGGGCCACAGATGCGCGGTAGTCCATGCAGTGAAAGTCCATAATGGACGACTAAAACAGATTCAGACAATGTTATTCGATTCCTCCTTGCGCCGTGAACTCTGGCGCAGTTTTATCGGCACGCTGGTGGTCCTGCTGACCGTGGTGGTCACCATGGTGCTCATCCGCATCCTGAGCCAGGCCACCAAGGGCGCACTGGCCCCGACAGATGTTGGCCTGGTGTTGAGCTACACCGTGATTGGTCAGTTGGCCGTTCTGCTGGCATTGGCATTGTTTGTGTCGGTGGTGACCGTGCTGAGTCGCATGTGGCGAGACAGTGAGATGGTCGTCTGGCAAGCCAGTGGCGCACGGCAGTTCGACTTCATCGGGCCATTGGCGCGCATGGCCTGGCCGGTGATCGCACTGTTGGCCTTCACCACCCTTGTCGCCCGCCCCTGGGCACAGAACCAAACCGAAGTCATCAAGCGCCGTTTCGAACAGCGCTCCGACATGGCGCGGGTGGCCCCAGGTCAGTTCCAGGCCTCTGCCAACGGCAAGCGCGTCTTCTTCATTGACAGCCACAGCGATGGGCAGCAAGTCGGGCGCAATGTCTTCATGGTGCTGACCGCTGACAAGCAGGAGGCCGTGATCACGGCCAAGGAAGGCAACCTCGTCAACGAAAAAGGGTTGCGTTATCTGATTTTGCGACAGGGCGAGCGCACACAAACCGATCTGGAAACCGGCAACAAAACCTTGTCGCGCTTTGAGTCAGCGCGGATCTTGGTGGGCGATGCCCCAGACCCCACCCTGACCACCACCGATGTGCGCGGGCTGTCCACCCCTGAGTTGCTGATGCTTGGCGACAAGCAAGCCACTTCCGAGCTGGTCTGGCGATTTGGCTTGATCTGGGCTGCGTTCAACATGGTACTGGCCGGTTTGAGCCTGGCTTCAGGCAATGCCCGCCGCAACAGTAGCTGGAACCTGGTCTATGCCTTGCTCGTCTTCGTGGTGTATTTCAACCTGCTGAGCCTGAGTCAGTCTTGGGTGGCCAAAGGCAAACTGCACTGGTTGGCTTGCTTAGGCCTGCTACACGGCGGCTTGACGATCGGCGCCCTGCTGGTCATCTGGTGGCGTGACGGCGCCACCCTGCCCGGTCGCGCAGTGAAACCGGCTCCTGCCCTTGCGGCACCAAACGGGGGAACCGCATGAGAACCGTGCGCAAACTGATTTATCGCGCGGTCATCCGACAGGTCGGCATGGTGGCACTCGCCTTTTCCGCACTTTTTTTCTTCATCGATTTCGTTGAAGAAGTGCGTAAGCTGGGCAAAGGCGGCTACACGACCCTGGACGCCATGATGACGTGCCTCTACATGCAGGGCGCGCACTTCTACGACATCTTCCCGATCTCGCTGCTGATCGGCGCGATCATTGCCTTGGCCCGCTTGGCGCAGACCTCCGAGTTCACCATCTTGCGGACCGGCGGCCTTGGCCCTGAGCGCGCACTGGGACTGCTGACCGTGCTGGGCCTGCTGGCGGCAGGGATGACCGTCGCGCTCGGCAACTGGCTGCTACCCTGGACAGAACACCAGCTGTCGCTACACAAGTCACTTTTTGGCGCGCAGCAAGGGCTGAGTCTCGGGACAGGGGGCACTTGGCTGCGTGAGCAGCGGCAAGCACCTGACGGGCGTCACACCATCACGGTCAACGTCGGCTCGGCCACCAGCGACAAGGTGCTCGGCGACGTCAGAATTTTTGAGTTCGACAGCTCGGGGCGTTTGCTGCGTCGCGTGTCTGCCGAAGCTGCGCAAATCGAACCCTTGAATGCGCCCAACACCGGGTCGGTGTGGCACCTGACACAGGTGAAAGAAACACGCTGGACCGCAACAGACCGGATCAGCGACGAAGCCGTTCAGCGAGGTGAGCCCTTCGTGGCGGAGTCTCAGCTTGACACGATGGCATGGGAGAGCGGCCTGACCCCTCTGGTGGTTGCCGCGTCCGTTCTTCCCCCTGACACCATGTCGGCCTACGCGCTGTGGCATTACACGCTGCACTTGGCGAGCAATGCTCAGGCCGCTCAGCGATACGAGTCGGAATTCTGGAAAAAAGTCTTCTACCCGGTGGTGTGCCTGGTGATGGTGGCGCTGGCACTGCCCTTTGCCTACCTCCATGCCAGAAGCGGGGGCATGAGCCTGAAGATCTTTGGCGGCATCATGCTCGGCATCAGTTTTGTTCTGGCCAACCACATTGCCAGCCATTTGGGACTGTTGCACGATTGGCAGCCTTGGCTGGCAGCGGCTACACCCAGCCTGTTTTACCTGTTACTGGCCATGAGTGCATTTGCATGGCTGGTTCGATACCGCTGAGCACACCATGACCCACACCGGCATCTTGCTGTTCGCACACGGCGCACGCGACCCCGCTTGGTCTCGCCCATTTGAAGCCGCCGCCCGGGCCTTGAAAGCGCAGGCCCCCGAGCAGCACGTGGCGCTGGCCTTCCTGGAATTCATGACGCCGACCTTGCTGGAGGCAGGCGCACAGCTCGCACAAGAGGGCTGTCAGTCGGTGACCGTTGTGCCACTGTTCCTCGGCGCGGGCGGGCATGTTCGAAAGGACTTGCCCCGACTGATGGACGAATTGGCGCAAGCCCACCCAGGTGTGGCTTGGCGTCTTAGTCCTGCCGTGGGGGAAACCGACATCCTCATCGAAGCACTCGCCACCTCTGCGCTTTCGCTTGCGCGCGCAAACTGAGCACGTCTCGGTAACGACCATCCGCCATGAACTTGCATCAGTTTCGCTTCGTCCACGAAGCTGCCCGCCGCAACCTGAACCTGACCGAGACCGCCAAGGCGCTGCACACCTCTCAGCCAGGCATTTCCAAGGCCATCTTGGAACTGGAAGAAGAGTTGGGCGTGGACATTTTTGTTCGCCACGGCAAGCGCCTCAAGCGGGTGACCGAGCCAGGTCAGCAGGTCCTGAAATCGATTGACGTGATCCTTCGGGAGTTGGGCAATCTCAAGCGCATTGGCGACGAATACGCCAAGCAGGATGCCGGCACCCTGTCGATTGCCACCACCCACACCCAAGCCCGCTACGTTCTGCCCGAACCCGTTGCAGCCTTGCGCAAGAAGTACCCGAAGGTTGCCGTCAGCCTGCATCAGGGTACGCCCGAGCAGGTGGCTCAAATGGTTTTGGACGAGGTCGCCGACATTGGACTGGCCACAGAGTCGCTCAGCGATTTTGCCGATTTGGTTACCCTGCCGTGCTACGAGTGGCAACACGTCGCCGTGATGCCCGCGACGCACCCGCTTGCCAGCGTTCCACGCATCACGCTGGAGCACCTGGCGGCAGAGCCCTTGATCTCTTACCACCCGTCGTTCACGGGACGCAAACGCATTGACATGGCCTTTGCCCACCGCGGCATGCATCCGAATGTCGTGCTGGAGGCCATCGACGCGGACGTGATCAAGACCTACACCCGGCTGGGGTTGGGCATCGGTTTGGTTGCCGAAATGGCGGTGAAAGACGACCCCACGATGAACACGCCGGGAGCCGAATTGATCTGGCGCCCCGTGGGCCACCTGTTTGGTGCCAACCTGGCCCGCATCGCTTTCAAGCGCGGCGCTTACCTGCGTCAGTTTGTGTTGGCGTTCGCAGAGCTGATCTCGGATCGATTGACCAAAGCCATGATCCTGCAAGCCATCTCAGGCCCCGGCACGCAGGCCCCCATGGGCAGCGATCACGGGCTTTGAGTTTTACGGCTTTGGCGGGGCCTGCACGTCTGGCAGGTCGATGTGCTCAAAGTCAATCGAACCTGGCTCAGGCGCAGAGCCCATTTTCCGCGGCTCGATGATTTCCAGATCATCGAGTTGAAGATCCAGACTCAAACTTGGCTTGACTTCTGGCATGGCCTTGACCGGGCGCGTTGCCATCAACGGCTCCATGTCAGCCTGCGGAGGCACCGGGACAGGCAGCGGGATTGTGGACAACATCGCCCCACCCTGACCCGTCACGGGCAGAATCAGGTCCACTCGGCTGCGCGACTCGGTGTCACGCTCAGACAAGTCCCTAGCAATGGCGTAGAGGAACAGCAACTCGCGATACGCGGGCAACTCAAACGTCTCAGCGCCACTATCGGGCCGCGTCAGCGATTTCTCAAGCACTTCCATGGCTTGCGCGGGCGTCGCCCACAAAGCCTGCAAGCGCTCCAGAACGCCAGGGTAGTCATCCAGGGTATGACCGTGCTGGAGGTCGGCCTCCCACGCGGGAGCGTAGGCATTGAAGCGCTGGTTGAAGTCTGACTGAACGCGCTCGTAATCTTCTCGGCGCCCAAGGCGGCGATAGATCTCCAGCAATTTGAGGAACGGAAGCGGGCTTGCGCCACTTGCGCTCTGAACATGCGACTCCAGCAAGTCCACTGCCGCGTCATCCTGCCCCAGCACGATGAAGAATTCTGCCTGCTGCTCCAGGTCGATCAGCTCTTCTACCGACACGGCACGCAAGGACTCTTGCTCAAAGCGGCGAGTCGGCCGACCATTCGACACCGTAGCCGGGGCTGGCTCCACAGGCTTCTGCGCCGGGGGTGCCGGCTCAGCAGCCACCGAACGCGTATCGTGGCTCGCCACCACCGATGCCATGGGCACTCGCGCAACGGGCGCTGAAACAGGCTGCGCCTTTTCGACTGCACGCGGCACTTCGGCAACGGCCGAGGCAAGCGGTTCGCGGACAGCCTCTTCGCGTGAGGCCAGTGCACCGACAGGTTCCAGGTCAGCCGCGGGCACAGAGGCAGCCTGCTGCTGCCACCAAGCCTCATCCAACCGTTGACGACGACGCAGCTGGTTCCACATGTAACCCGCCAAGCCCATGGTCAACAAGCTGAGGGCTCCCAGCCCCAAAATCCACAGACGCTCACCGCCAGAATCGGGCTTGTTGACGCGAGCCTCCAAGGCCGCCACGGTGGCGCGCGCCGTGTCCCCATCCTTTTGGAGCTGGGCCAAGCGCTGCTCCAACTCTTCCAGATGCTTGCGATTACGCGCCAACTCTTCCGTTGATGCGCTCAGGGCTTGCCAGAGCGCCGCGGCGGCAGCACGTCGGGCCAGCAAATCGGGAGATTTATCGTCTTCCTTGGGCGGCGCATCCATGCCCGGCACCATGCGCAAGCCTGGCACGTTGGTCGCGTCTGCCTCGACCGGATCCAGCACCAATCGTCCCGACTTGACCTTGGGAACTTTGGGCGCCGGATTCAAGACCAGCGAGCGGCGCGCCTTGGCAAGAGGTGACTCGACGGGGGCATTCGGCACCGATGCCGCGGCGGCAGCCACACTGGCCGCGTCGGGCATGTCCGGTGTCGCAGCGGATGAAGCAGCGCCGGATGTCGCTGCTGGCTTGACCGTCTTTTTGGGTAAAGACTTCGGACGCGAAGGCCGCACGACGGGCGCCGCCGGCGCGGTCACAGCCGAAGCAGGCGCAGCATCTCGCCCAGTGTCTTGCGAGGCTTCTGGCGCATCCGCCATCCCCGCCGCACTCATGCCAGGAGGATCCGCAAACGCCACAAACTTACGAGAAATCTTGCCCTGGCACCCTGCAGTCAGCGTCACCGTCACCACGGGCTCGTTCACGACACGACCGGTGGTGACCTTGAGAACACGCTCACCGCCCGAGGTCGATTGAACAATGACCAACACGTCTGCCGCAGGCAGCTTGTCCTCACCGAACAGCACCTCTGCCCAGACGCAGCTGTCATCCACGTCTTCGCCAGATTCAAGACGCAGGGGCACCTTGACCCGCAGGGGCTCTCCCAAAATGGCATGGCTACTCGGGCGTCCGAAGCCCAAGCCGTGAGACGCCCCGGGCGTCAGAGCGAATGTGGTTCCAGCAAGAACTACGGCCGATACCCGCTTGATCTTATTCATATCGGTGCATCACAAGGCCTAAGTTTTCACTCTAGCATGAAGCTGCATATTTCACGCTGCGGCACGCAGTCTGTCGGCCAAGCATGAAAACAACTCTCCAACCAATTTCAGCTGGGCAACTTCCAGAGGCTGTCCGGACATCCGGGCGGTGAGCATCCCCCGATTCAGGGTGATCACCAGCACCAGCGCATCGCTCCACCAACAGTCGGCGGCACGGTCGAACGCCTCAATCAACGAAGCATCAAACCATTTCTTGGCCTGTTCACCTGCATTGCAAAGCAAAGTAAATCGGCGGTTGAGTGTGGCTGATTCCGCCACACTGACCTTGGGGTGGATGGCCAGCCAGCGCATCTCGTCTGGCAAGGACGTGTCGACCTGTGTCTGCATGGCATTGGTGTAGCGGCTGAATACATCCGATTCCAGCGTCTGCGCCAGAACCTTTGTCAGCAACACCATCTGAACATCCGGCTCCACACCGGTTTCACAGCGAAAGCGCAGTTCACTGCCAACGATGTAGGGGCGTTGGGAGGTGCCCCACTCCACGCGCCAACCTGCTGCAGATTCGACAGCGTAGCCTTTGCCACCCGCATGCTTCACGTGCTTGAAAGCATGCCCTTCAGCTTTGGCCCAATTGGCCAAAACATGGGCAGCTTTATTGGACTGTGCGCCCGCACCGATCAAACGCTTGATGGAACCAAACATGTAGAAGGCGAGCCCTGTGGTGGTTTGAGTGCCGCTGGCCTGCCAGGAGGGAGTCGAACCCCCGACCGCCCGCTTAGAAGGCGGGTGCTCTATCCAGCTGAGCTACTGGCAGTTGGTAACTGAAGTTTACGCCATGCATCAAGGTTCACTCGCCAGTGCAAGCCCTTGTCACTTAGGCGAGACACCCACCCCTGCCCCCATTCGAGTCGGACGCCAGCGAGACAACAGCAACGCATTGGTGACCACACTGACACTACTGAGGGCCATGGCGGCACCGGCCAGCATCGGATTCAAGCCACCAAACGCCGCCAACGGAATCCCCACGACGTTGTAACCAAAGGCCCAGAGAAGGTTCTGACGGATTTTGGTGGCCGTCCTGCGGGACACATCGATGGCTGCCGGCACCAGCAATGGGTCACCACGCATCAAAGTAACACCTGCAGCCTGCATGGCAACGTCCGTCCCGCCCCCGGCATTGGCCATCGCCATCCCGATGTCGGCAGCAGCCAGCGCCGGAGCATCGTTGATGCCATCCCCCACCATGGCCACCACCTTGGGTGCGGTCGATTGGGCAGCTCGCAGTTGCTGAACACAGCGGGCTTTGTCTGAGGGAAGAACCTCCGACCAAATGTGTTGAATGCCTAATCTGGCCGCCATCATCTCGACCGATCGAGCCCCATCGCCAGAGATCAGCGCCGTTTGCACACCCATCCGGTGCAACTGCGCCACGGCCTCGGCAGCGCCTGGCTTCAGCTCGTCACCGAAAGCAAACCCTGCCACGGGCACCCAGACATCGCTCGGCTGCTGTCGCAGCAAAACAGAAACGGTTGCCCCTTGCTCGTCAGACCACTTGTGCTCAAATGCCGAGACGTCGTCGCTTTGTGCCCCCAACTCCCTGACCCATCGCGCACTGCCAAATGCCCAACGCTGTGCGTCCGGAGCCTGCTCGCCGGCGGCCAAGCAAACCACAACGCCCTCAACGCCTTTGCCTGCCACCACGGTCAGGCTCTGGACACGCACCACATCGGCAGGCCCCTGCCCGCTTTCGAGCGCATGCGCCACGACTGCCTTGGCCAGGGGGTGCTCGCTCCCCGACTGCAAAGCTGCCGCCAGATGCAAAGGCTGAGGCCATGCTGCACCGCTATCTGCCCAGGCTTCGAAAGCCAAGACCCGCGGCGCACCCCGGGTCAATGTTCCGGTTTTGTCAAATGCCACGACTTGCACTCGGTGCGCGGTCTCCAGCGCCTCCGGATCCTTGATCAGAATGCCCTGCCGAGCCGCTGCACCGGTGCCTGCCATGATCGCTGCGGGCGTGGCCAACCCCAGCGCGCAGGGACAGGCAATCACCAGGACAGCCACGGCACGCATCAGCGCGACATCCATCGACTCGCCCGCCATCAGCCACCCAGCGCCGGTCAACAAGGCCACCAGCAAGACGGTCGGTACAAACACGGCGGACACCTTGTCCACCACACGTTGAATCGGGGCCTTGCTGGCTTGCGCATCCACCACGCTGCGGATGATGTGCGCCAACATCGTTTGGCCGCCCACGGCCGTCACACGCAGGCGGATCAGCCCGTCGACGTTCATGCTGCCGCCGGTCAGTTGGTCGCCGACCGCCTTGCTGACCGGCAGGGGTTCGCCCGTCAGCATGGACTCGTCGACATGGCTGGATCCCACCGTCAAGGTGCCATCCACCGGAATCCGCTCACCTGCTTTGACGATGAGCTCGTCCCCCACAACCACCTGGTGCAACGGCACATCCACCGCGCCATCTGGCCCCACGCGACGGACGGTTCCGGGACGCAATGCCTGCAACGCTCGGATCGCGGCCGTGGTTTGACGCTTGGCCCGGGCCTCCAAGGCCTTGCCCAGCAGCACGAGCGTGATGACCACGGCAGAGGACTCGAAATAGAGATCTGGCTCAGCATGCCCGCCATGCGCATGACCTGACTGAGACCACCAAAGCCAGCACGAAAGCCCCCATGCAGCCGTGGTGCCCAGCGCAACCAGCTGGTCCATGTTGCCGCTGCGATCTTTCAAGGCTGACCAAGCCGCTTTGTAAAAGCGAGCGCCCAGAATGAATTGCACGGGGGTCGCCAGCATGAACTGAACCCATGCGGGCCAAAAATGGTGCGCACCCCACAGCATGGGCAGGACCAACGGCAGGCTGGCCAACAGCCCCGCACACACTGCCCCCCACACAGCCCACCAAGACACGGGCGCATCGTCAAGGGGCGCATCGGGCGCCTGGTGGTGCGCGACGTACCCGGCCTTGGCCACTGCGGCGATGAGTGCTTCAGTCAGTGAGTCCGCATCCGGGGCACTGGCATCGGTGGCGGGACGGACCGTGGCGACTTCTGTGGCGAAATTGACCTGCGCCTCATCGACCCCAGGCACTTTCTTCAAGGCCCGCTCCACGCGTGCGACACACGCCGCACAGGTCATGCCACGTACCGACAACTCAATGGAGCCTGACGCCACGGCTTGATTCATGGTTTGCTCATTCAACGTCATGCTGACTGCTCAAATCGTTTCACAATACATCCCGGAGTATCCCTCGACCGCGCTTGCATGAGCGGTTGACATCCTATTGCCGACAGAGACATTGGAACCGCCATGAGTACCGCCAGCACTTTTCAATTGACCGTTGAGGGCATGAGCTGCCAACACTGCGTGAAGGCAGTGACACAGGCCATTCAAACACAAGATGCCGATGCGGCCGTCGCCGTTGACTTGCCTGGTAAGCAAGTCACGGTGACCTCCACGCTGTCGCGTGAAGCCGTTGCAGCGGCCATTGCCGACGAAGGCTACAACGTGACCGCCTGAGACGCCTCATCTAAGGGGGATGATGCGCCAACTGCGGGCAAGTCCTCCCCCGGGCACTGCAGGACACCGTTTCATGATGATGCGTTTTAAACGTGCCATCAAAGTGGAACTGCGACATGCCTATTCCATCCCAGATCAGCTGGCCTTTGCAGCAGAGCCACTTGAGTGCTTGCGGCATTCAAACCCGCGTACTGCAGGGGGGAGCCGACCTCAAAGCCACGGAGGCCGTGGTGTTTGTGCATGGCAACCCGGGCTCATGCGCTGATTGGCGCTATCTGATGGAGCAGACCGCGCCCTTGGGTCGGGTCATTGCGATGGACATGCCTGGGTTCGGACAAGCCGATAAGCCAGACGAGTACCCTTACTCGGTCGAGGGAGGCGCAACATTTCTGGGTGAAGCGCTCCGCCAACTGGGCGTGCTGAAAGCACATCTGGTGCTGCACGACTTTGGTGGCCCATGGGGACTGATGTGGGCTGCGATGAACCCGTTGAGCGTCGGCAGCATCACCTTGATCAATACCGGTGTGCTGAAGAACTACCGATGGCACTTCATGGCACGCATCTGGCGAACACCACTATTGGGTGAACTGCAGATGGCGCTGACCAATCGAATCGGGTTCAAGGCGGTCATGCGGATTGGCAACCCGAGAGGATTGCCCGACGAATTCCTGGATCGCATGTATGAGGAGATGGACGCAGGCACCCGTCGGGCGATTTTGCGTTTGTATCGTGCGACCAGCGATCTGCAGGAAAAGGGCGAACTGCTCAGCCGCATGCTGAAGCCCCACGACTTTCGCGCACTGGTCATTTGGGGAGAAGCGGACCCTTACATTTCCGTGTCGCATGCCAAGCAGCAGCGCGAGACCTTCCCCGGCGCCGAGATCGTGACCTTGCCTCAAAGCGGCCACTTTCCGTTTGCCGATGACCCGATGTCGGTCGCGAGGGCCCTCATCCCATTCATGCAGAGGCAGCTAGGGACCACCCAAACCTGGCCGCGGATGGGAACATAACCCGCAAGCCTGGGATACACAATTTGTCACAGAAAGCGCAAACTGATCGGTGCAGGTCGTTTTGGGGAGATCAGCCATGCACAACAAAGATCAGCAATGGTGGCAGCAGAAATATGACGAGTCGTCGGGGTTCCATTCGACCAATTCGTACGATTCTCGACTGATGACGCACCAGACTCGCCGCAAGTCTCGCCGAAAGAGCAAAGGTGGTTCACTGTGGCTGGTGGTGCTGACGGGCATGATCATGATTGCCGTCGCGGGCGTGCTTCAATGGGCACCTCATTGAGCCTCACTATCCCATTTTGAACTTACCCCAAGCTTTACCCAACCAGGTCTGTCCGATCTGCGGTGGCCCCAACGCTTGCACCCCGGCAAGCTGTGGTGATCTGTCGCAGCCGTGCTGGTGTCGCCCCGTTCATTTCCCACAATCTCTGCTCGCGCTCGTCCCGCCGAGTCAGAAGGGCCAAGCCTGCATTTGCCAGGCATGCGTCAATAAAGCAGTCGATGCATCTCAACCCAAACCAAGTTTGTGATGCGTGCTTATTTTTGAGGCAAGTTAAGTTCACCCCTAGGGGAATGCCTCATTCATCACACTTTGCCCCGATATTGCCAACACACTTATCCACAGAAAACGGGGATAAGTTGAGTCAGGGTCTGAGGCCTGCGTCCTTGACGCACGCGCCCGCCGACCGGAAATAGAAACGGGCCAACACCTTGCGATGTTGGCCCGTTGAAGAAGTGGTCGGGGCGGTGGGATTCGAACTCACGACCCTCTGCTCCCAAAGCAGATGCGCTACCAGGCTGCGCTACGCCCCGACTGAGAAAGCTATTGTAGCCTGATTTTCATCTTCCGTGCACTACCCGTCTCACAATTGTGTTGGTGTGTTCTTTTCGCACTCATGCGGGCACGCTATAACGCTCACATGGTCATGGCATTTCAACGCTCCGTTGCCTTGCTCGGCGATACCGTACTCGCCGTGGGCAGAGGCCTGCGCGGCGGTTGGCGCTTCCGCCCACAAGATCTTGCACGACTGCTGGCCGACGCCAGCGCACGAGCCTTGCCCATCGTCCTGGTGGTCAATGTGTTGGTTGGCGCCATCATCGCGTTTGTCGGCGCCGTGCAACTGACCAAGTTTGGTGCGGGCATTTTTGTGGCCGATCTGGTGGCCATTGCGATTTCCCGAGAAATGGCCGCCGTCATCACTGCGGTGGTCATGTGCGGCCGAACAGGGGCGGCCTACGCCGCAGAGTTGGCCTCCATGCAGGCCAACGAAGAAGTGGATGCCCTTGAGGTGCTGGGCTTGGACGCGGTGGATTTTCTGGTGCTGCCGCGGGCGTTTGCCCTGCTCGTGTTGCTGCCGCTGCTCTATCTGTTTGCATGCTTAGGAGGCTTGCTGGGTGGTTACGCCGTCAGTGCTTCCCTGCTTGACCTGGCGCCTGCGGCCTATTTCGACCGAAGCATGAACGCACTGACTGCCGCCCACTTGGGCTTGGGCTTTTTCAAGAGCATGGCGTTTGGGGCCTTGGTATCCCTGGCGGCTTGTCACCATGGCCTGACCTCTGCGCGCAACGCCGAAGGCGTGGGTCGCGCCACCACACGTGCCGTGGTCACAGGCATTGTGGGCGTCATTGCCGTGGATGCGGTGTTTGCCGTGTGTGCCGACGCACTGGGGATCTGACATGGCACTGCTCCGCGTCCATGACCTGCGGCTTCAGTACGGCCACACCCTTGTGCAGGAACACATCCATCTGGAACTGGCGTCGGGACAGATTCTGGCCGTCATGGGTGGCAGTGGCTGCGGCAAAAGCACCTTGATGAAATGCCTGATCGGCTTGCTGGAGCCCGCCAGCGGGCAGGTCATGTATGGCGAACAGGACTATTGGCGCAGCAACGATGCCATGCGCAAACAACTTCGTTCGGACATTGGCGTGCTGTTTCAGAGTGCCGCACTCTGGTCCTCGATGACGGTTCTGGACAACGTGTTGCTGCCCCTGCAAGTCCAGCAACAGCTTTCACCTGCCGAGCAACGCGCCCGCGCGATGGAGGTGCTGGCGTGGGTGGGCATGTCGGAAGCCTGTGATCGGATGCCTGCGGACCTCAGCGGTGGCATGAAAAAGCGAGTGGGACTGGCCCGCGCCATCGTGGCGCGCCCCCACATGCTGTTTCTGGATGAGCCTTCGGCAGGGCTCGACCCCATCAGCTCGCACAAGCTGGATCGACTGATCCTGGATATTCGCGACAAAACGGGCGCAGGCATCGTCATCGTCACGCACGAGCTGCCCAGCATCTATGCTTTGGCTGACGACGGGATTTTTCTCGACGCAGACAGCAAGCAACCCATTGCACACGGATCCCCTGTCAAGATGAGAGACGAGAGCAACCACCCTACCGTTCGCGCCTTCATGCACCGTGAGGAGATCAAGACGCCATGAAACGACATGCTTTTTGGGTTGGGTCGTTTTTGTTGCTGACGCTGGCACTGATCGTGGGCGGCATTCTGACGCTGAACAAGTCCAGCCTGTTCACCCAGCGCCACCAGGCCATGGTGTATTTCGGTGGCAGTGTCAAAGGGCTGTACATCGGCGCGCCGGTCACCTTCCGGGGCGTCAAGATGGGCGAAGTCACGCACATTGGCGTCGAGGTGGATCCCCGCACCTTGATCACACGCATCCCGGTCCGACTGACCTTGAGCACCGACACCTTGCAACTGGGCCGCGCCGGAGAAGCAGCACAAGCCGTGGACCTGCCTGAACTGGTATCCAAAGGATTGCGTGCACGCCTGATTCTGCAAAGCATCGTCACCGGACAAACGGCCGTCGAACTGGATTTCAGACCCGAAACACCTGGCGTGCTCGTGGCTGGCGACAAAGCACCGCTGCCCGAGATCCCAACGGTTCAGGACAAGCTGGACGCCCTGCTCAACCAGGTTCAAAGCCTGCCGCTGGGAGATCTGGTTGCGGAATTGCGGCAAACCATGGCGACCTTGGATCAGACGCTGAAAGTCAGCCAGACGGCCATTCAAAGCAGCAGCAAGCAGTTGCGCACCACCGGCGAGCAAGCCCGCCAGACCCTGCAGGCAGCCGAAACGGCCTTGGCACAGGTGCAGACGCAAGCCAATCTGACGCTCGCCTCCATTCAACAACTCAGCGAAGTCTCCAAACAGACCTTGCAAGACACGCAGCCAGGTTTGCGCCAGACCTTGACGGCTTCTCGCCAAGCTGCGGAAGAAGCGCAACGCGCCATGCACAACCTGGCCGAGTTCAGCGCCCCAGGCTCCGCCTTGCGTACCGACCTGAACAGTGCCGCACAAGATTTGTCACAGGCGGCCCGCACCATGCGATCTTTTGCCGACCAACTGGACGAAGATCCCAGCAGCCTGCTTTTCGGAAGGACACGCCCATGAGTCGACGGATAGGGCCCGGTTTGGGCGCCATCACATTCTTGAGCGGCCTGATGCTGCTGAGTGCTTGTGCACACCAGA
Source organism: Aquabacterium sp. (assembly GCF_048860245.1). Taxonomy (GTDB): domain Bacteria; phylum Pseudomonadota; class Gammaproteobacteria; order Burkholderiales; family Burkholderiaceae_C; genus Aquabacterium. Next base: position 58,933 of record NZ_JBLIZW010000035.1, on the reverse strand, counting down.
GTACGCCCGGTTTATCGCTGCTGTCACTGCCGCCCTCACCTGACGACCTCCGCGCCAGCACGGTGATGACCATCGAGCCGCAATGGGTCGTTGCACGCGTGGACATCCCCGAATACCTGCAAAGCAGCCGAGTTCGCTACCGCGATGGCGCGGCCACACTGGCTGAATGGCCTGATGCCCGCTGGGCAGAACGTCTGGAGATTGGACTGACAAGGCAGTTGACCCAAGCTTTGTCCAAACACAGGGCCGTCTGCGCAGCACCCTGCGATGTGAGCGCCCCCACCACCCCGACCCTTCATGTCAGGTTTGATGCGCTGGATGCGCGCCGCGACATCGGCCAAGTTCAGGCATCGGTGGTGTGGTGGTTGAGCAGCCCCCGTCAAACCACGCCCATTCGGCTGACCCGCCTCACCGTGACCGAGCCCCTGCCTGACGGCACCGCCCAGGCCTACGCGAGCGCGCTGACCCGTCTGACCACCCAACTGGCCGGCCAGATCAGCACAGCCCTGCAGCCCTGATTTCAGCCACGCGCACTCAAGCCGAAATCTGCGACCAGGCTTTTTCCAGTCGCTTGATGCTGACCGGCTGCGGCGTGCGCAACTCTTGTGCAAACAGGCTCACACGCAGCTCTTCCAGCAGCCATCGGAACTCGTCTGTGCGGGCATCCAGTACGCCTTTGAGTTCTGCCAGACGACGGGTGTAGCGCTGGTCCAGCGGACGCAGCTCGGTCATGCGCTGGGCATCGCGCGCAGGATCGCCCTTGAGTTTGTCCAAACGCAAGGTGATCGCCTTCAGATAGCGCGGGAAGTGTTGCAGTTGCACGTAAGGCGTCTGCGCCACAAAGCGCTTGGGCATCAGGCGCTGCAGTTGCCCGGCGATGTCATCGGCCACATCCTTGGGTGGCTTGGCATCTTTGAGCTTGCGGGTGGCAGCTGCGTATTCAACCAGAATGGTGCCCGCCAAACGAGCCACTTCCTGAGCGATCAGGTTCAGGCGCGTGCGCCCTTCTTCCACCCGCGCCTTGAAGCTGGCGGCATCGGTGGGCAAGGGATCCGCCAGGTAAGCGCGGTCCATGGCCACGGCAATGATCTGGTCGCGCAGTTCGTCGGCGGTGCCCAGGCTCATGTAAGCCATGGCCATCTTTTGCAGGTCCGGAATGTTCTTTTCCAGATACTTCAATGGCTCTTTGATTTGCAGCGCCACCAGTCGACGCAAGCCCGACCGGTGCTTGGCGGCGGCCACATCGGGTTCATCAAAGATGTCGATCTCGACGTGCTGCCCCTTGTCGATCAAGGCAGGAAAGCCAATGAGGGTATGACCGCCACGCTGAATCTCCATCAGCTCAGGCAGTTCACCAAAGGTCCAGTCGGTGAAGGTTTGCGTGGCCGCTGGCGGCTTGGGCGACTGCCCCTGCACACGCTGCGGCCCTGATCCGGGCTTGCCTTCGCTCTTGCCTGCACTCGTACCGGCATTGGCGGACGCAGACGCGCCTGATGCGCCCTGGCTGACTTGGCTATGGGCGCCACCGTCCTTCACAGGCTGCGCCACGGCTTGGGCTTTGAGCGATGCCAAGGCCTGGAAAGCGCCGCGCGCCAAAGAGCCCAAATCGGCCTTCAAGGCCGCCAGATTGCGTCCCATGCCGAGTTGGCGCCCATGCTCATCCACCACGCGGTAGTTCATGAACAAGTGGGGCGACAGCATGTCGAGCTTGAAGTCGTTGCGCTTCACATCCAGCTGGGTCTTGTCGCGCACGGCCTTGAGCAAGGCGTCCATCAAACTGCCCTGCCCGAAGTCCACCGCTTGCACAAAGGCCTCGGCATAGTCGGGCAGCGGCACCAGTCGGGCACGCGGCTTTTGATGCAGGCTCTTGACCAGCGCCAACACCTTGTCTTTCAACATGCCAGGCACCAGCCACTCGCCGCGCTCTTCGCTGACCTGATTGAGCGCGTAGATGGGCACGGTCACGGTCACGCCGTCGCGGGCATCGCCGGGTTCGTGCAGGTAGGTGGCCGCACAGTCCACGCCGCCCATGCGTACGTATTTCGGGAAGGCGGCACTGGTGATGCCGGCCGCCTCGTGGCGCATCAACTCTTCACGGCTGAGGTAGAGCAGCTTGGGGTTCTCGCGGCTGGCCTGTTTGTACCAGCGCTCGAAGCTGTGGCCGCTCATCACATCGGGCGGGATCTGGGCGTCGTAGAAGGCGTAGATCAGGTGCTCGTCCACCAGCACGTCTTGCCGGCGCGACTTGTGCTCGAGTTGCTCGACCTGGCTGATGAGCTTGCGGTTGTGTGCCAGGAAAGGCAAACGCGTTTCCCATTCCTGAGCGACCAAGGCTTCGCGGATGAAAATCTCGCGCGCCTCGCGCACGTTGACCAGACCAAAGTTGACGCGCTTGTTGTTGTAGACCACCAGGCCGTACAAGGTTGCGCGCTCCAGCGCCACGACCTCGCCCGCCTTCTTTTCCCAATGCGGTTCGAGCAACTGCTTTTTGAGCAAATGGCCACCCATCTGCACCAACCAGGGTTGGTCGATGTTGGCAATGCCCCGGCCGTAGAGCTTGGTGGTTTCGACCAGTTCAGCAGCCAGAATCCAGCGCCCCGGCTTCTTGCTCAGGTTGGCCCCAGGGTGCTTCCAGAACTTGATGCCCCGGGCACCGAGGTACCACTCGTCGTCATCGCTCTTGCAGCCGATGTTGCCCAGCAAGCCCGACAGCAAAGACAAGTGCACTTGCTCGTAGGTAGCAGGCGCCGTGTTCAGACGCCAGTTGTGCTCGGCCACCACGGTGTGCAATTGCGAGTAAACGTCTTTCCACTCGCGCACGCGGCGCGGGTTGATGAAGTTGTCTCGCAGCAGGGCTTCGTATTTGCGGTGACTGAGCTTGTGCTTTTCGGGCTGACCGGGCTCGTGGTGACCATGTCCCCCACGCGATTCATCCAGCCACTTCCACAGCTTGAGCGTGCCCATGAACTCGGATCGCTCGTCATCAAACTGCTTGTGCTTCTGGTCGGCCTGCTGTTGCTGCTCGATGGGCCGGTCGCGCACATCTTGCACGCTCAGGCTGGCGGCGATGATCAGCACCTCAGACAAGGCCTCGCGGTCCTTGGCCTCCAGAATCATGCGGCCCACACGCGGGTCGAGCGGCAGACGCGCCAGGTCGGCACCCAGCTTGGTGATCTCGTTGTTGTCGTCGACCGCGCCCAGTTCGTTGAGCAGCTGATAGCCGTCGGCAATCGCCTTGCGCAAAGGTGGCTCAATGAACGGGAAATCTTCCACGTGCCCCAGGTGCAGCGACTTCATCCGCAGGATCACCCCAGCCAGCGAGCTGCGCAAGATTTCGGGATCCGTGAAGCGCGGGCGGGCGTTGAAGTCCTTCTCGTCGTACAGACGGATGCAGATGCCGTTGGCCACCCGGCCACATCGACCCGCACGCTGGTTGGCTGCGGCCTGGCTGATCGGCTCGACCTGCAGTTGCTCCACCTTGTTGCGGAAGCTGTAGCGCTTGACCCGCGCCTGGCCGGCGTCGATCACGTAGCGGATGCCCGGCACCGTCAGCGAGGTCTCGGCCACGTTGGTGGCCAGCACGATGCGCTTGGGGCCGCCGGTCTGGAACACCCGGTCCTGCTCTTGCTGGCTCAGGCGGGCAAACAGGGGCAGCACTTCGGCCACGGTGCGATCGTGCGCCAGGTGTTTGCGCAGGTGGTCGGCCGCCTCGCGGATCTCGCGCTCGCCCGGCAAGAAGACCAGGATGTCGCCCTGCCCGCCCGAACCCGCCTCGCGCCACAGTTCATCCACCCCGTCAGTGATGGCCTCGTTCAAACCGTATTCACGGCTCTCCTCAAAAGGACGGTAGCGCTGCTCAACCGGGAACAGGCGACCCGACACCATGATGACCGGCGCTGGCCCCTTGGCCGATTCAAAGTGCTTGGCAAACCGGTCGGCATCAATCGTGGCCGAGGTGACGATGATCTTCAGATCAGGCCGACGCGGCAGCAACTGACGCAAGTAACCCAGCAGGAAGTCAATGTTCAGGCTGCGTTCGTGCGCCTCGTCAATGATGAGTGTGTCGTAGGCCAGCAGGTCCGGATCGCCCTGGGTTTCGGCCAGCAAGATACCGTCGGTCATCAGCTTGACGCTGGCGCCCGGCTGCAACCGGTCCTGGAATCGAACCTTGTAGCCCACCACCTCGCCCAGCGGCGAGTTCAGCTCTTCGGCAATGCGCTTGGCAACGCTGGACGCCGCAATCCGTCGAGGCTGCGTGTGCCCGATCAGCTTGGGGCGCAAATGGCGCGGCGCCTTCGGATCACGCGGCTGCCCCCAGCCACCCCGCCCCATGGCCAACGCAATCTTGGGCAACTGTGTGGTCTTGCCCGAGCCCGTTTCACCGCACACAATGATGACCTGGTGCTCACGCAAGGCCGCCTCAATCTCGTGACGCTTGCCACTGACGGGTAGGGATTCCGGAAAGGTGATGACAGGTGCAGACACGGGGTTAGACAGGAGGGCTAAAAAGGGCGAAAGTGCGCATTATCCCGCTATGAACTTCGACGAATACGCACGCTACGACGCAACCGGCCTGGCGGACTTGGTCCGCCGAGGCGAAGTGCACCCCAGCGAACTGCTGGAAGCGGCCATCAAGCGAGCCGACGACACCCGCAAACTCAACGCCATTGTCATGCGTCTGGACGAACAGGCGCGTCGTCAGGCGCGGGCCATTTTTTCGCCCGATGCCCCCTTCGCCGGGGTCCCTTTTCTGGTCAAAGACCTGTTTCAGGACATGGCGGGACTGCCCTCGTCCATGGGCAACCGGGTCATGTCCAAAGTCGTGGTCCAGGAAGACAGCGACGTGGTGCGCCGCTGGAAGCATGCGGGTTTGGTGATTTTCGGCAAGACCAACACGCCTGAGTTCGGCGCCAAGAATGTGACCGAGCCCTTGGCGTTCGGGCCGGCACGCAACCCCTGGAACCCACAACGAACGCCCGGCGGCTCCTCAGGCGGCTCGGCAGCAGCGGTGGCGGCAGGCATTGTCCCCATGGCCGGCGCCAATGATGGTGGGGGGTCGATTCGCATCCCCGCTGCAGCGTGTGGCCTGTTTGGGCTGAAAGTCGGCCGCGGGCGCATTTCGATTGGCCCGCTGATGGCTGAAGGCCTGAACGGGGCGGCACAACAAGGCATCGTCTCCCGAACCGTGCGAGATACCGCCGCCATGCTGGATGTGCTGCAAGGGCCAGAGCCCCATGCGCCGTACTACATGCCGGCCCCCAGTGTTCCCTACGCTCAGGTCATCCATCAGGCCCCCAAACGTCTGCGCATTGGCTTCACCACGCAATCTCCTTTGGGTAACCCGGTTGACCCGCAGGCCGTCGCGGCCGTCGAAGATGCAGCCAAACTGCTGACCGACATGGGACACATCGTGACGCCCGTGGACACGCCGTTCGATGGTGTGCAACTGGCCGAAGACTTTCTGAAAGCATGGTTCTGCTCTCAAGCGTACTTTGTGGACGCCATTTGCAAGGCTACCGGCGCGAGCTTAGCCGACTTCGAACCCGATACGCGACTCATGGCCGCAGTGGGTCGGAGTATCTCGGGCGTGGAGCTCATGGCCTGCGAGGCCCGGTGGAACGATCACATCAAGCGTTTGGCAATGTTCCACAGTCAGCACGATCTGTGGCTGTCCCCCACCCTGAATGGCCCGGCCGTGCCGATCGGCAGCATGCAAACCCCCAAGGCACTGGAAATGGCGGGAGACGTGGTGGCCAGGCTGGGGCTCGCCGGCCCCTTGAGTCAAAGCGCGTCGTTCAAACAGACCATTCTGCAGAATCTGGGTTGGACGCCCTATACCCAACTGGCCAACCTGACGGGTCGCCCGGCCATGTCGGTGCCGCTGTACTGGACGCCCGACGGCATGCCACTGGGTGTGCAGTTTGTCGCAGGGCTTAACGGTGAGGCAACTTTGCTACAACTGGCCAGCCATTTGGAGCAAGCGCGCCCCTGGGCACACAGAAGGCTGCCAACAGCGACTTAAGCCCATTCTTTTGCCACGGCGTAAGGTGTACGATGCCCTAAAACAGCAATACACGACGCTAGGCGCCGTGAGTGAGATTCCAGCTTGAACAGAGCATCGCTCAAGCATCGGTTGACCGCCCTTTTCTTGGGGCCGGATACCAGCCGCCACAAAGCAATTGGGCTGACCCTGGTGGTCAGCTTGCTCTACTTGTTTCATACCTGCCTGACGATCGTGGCCGTCCACTCGGATCACGCCTGGCCGGGCTTGGGGCACTGGCTGGAGGCCTGCCTGCTGTTCGGTGCCGTTTTCTTTTACGGCATGCTCCGCAGCGGCCTGTCCATACATCTCCGAGATCCGGACATGTTTCTGGCTCAGTTGCTGTATTGCATTTTCGCTGCGTGCATTGCGTACCTGACGGTCGACATCCGGCTACGCAGCGTCGTGCTCGCCGTGCTGCCCGTCGTGCTGCTGCCAGGGCAATTCACCCTGACACCACGTGCTCTGCGTCTGGTCAGCCACGTGAGCGTGTCGGCCCTGGCTTTGGCGGTGACGCTGGACTGGCTGATTCACCCCCAGCAAATGGATGTCGTGGCAGACATGGCGCAATGGGCCTTTGCCTGCGTGATCATCGCGTCGTCATCGTGGGTCGCCCAGCGCGTCAGCGAACTCCGGCTCAAGCTGACCAGTGAGCGCGAATCACTCAGCTCCGTGCTGGATGAGGTGCAGGTGATTGCGGCACACGACTCGCTCACCGGCCTCATCAATCGGCGGCGGATGCAGGAATTGCTGCACAACGAATGGATCCGTAAAGATCGGCTTCGCCAGACGACCACCTTGGTCATGCTCGATCTGGATCATTTCAAGCGCATCAATGACGAATATGGTCACCATGCCGGTGACGAGGTGCTGCGCAATTTTGCGGAGCTGGCCTCGCAAACCCTGCGGCAGTTTGATGTTCTGGCCCGATGGGGCGGCGAAGAATTTCTGCTGATGTACCCCGACACCAAGCCCGAACAGGCCTTGATCGCCCTGGAGCGCATGTATCAACGCCTGCGCGCAGCCTCCTTGTTGCCGACCTATCCGGATGTGCGCATCACCTGCTCGGCCGGGGTCTCTTGCGCTTTGCCCGGCGAGCCTTACGAGCAGGCCATCGAGCGCGCAGACCAGGCGCTGTACCGTGCCAAGACGTCTGGCAGAGACCGTATTGAAGTGCTGGTGCCGACCTGTCTTCCAAACCCCGTAACATAAGCGGCTGAATTCACCGTTTGTGCATCCATGGACCTGGTCTTTCCTCATACATTCGTGCCTTGGTTTCGTTCCGTGGCACCCCACATCCACGCCCACCGGGGCAAGACCTTTGTCGTGGGTCTGTCTGGGGAATTGATCGCTGCCGGCAAGCTGGAAAACTTCGTTCAGGACCTGGCGCTGATGCAGGCCATGGGCATCAAGATTGTCCTGGCCCACGGTTTCCGTCCTCAGCTGGAAGAGCAATTGCGGCTCAAGGGGCAGGCCTCACGTTTCAGCCATGGCATGCGCATCACCGATCCGGTGGCGCTTGATTGCGCCCAGGAGGCCGCAGGTCAGTTGCGGTACGAAATCGAGGCGGCGTTCTCGCTGGGTTTGCCCAACACCCCCATGGCGGGTGCCTCGATCAGTGTCATCGCCGGCAACTTCGTGACCGCGCGCCCCGTGGGCATCGTTGACGGCGTGGACTTCATGCACACCGGCCTGGTCCGCAAGATTGACGCCGTGGCCATCCGTCGCGCCATTGATACTGGTGCGCTGGTCATGCTCTCGCCCTTTGGCTTTTCGCACACCGGCGAGGCTTTCAACCTGACCATGGAAGACGTGGCCACCAGCGCGGCCATCGCCCTGCAGGCTGACAAGCTGATCTTCGTGACCGAGGTGCGTGGCGTGCTGCAGGCCATCGTGCAGGACCCGTCTCGCGCGCAAGAATTGGCCGGCGCCGCCCAGCACGACACCGATGCCGAAATCGACCAGGAACTGGCGCTGGCCGATGCCCGCAAGCTGCTGGCCGCCCTGCCCAGCCCGCAGCAGCCTACCGACACGGCGTTTTACCTGCAACACGCGGTCAAGGCCTGTGAAGGGGGGGTTGAGCGCGTTCACATCCTGCCGTTCTCGGTCGATGGCGCCCTGCTGATGGAGGTGTTCACCCATGACGGCGTGGGCACCATGATCGTGGACGAAAAGCTGGAAAGCCTGCGTGAGGCCACCCCTGATGACGTTGGGGGCATCCTGCAATTGATCGAGCCTTTCGAGCAAGATGGCACGCTGGTCAAGCGGAGCCGGACCGAAATCGAGCGCGATGTGGCGCAGTACACCGTCATTGAGCACGACGGCGTGATCTTCGGATGTGCCGCGCTGTACCCCTTCCCTGAAGCCAGCACAGCCGAGATGGCCGCGCTGACCATCTCGCCCAGCGTGCAGGGACAAGGAGACGGCGAACGCATTCTGAAACGCATCGAACAGCGTGCACGGGCAATGGGCCTATCCACACTGTTTGTATTGACAACGCGTACCATGCACTGGTTTATCAAGCGTGGTTTCGCACCGGTTGACCCGAACTGGCTGCCAGAAGCGCGCAAGCGCAACTACAAATGGGACCGGCGCTCACAAGTGCTGGTCAAGCACCTCAAATAATCTTTCCACTGCATTCATTGCACTGATCGACACCATGGCACGTACCATTTTCTGCAAGCACCTCAACAAGGAAGGTGATGGCTTGGATTTCGCTCCCTATCCTGGTGAACTGGGCAAGCGCATTTACAACGAGATCAGCAAGGAAGCTTGGCAGATGTGGCTCAAGCACCAGACCATGCTGGTCAATGAAAACCGCTTGAACCTGGCCGATGCACGCGCACGCCAGTACCTCGCCCGCCAGATGGAGCAATTCTTCTTCGGCGGTGGTGCCGAACAGGTCGCAGGCTACGTCCCGCCTTCCGCCTGAATCTGGCGTTCAGCCAAACAAAAAGCCGACCTCACCAGGTCGGCTTTTTTCATGGGTGCCGGATGCTCAAGATGGCATCAGGAAGTCACGGCTGATGCCGTAGCCCAGGTCTCCCACACGATCCAGGAACTGGGTCAGGTAGGCGTGCAGGCCGGTCGCCAGAATTTCATCAATGCGCCCAAACTGCAAGTCGGCACGCAGGCGTCCAGCACGACGGATCGTTTCCTGGCTGTGGTCGTTGCCCACGGCGCGCAAGTTACGCACGACTTCGTCCATGCAATGCACCAGTGAGCGAGGCATTTCGGCGCGGAGCATCAACAACTCGGCCACCTTTTCCGGACGGATCACATCGCGGTACACCTTGCGGTAGACCTCAAATGCCGACACGCTGCGCAACACGGCCGACCAGTGGTAGAAGTCCACTTCCTTGCCTTCGTTGCCAATGCCTGACCCGAAGAACTCGGTGTTGCGAGCGTGGAACTTCACATCCAGCAAACGTGCGGTGTTGTCGGCGCGTTCCAGGAAGGTGCCAATGCGCTGGAAGTGGAAGGCTTCGTCCTGCAGCATGGTGCCCAAGGTCACCCCGCGAGACAGGTGCGAACGGAACTTCACCCACTCAAACAACTCGCCCGGGTCCTTCGCCAGCAAGCCGGACTTGACCAGCCGGTTGAACTCCAGCCAGGTCTGGTTCATGGTTTCCCACACTTCGGTGGTCAGCGCGCCACGCACGGCACGCGCGTTCTCACGTGCCGCACGCAAGCAGCAATAGATGCTAGATGGGTTGTTGGCATCCGTCACCATGAAGGCCATCACGTCACGCGCGTTGACCGTCTCAAACCGCTGGGTGTAGTCGGGCATCAGTTCGCTGATGCTCAACAAGCCCTTCCACCCTTGCGTGGCCGTCTCACTGGACTGCGGTAGCAGGGAGGTCTGATAGTTCACATCGATCAGGCGGGCCGTGTTCTCGGCACGCTCCATGTAGCGGGCCATCCAAAACAGGTGGTCGGCGGTACGCGACAGCATGGGCTTGGTCTCCAGATACGAAGCATTGCTCACACGCAATGCCCCAGATTCAGTCTCGATGAGGTGGGATGGCAGGTGCTCTTCAATGCGTTCGTTCAGCATGATCAGTCCTCCAGAACCCAGGTGTCCTTGGTGCCGCCCCCTTGCGAACTGTTGACCACGAGAGAGCCTTCCTTGAGTGCCACGCGGGTCAAGCCACCCGGCACCATCTGCACCTCTTTGCCCGACAGCACAAACGGCCGCAAATCAATGTGGCGTGGGGCAATGCCGGATTCCACAAACGTCGGGCAGATCGACAGCGACAGCGTGGGCTGCGCGATGTAGTTGGTCGGGTTGGCGATCAGGACCTTTCGGAACTCTTCGATCTCGGCCTTGGTGGCCGCGGGGCCGACCAACATGCCATAGCCCCCTGCCCCGTGCACTTCCTTGACCACGAGATCGGCCAGGTTGTCGAGGGTGTACTTGAGGGCATCGGGTTCGCGGCAGATGTGCGTGGGCACGTTCTGCAGGATGGGCTTTTCGCCCAGGTAGAACTCGATCATTTTGGGCACGTAGGGGTAGATCGACTTGTCGTCGGCAATCCCGGTGCCGAATGCGTTGGCCAGCGTGACGTTGCCGGCACGGTAGGCGCGCAGCAAGCCGGCCACACCCAGTGTCGAATCCTTGCGGAAGACCTCGGGGTCCATGAAGTCGTCGTCCACGCGGCGGTAGATGACGTCCACACGCTGAGGGCCACGGGTGGTCCGCATGTAGACGAAGTCATCCTTGACGAACAGGTCCTTGCCTTCTACCAGCTCCACACCCATCTGCTGGGCCAGGAACGCATGCTCGAAGTAGGCCGAGTTGTACATGCCCGGCGTCAGCACCACGGCGGTGGGCTCGTTCACGCCACCCGGCGCCATGCTGCGCAAGGTGTCGAGCAGCAAGTCGGGGTAGTGCGCCACGGGGGCCACACGGTGCTCGGCAAACAGCTCGGGGAAGAGCCGCATCATCATCTTGCGGTTTTCGAGCATGTAGCTCACGCCCGATGGCACACGCAGGTTGTCTTCCAGCACGTAGTAGGTGCCGCTGCCATCCGGGTTGCAGGCGCGAACGATGTCGATGCCCGAGATGATGGAGTAGATGCCGCCCGGCACGTTCAAACCCATCATCTCCTTGCGGAACTGGGCGTTGTTGAGCACGGGCTCAGCCGGAATGACACCCGCCTTCAGGATTTCCTGATCGTGGTAGATGTCGTCGAGGAAGCGGTTGAGGGCCGTGACGCGCTGCTTGAGCCCCTTCTCCATTTCCTTCCACTCGGCGGCGGGGATGATGCGGGGAATCAGGTCGAAGGGAATGAGGCGCTCGGTGCCCGAACCATCCTCGTCCTTGTCGCCGTACACCGCAAAGGTGATCCCCACGCGACGGAAGATCATCTCAGCCTCTTCCCGACGGGAACTCATGAGCTCCCGGGGCTGACGGCCCAGCCACTTGTCGTACACCTTGTAGTGGTCGCGCACTTGGGCGCTGCTCACATGCATTTCGTCAAAGAATCGCATCGCTTGGTCCCATCGGGGCTCTCTTAACCCTCTGTGCTCTATTCAATGCACAGAGTGTGCCAAGGCGATGTGTCGGCTTCTTGACCTACGACATGCACTCACACCATTGTGGTGCATTTAATCGCGCGTGTATCGTGCTCTTCCAACAGGCGGGTGGTCACACGCACCAAGAGGGTGTGCTGCCCGCCCCCGCGGATCACACCACGCAGGGGCGTGACATCCCCAAAATCGCGTCCATGCGCCACCCTGACATGGTGCAAGGCGGGCACGCAATCGTTGGTGGGGTCCAGATCGAGCCAATCTTGTGCATGCGGCAGCCCCAGTCCGGGGACCCACACGCTCAACCACGCGTGCGAGGCATCCGCGCCCACCAAAGGCGCCTGGCCAGGGGGAGGTTGCGTCAGCAAATAGCCGCTGACGTACCGTGCAGCCACGCCCCACGCACGCAGACAGCCCAACATCAGGTGGGCGAAGTCCTGACAAACCCCCTGCCGCTTGGCAAACACCTCAGAGATGGGGGTGGAAATGTCCGTCGATGCCGGGGCGTATTTGAAGTCCCGGTGGATGCGCTGCATCAACTCGATGGCTGCCTCCGCCAAGGGACGATCGTCTTGCAAAGACTCTGCGGCATAGGCGGCCAGCTCGGCATGCCTGGGCACGAACGGCGAGGGATACAGGTACTCGCAGGCTTCTTCATACGGTGCATGCGCACGGTAGGCCAAGCGCTCCCTCACCTCACCACAGGTCGCCCCACGGGCAGGATCGAGGTCGGCATAGCGATGCAGCACCCTGACTTCGCTGCGTGCACGAACATTCAAATCGGCATGCGCTGCATGGATGGAGAAATAGGCGCTGCTGTTGCCATGCGTGTCACGCCGGGTGCTGTGCTGTGCGGGCGGCGGCTGCACAGACATGTCAAACCGCAGCAGCGTCTGCCCTTCATCCGACAAAGGGCGCAGGCAGGCAATGTGTTGCGCCTGCTCCACCGCCCAGCTATAGCTGTAATGTGTTTCGTGCTCGACCGAGAGTCGGGCCCAAGCCACTTCTCGCTCACTCATGTACTCACCATCGAGTCGTTGGGTTCAGCATGAGCAAAGTATTGACGTCCGATCTCGTCAGACAGCTTCCACCCTGCTTCCACCAAGCGATCAAGCAAGGACTGAACCGCCTTGCGCCCGGTTTCCGGATGGCAGAGTTCTTCGAGGGTGACGCCCAGACCCTCGTATGGCAGCCACGCTTGCAGATCGTCCTGCGCACCGGTCCTCGCCGGCAGTTTGCCCAGTTCGGTCCGCATACGTCGGACCACACAAGCCAGGGAGCGGGGGTTGGTCTCATCGAGCACCAGCAGCGCCAGCATGGCAGGCACTTCCAGCCGCCGCTGAAAGCGCGCACGGAAGGTGATCGTGCTGTCAAACAGGTCCAGCACCACATCAAAACCCTGGGGATGCTGGAACGCGCCCTCCCGCCAGAAGGCACGCAAGAAGCTGGCGTACCCCACCAGCCGCTCCACCATGCGCCCCACCGACATCAGGCGCCAGCCCGCATCGCGGGTCATGCGGTCGGTCTGTGCCCCCGTAACGGCGGACAACTGAATGGCCAGATGGTCCAACGCGGCCATGACTTCACCCGAACGCGCACTGATGGGCACGGCATCCTCTTGCTCAGCCTCTGAAGCCAGAGACTGAAAATCGGCCACCATGGTGCGCATCAGCCGGGTTTGGGATGGCAGCAGTCTTTCCCGAAGCGCTTCGGCCGAGCGGGACAAGGCCGAGAGATTGAATGCCAGACTGAAGGCCCCTTGCTTGGCATCTGCATCGGTGAGGGCCTCCAGCGCCACGCGCTCGAACACGCGACCGGATCGATCCAGGCCAGGGGTGCCCGGCGGCACCAAGCCGTTGGTGATGCCCAACGCGGACAAGGCACGCAAGACGGCCTCGTCCGGCTCGTCATCGATGGCGCGCAGGTTGATCAAGGCCTGCGCCAGGCGCAGCTGCTGCTCGCATCGCTCGGTGTAGCGTCCCATCCAGAAAAGATTTTCTGCCGTGCGACTGGATACGGGCCGCTGCCGCTGCGCCAACTCTTCCAGCCGAACCGACTGGGGCAACATCGAGAAGGCGTCCACCGCCCCCTCGGTCAAGACCCACGTGTCCAGCGAGCTGCCGCCAAGTTGCATGGACACCGGACCAGCATCTCGGGTGGCAATGCGGGTCATGCCGCCCGGCACCACGCGCCATCCACCATGACCGTCCGACAAGGCGTACACACGCAGCGATGCACCGCGCATCTGCAGCTGATCGTCGGTCCACACGGGCGTCTGAGCGTAGGGCACATAGTTCTGTGCCGTGAACGCCGACGGGTTCTGGCTGATGCGCGCCTCCAGGGTCTTGAGGCCAGGGGCAGAAAGCGTGGGGCCGTACAAAGTCTCGCACTCCGGCCCCGGTCGACATGGATACGTGGGGCGCACCAATTGCTGTGCCAAGGTCGGCTTGACGGCCTCCCAGGCCGCTGCCTCGCCACACCACCAGGTCGGCGCAGAAGGCAATTGCAAGGGTTCACCCAGCATCGACTCAGACAGCGCGGGCAAGAAGCCATGGACGGCCGGCGACTCCAGAAAACCCGTGCCCAGCGCATTCGCCAGCACCACATTGCCAGCGCGCACGACTTGCATCAGTCCCGGCACCCCCAGGGTCGAGTCCACCCGCAGCTCCAGCGGGTCACAGTAGTCGTCATCCAGGCGACGCAACAAGCCGTGAATGGGCTCCAGACCCTGAACGGTTTTGAGGAACAGATGCTCGTCACGAACGATGAGATCGCCCCCCTCCACCAACGGCAACCCGAGATACCGCGCCAGGTAGGCTTGCTCGAAGTAGGTCTCGTTGTAGGGACCTGGCGTCCAGAGCGCCAGCCGGGGGGGCTCGCCACCCGCGCACTGTGCCGCCAAGGCAGCCATGGTGTCGACCAACTGCCGATAGCTGCTGGCCAAGTGCTGGACATTCATGGCCCGATAGGCATCGGGGAACAGGCGAGACACGATCAGCCGGTTCTGCATGACGTATCCCAATCCGGAAGGAGCCTGGGTACGCTGTGCCGCCACCCACCAAGCACCGTCCGGCCCACGCACCAGATCAAACGCAAGCATGTGCAGGTACACGCCCCCTATCGGGCGCACCCCTTGCAAACCACGAATGTAGCCAGGGTGCCCTTGCACGAGTGCTGCTGGCAACAAGGCTTCATGCAGCACCCGCTGCTCGCCATACACGTCATGCAGGACGCGCTCCAGCAAGGTGGCACGCTGCATCACCCCGCGCTCCAGCGCCTGCCAATCCGACGCCGACACGATCATGGGCAACACTTCCAGCGACCAGGGCCGGCTGGGGCCGCCCGAAGCGTTGTAGACGTTGTACGTGACCCCGTCTTCCTGAATTTGCTGCGTCAACAGATGCTGGCGTCGGGACAGGTCTTGAAGAGGTGCCCCCAGATGCGACCAGAAATCTCGCCAGGAAGGACGCACCTCGCCATCCGGCTCGCACAACTCGTCGTAATGCCCGCCGTCGATCAAGTGCGCCTGCGACAACATGCGCTCGACGCTGACCAGGGCAGCGGCAGGCGCATCGTCGAGCGGAAGCTGATTGGCGGACATGGTGTGGACAAATTTAGGGTAATTGCTGAACAAGTGTTCAAGTTTTTCAGACTTTGAACCGATAACAAGCGAGCCGCTTCACAAAAGTACACGAAGTGCAGGCTGACAGCACAGATTGTGGCGCACACGCGATTTCACGACTCGTTCATCCAAGCCACTGTTCAGGGCGACACCATGCAATTTTTGGGCAACCTCAAGATCGGCCAACGACTGGCGCTGGGCTTTGGCGTCATTCTCTGTTTGTTCCTGGGGAGTCAGATCTTCGGCAAGCATCAGGCTGGTGTCCTGAACGACAACACGGTTGCCTTTTCGGACAACATTGTTCCCTCGCTCACGGAAATCTACAAATTCCGCGCGCACCTGGGAGACAGTCGTCGCTATGAGCTGCGCGCCCTGCTGCAAGCCAATCATGACGACCGCATCAAGGACTACGCCATCGTGCAACAACACGAGGCGGACATGCGCGCCGCCGTGGAGCGCTACAAGTCTTTGACCGCGGACGACACTGATCGACAACTCCTGGAGGCGGTGGACAAGGCCACGCAAGCCTATGCCGCCATCTCCACAGAAGCGTCGGAACTGGCAAAAAAATCGAACACCGATCCCGTCTTGTTTGAGCAATACCGTGATGTGGTGATCAAGCGCGGTGGCCCCGCATTCCAGACGGCCAGTGAAGCGGTGGAAGCCCTGTGGAAGTACAACGAAGTCCTCGCCGGCAAGGTGAGCGACTCCAGCAAATCGTCCTACACGCAAGTGTCGGTGGCCATGATCGTGGCAGGGGCCATCACGGTGGCCTTGACGGTGCTGATTGGTGTGGTCATCACGCGCTCCATCGTTCGCCCACTCAATGAGGCCGTTCAGGTTGCCGAGACTGTGGCGTCCGGCGACCTGACGTCGGTCATCCACGATCAGGGCCGCGACGAAACCGCGCAAGTCCTGACTGCGCTGCGACACATGAACGACAGCCTGGTCAACATGGTCACGCGGGTACGCCAAAGCAGCGAGTCGATTTCGACAGGTGCGACCGAGATTGCCATGGGCAACGCTGATCTGTCTCAGCGCACCGAAGAGCAAGCCTCCAACCTCGAAGAAACCGCTGCGGCCATGGAGGAGCTGAACTCCACCGTGCGCAACAACGCCGACACAGCCCATCAGGCAGCGCGCATCGCGGCCGAAGCGTCGTCGGCAGCGGCCGTCGGTGGCGACGTGGTGAACCGCGTGGTGCAGACCATGGGTGACATCACCCATTCCAGCCACCGGATTGCCGACATCATCAGCGTGATCGATGGCATCGCCTTCCAGACCAACATCTTGGCGCTCAATGCCGCGGTGGAGGCCGCCCGTGCAGGTGAACAAGGTCGTGGCTTCGCGGTGGTGGCCGGTGAAGTCCGCGCCTTGGCACAGCGCAGCGCCAATGCCGCGCGCGAAATCAAGACACTGATCAACGAGAGCGTTGAGAAGGTGGCCGCCGGCGAATCGCTGGTCAGCGAAGCCGGCCAGCACATGCAGGGCATCGTGCAGCAGGTTCAGCGCGTCACGGGACTGATCAACGAAATCGCCTCGGCATCGAACGAACAATCCACCGGCATCGACCAAGTCAGCGACGCCGTCATGCAACTGGATCAGGTCACACAACAGAATGCCGCGCTGGTGGAAGAGTCTGCGGCTGCGTCAGAGAGCCTGAAGCATCAGGCCCAAACCTTGAACGAACTGGTTTCAGTGTTCCGCACACATTGACCTGCGAACAAACGACGCCAGACCGGGGCATAAAAAAGGGGAGCGGATGCTCCCCTTTTTGCTTGGGCGTGATCAAGACGCCTGTCGCGTGGTCCGCAAATCCAGCGTCAGCGGATGCTCGATGCCCGCAGGCAAAGGCTTGATCTGCATGGTGCCCGGCGTGTGGCCCATGCGGAAGAAGCGCGCCAGACGACGGCTTTCAGCCTCGTACGAGTTGATGGGGAAGGTGTCGTAATTGCGGCCACCAGGGTGTGCCACATGGTACTGGCACCCGCCCACCGAGCGCTTGAGCCAGCTGTCCACCACGTCAAACGTGAGCGGCGCATCCACACCAATGGTGGGGTGCAGACAGGACGGCGGCTGCCGTGCGCGGGAGCGCACGCCGGCCACGAACTCGCCCACACGCCCCGTGGGGTGCATGGGCAAAATCTGCCCGTTAACCGTGATGACGTGTCGGTTGCCGTTCAAGCCCGTGGCCTTGACTTCCAGACGCTCCAGCGACGAGTCCACATAGCGCACCGTGCCACCCACAGCACCTTCTTCACCCATCACATGCCAGGGCTCCAGGGCACTGCGCAGGGTCAGGCGTACGCCTGACGAAGCGATTTCGCCGATGTAGGGGAAGCGGAACTCGAAGTGCGGCGCAAACCAGCTGGACTCAAAGTGGTAGCCCGCCATGCCCAGCTCGGCCAGCACGTCTTCAAAGTCCTGATGAACAAAGCTCGGCAGCATGAAGCGGTCATGCAGACCTGTGCCCCACCGCGTCAGGCGCTGTGCGCCATGGCCCTTGTACGGCTCTTTCCAGAACCAGGCCACCAGCGC
Source organism: Aquabacterium sp. (assembly GCF_048860245.1). Classification (GTDB taxonomy): domain Bacteria; phylum Pseudomonadota; class Gammaproteobacteria; order Burkholderiales; family Burkholderiaceae_C; genus Aquabacterium. Next base: position 41,201 of record NZ_JBLIZW010000035.1, on the reverse strand, counting down.
ACGCAACAGCAGTTGCTGCACCAGACTCATCTGGGCATGGGGCGGCATCTCGAAGGCACGCAGCTCCAGCAAGCCCAAACGTCCGGTCGGGCCGTCTGGCGAATACAGCTTATCGATGCAGAACTCGCTGCGGTGCGTGTTGCCCGTCGCATCAATCAGCAAGTTGCGCAAGGTGCGGTCGATCAGCCAGGGCGGGCACTGCCCCCAAATGGCCAACTGCCGCTCGATCTCGCTCAACCCGATCTCGGTTTCGTACACCTGATCCTGGCGGGCCTCGTCAATGCGCGGCGCCTGGCTGGTCGGGCCGATGAACAGGCCCGAGAACAGGTACGACAACGACGGGTGGTTATGCCAGAAAGTCAGCAGGCTGGGAATGAGATCCGGGCGACGCAGGAAGGGGCTGTCCGACGGTGTGGCCCCACCCAGCACGAAGTGGTTGCCGCCGCCGGTGCCGGTGTGACGACCGTCGACCATGAACTTCTCGGTCGACAAGCGGGTTTCGTGCGCCGCCTGGTACAGAAACTCGGTGTGATCCACCAACTGGGCCCAGCTGGACGCCGGATGGATGTTGACCTCGATGACACCGGGATCGGGTGTCACCTGCAGCACCTTCAAGCGTGCATCGCGTGGCGGCGGGTAGCCTTCCAGCACCAGCTTCAAGCCAGTCTCAACGGCCGTGGCCTCGACCGCAGCCAGCAACTCCAGATAGTGATCCAGGCTGGCCAGGGGCGGCATGAACACATACAGCACACCACCGCCCTGCCCTTCGGTCTCGACCTTGGGGCCGCTGGCGCGATCCGGGTTGCGCACTTCCACGCACAGCGCGGTGCGGGTGATCCAGTGCGCCGACTCAAAGCGAGACGGTGCCCGCATCGGGTCGACCAACGCGCTGGTCGAGGCCCCTGGCCCCGTCGACGCCGGATTGGCACCCAGCGCGCCCCACTCACCGTTGAGTGCACCACCACCCAAACCCGTCACGCCCTGCCCCTGGATGGACACAGCGCCACCTTGCGCAAAACCGCCACCCACCTGATGCTGCCCGTACTGCGCGCGCAGCGCCGAGGCATCAGGCAAGGCTGACTTGGGCGCAAACGGATCGTGCTCATGCAGATAGGGGTACTCGCCCTTGGACACCCAAGGCAGCGAGTCCAGCGGCAGGCGATAACCCATGGGCGAATCGCCCGGGATCAGGTACATGCGCTCGTCCCGGAAGAACCAGGGGCCGGTCGACCAGCGTGGCCCACCCAGCGGCACCTGCTCATTGGGTTTGATTGGCAGCACATAGCCCACCGTGTGGTCCAGCCCTTGGTCAAACACGCGACGCAGTCGGACACGCTCCAGCTCGTCATCCAGACGCGCATCCAGCGGGTCCACGTTCACGGGCAGACGGCGCTCGCGCCACAAGTAGTACCAGGTGTCCTCGTAGCCTGGGGTGATGAACTGCGTGGACAGGCCCAACTTGGTGGCCAGCGTGTCCATGAAGCGCTTGGCGTCTTCGCTGGTGTAGCGCTCACAGGTTTGCTCGTCGGCAAACAGGCTCGGGTCGTGCCAGCAAGGCTGGCCGTCTTCACGCCAGAAAATCGACAGCGCCCAGCGGGGCAACTGCTCGCCCGGATACCACTTGCCTTGGCCAAAGTGCAGGAAACCACCGTCACCATACCGGGCGCGCAGCTTATGCACCAATTTGGTGGCAAGCCCGCGCTTGGTGGGGCCCAGCGCGTCGGTGTTCCACTCCGCACCATCGCGGTCGTCCACCGACACAAAGGTCGGCTCGCCACCCATGGTCAGGCGCACATCCGATTGAGCCAAGTGCTGGTCCACCGTGGCACCCAAGGCATCAATGGCCTGCCACTGGTCATCGGTGTACGGCTTGGTCACACGGGGCGACTCGTAAATGCGGGTCACCGCCATGTGGTGCTCGAACTCGCACTCGCACTCGTCCACGGCGCCGGTCACAGGGGCTGCACCGGTGGGTTCTGGCGTACAGGCCACAGGGATGTGCCCTTCGCCTGCCAGCAAGCCCGAGGTGGGGTCCAGGCCAATCCAGCCCGCACCTGGCAGGAAAACCTCGCACCAGGCGTGCAGGTCGGTGAAGTCAACCTCTGTGCCCGACGGGCCATCCAGCGCGGCCACATCGGCTTTCAGCTGAATCAGGTAGCCCGACACAAAGCGGGCCGCCAAGCCCATGTGCCGCAAGGTCTGCACCAGCAGCCAGCCCGTGTCGCGGCACGAACCCGACTTCAGCGTCAGCGTCTCCTCCGGCGTCTGCACCCCTGGCTCCATGCGGATGGTGTACGAAATGTCGTTTTGCAGGCGCTGGTTGAGTTGAACGAGGAAGTCGATCGTGCGGACTTCGCTGCGGTCAATCGTGTTCAGAAAGGCCTGGAAGGCGGGCGTCGGCTCGACCTTGGCCAGGTAGGGCTGGAGGTCATGCAGCGAGGCTTCGTCGTAGGTAAACGGGAAGGTCTCGGCGTGCGGCTCCAGAAAGAAGTCGAAGGGGTTGTAGACCGCCATCTCGGCGACCACATCGACCGTGATCTTGAATTCGGTCGTTTTCTCGGGAAACACCAGGCGCGCCAGGTGATTCGAGAAGGGATCCTGCTGCCAGTTGATGAAGTGCTGCGCAGGCTCGACCTTGAGGGCGTACGACAAGATCCGCGTGCGGCAATGCGGCGCGGGCCGCAGACGAATCACCTGTGGCGACAGGTTGACCGGGCGGTCGTACTTGTAATGCGTGACGTGATTGAGGGCAACGTGGATGGACACACAGATCTCCAGCAAGACATCTCCGCAAACATTGTGCGGACTGTGTGTGACACCAGCAAGTTACGGGCCACCATCGTGGTGCATGGGCACCTTCAACGCTCAAGCACCCCACCATTTCAGCAAGATGGGCAGCAATGCGGCCGTCAACAAGCCATTGAGTCCCATGGCCAGCGCTGAAAAGGCACCGCAGCGCTCACCCAACTGCAGGGCGCGCGACGTGCCGATGGCATGGGCGCAGGTACCCAGTGCCGTGCCCAGGGCGGCATCGTCGTTGGGCAAAATGCGTGCAAGCAGCCAGGGACCGATCACCGCGCCCAGCAGCCCCGTCACCAGCACGATGGTGGCGGCCAAGGCCACATTGGCGCCCACCTGTTGCGCCACCACCGTGGCCAGCGCCGTGGTCACCGACTTGGTGGCCAGCGCCAGCACCAGCTCATGGCTGCCACCCAGCCACCAAGCGGTCAGCATGGCCGTGCCCACCCCCACGACGCTGCCCACCACAATGGCGGCCAGGGTGCTTTTCCAGCGTGCGCCCACATGCTGCAACTCGGCATACAGCGGAATCGCCAAGGCCACAATGGCCAGGCCCAGCATCCAGTGCAAAAACTGCGTGGCCTGGAAGTAATGCTGGTACGACATCCCCAGGGCTTTCAGCGCCACGATCACCATCGCCACCGACAACACGAGCGGGTGGACAAACGGCGACTGACCGGCCTTTTTGAACAACCAGGTCGCGGCGGCGTAAGCCGACAGGGTCAGAAACAGCGGAAACAGATGGTGATGCGTCACCACCTGCGCGGCATGCATCAGCACCTCAGACATCGTCACCTGCCTGACCATCCAGACGCCGCAGGACACGGATCGTCCAACCCGTGGCGACCATCCCGGCCACGATGCTGACCAACAAGGCGGCAGTCAAGGGCCACCAGTTGGCAGCCAGCAAGTCTGCCTGCTCCATGATCCCGACACTGACGGGCACCAGCAGCAAGGGCACCAGCAACAACATGGTGGAACCCGCCCGTCGCAACTCCGGCAAATGGCCCTTTTTGTACAACAGCGCCAGCAACACCAGCACCATGCCCGCCACCGATCCCGGAATGGGCAGACCTGTCACACTGACCACTGCCTCACCCAGCAACTGACCGGCCACCAGCATGGCCATACCTTGAATCATGGGGCAACCGCGCTCGCAGGCGTCGACTCCGCCGACGCAGCGCTCGGCAACTGGGGACGCTTTTCGTAAGACATGAACATCATGGGAATGAGCAATGGTGCCAGAGGCGCCAGATAAATCAGCAGCACCCCATGTGATGTCAGATAGACCGGTGTGGACATTTCCTCGGCCGCATGCTGAATGGGCGTCTCGACCGCCTCGACCGACACTTCATAAGTGCGGTTGAGTTTTTCATGATCGCGCCACGCCCGCAGGGTGTTGCCCTGCACATAGCGCTTGCCCGTCAGCTTGTTACCCAAGAACCAGTGACCCTGCTCGTCTTGCGTGAAGCCCAACTCGTGGGCTTGATCGACTTCCACCGGCGTGAGGTTGTCGGGCAGGTGCAGCATGTACATGCCGGTGATCACGCCTTCGATGTCCACCTTGAAGGGCGAAAACGCCGCGCTGACCTTCGCACGCAAAGGCGACTTGGGCAGCATGGCCACATCGGGCGGGCAATCAAACACATAGTGGTGGTTATCCCCCAGGATCACCAGTTGTTTGTGATCCTGCGAAATCAGCAGCATGGACACCTTCTCGGTGTAATGGCGCGTGACCGGGGCGGGGCCCGTCGCACAACCCGCATTCAGCAGAGCAAGCTGCGTTGCGGTCAGCGACAAAACTGTTCTACGGGTGATATGCATGCCCACGCTCCACGACATCCGGGAAACCTCACCCGGCAGATATTCGAATTTGTGCAGCACTGTAGCGCGCGGCGGGGTCGAAACCGCGACAACACCTTCAAGGAAGGGATGGCGATTACCCGAATGGGCGCATCAGGCCTTCGCCATGACACGCTTGGTGCGAGCAGCTCGGCTCTCTTTCCAGAATGCGCGCAGCAATAAAAGGCTTGGCACCGATTCATCCACCTCCCGGGCGGATGACAACATGCGTTCCCACGACTCCGTGGCGTCGTTGATCATCTCGGACTGCGCATTGCTTCCACAGCCCATGTGCCAATCAGGAAATGCGCGACGCTTGACCGGCTGATTCAGCAACTCGATCAGGCCGCGATGGCGGCTCGCCTCCTTGATCCGTTGGTAGACCCTGGCGACCCCCTCCATCGGCCCCTCAATGCACTGCATGAAGCAGCCATCGACATAGAGGAGCACACCGGTCACCCCCTGCGTCACATTGAACTCACGCGCATCCACCAACAGTTGCTCCAGCTCTCCGCTGTCAAGCAGATGGGTCGCAGAACTCACGTAAGCAATCGCGTGAAGGGGAACCGACATATTGTTAAACGGCTGACTAATTTCTATTCTAGTTTCAAGTACAGGAATGGAAAAGGGTTAGTGTCCGCTCGGATTTGATGCGCCTCAAAGCTCGTGAACCCCCTTAAACGGGGACTGCCGTGTTGTTGACCACTCTGCGTAAAACGAAGCTGGAATGAACGCCGGTCACCCCTTCAATGCGTGTCACACGGTTCAAAAGCAGATCCTGGTAAGCGTCCATGTCCCGCACCACCACTTTCAGTTGGTAATCCGCCGACTGCCCGGTGATCAACAGGCACTCCATTACCTCGGGAATGGCGGCGACTTCCCGCTCGAAGTTCTCAAACCGCTCCGGGGTGTGCTTGTCCATGGAAATGTGCAGCAAGGCCATCAAGGTCAGGCCCAACTTGCGAGCATCCACCAGGGCACGGTAGCCCGTGATCAGGCCCGCCTCTTCCAGTGCCCGCACTCGGCGCAGACACGGTGACGGCGACAAGCCAATGCGATCGGCCAGTTCCTGGTTGGTCAGCCGCCCGTCTTGCTGCAAGCAAATCAGGATCTCTTTGTCATACCGATCAAGCTGCATGATGCACCTCATTCAAGCAATGAGGCATATTTTGCCAAACACACTCACATTTAAGCAATTTAATTGCACAAACAAACTCATACAAAGCAAAGAACGCAATCAAATGCCTCACCAATCAGCATAAGATTTCACCCATCGAGACACCTTGTCTGCGCGAGTTGATCATGTTGAAACAGCCCACCCCCAAGTACCAAGCTTTCCAGCCCGTTCGCATCCAGGATCGCCAATGGCCCAGCAAGACCATTGACAAAGCCCCCATCTGGATGAGCACGGACCTGCGCGACGGCAACCAGGCGCTGTTCGAACCCATGAGCGTCGACAAGAAGATGCGCATGTTCAAGACCTTGTGCGACATCGGCTTCAAGGAGATCGAAGTGGGCTTCCCTTCGGCCTCGCAGACCGAGTTCGATTTCGTGCGCAAGCTCATCGACGAAAACCACATCCCCGAAGGCGTGCACATCGAAGTGCTCGTTCAGGCACGTGAGCATTTGATCCGCCGCACCTTCGAGTCCCTCAAAGGCGCACGTTCGGCCATCGTGCACTTCTACACCGCCACCAACGACCACTTCCGCGAAGTCGTGTTCGGCATGAACCGCGAAGAAGTCACCAAGATGGCCGTGGATGCCGTCGAATTGATCAAGCAACTCGCCGCCGACATGCCCGAGACGCAGATCATGCTTGAGTACAGCCCCGAGCATTTCTCGTCCACCGACCTCGATTTCGCCCGCGACATCTGTGATGCGGTGACCGCCGCCTGGGGCGCCACGCCCGAGCGCAAAGTCATCCTCAACCTCCCCGCCACAGTGGAAGTGGCCACCCCCAATGTGTACGCCGACCAGATCGAGTGGATGCACCGCCACCTCGCCCGCCGCGACAGCGTCATCTTGAGCTTGCACCCGCACAACGACCGCGGCACGGCCGTGGCCGCTGCGGAATTGGGTCTCCTCGCTGGCGCAGACCGCGTGGAAGGCTGTCTTTTTGGCAATGGCGAGCGCACCGGCAACGTCGACTTGGTGACGGTGGCATTGAACCTCTACACCCAAGGCGTGGATCCGGAGCTCGACTTCTCGTCGATCAACGACATCGCCCGCACCTACGAATACTGCACCCAGCTCCCGGTCCATCCACGCCATCCTTATGTGGGGGACCTCGTGTTCACGGCCTTCTCCGGCTCCCACCAGGACGCCATCAAGAAGGGGTTTGCCACTCAAAAGGTGGAAGAGACCTGGACAGTGCCCTACCTCCCCATCGACCCCGCCGACGTGGGCCGCACCTACGATTCGATCATTCGCATCAACAGCCAGTCCGGCAAGGGTGGCGTAGCGTACTTGCTCGAATCCGAGCACCAGATCGTCATGCCCCGCCGCATGCAGGTCGAGTTCTCGGGTGTGGTCCAACGCCATGCCGACGCGGTCGGCACCGAAATCGATGCCAAGACCATCTGGGACTTGTTCTCTCAGACCTACATCGACGCCCGCACGCCCATCGCCTACGTCAATCACCGCTTGTCGGAGCACGGCTCACAGCAAGCGATTGAGCTGGACCTGGATGTACACGGTGTGCGCCACCGCCTTCACGGTGAAGGCAATGGCCCGATCGATGCGGCCATCAACGCCATGCGCCGCTTGGGCATCGACGTGCAAGTGCGCAGCTACGAAGAGCGCTCGGTGGGCGAAGGCACCGCCGGCAGCCATGCCCAGGCCTGCGCCTTCGTGGAAGTGGCCGACGTTCACAGCCGCACCGAGCGTTTCGGGGTAGGCTTGGATGGCAACATCGTGACGGCCGCCCTGAAGGCCACCGTGAGTGCCCTCAACCGCTTGGGCGTGAAAGCGGGTCAAACCGATCAGGCCCAAGCCGCCTGACCCCGCACCATGAGCATCGTGGTTTACTGGTTGACGCAAGGCCAGCCATCCGTCCGGCAATTCAACGACAGCGAATTGCTGGCCGCGATGGCCTTTGCCGAAACCCAACGCAAGGCCAAGGACGCCAATGGTCAGGCCGCCCACCAGCACGTGGTCATCAACACGGAACTGGGTGACTGCGTCAGCAAGCCCGGCGTCAGCGACGAACTCCCCGCCGACTACAGCTGGACCAAGTCTCACCGTGGCGGCCCACCCGAATCGGGCAACCCGCCTCGCACCCTGGCCTGAGCCCAACGGATGCCGCAAACCCTTGCCGACGCCGCTCACAGCGAGTTGCTGATCAAGAAAAGCCGCTTCATTGGCTGCGTGCAACCGGTCGCTGACCGGGAACGGGCCCAACACATCGTGGCCGAACTGCGCGCCACCCATCCCGGCGCCGCCCATGTGTGCTGGGCGCTGCTGGCGGGCGGTCAATCGGCCGCCGTGGACGATGGTGAACCCAGCGGCACGGCCGGGCGCCCCATGCTGGACGTGCTGCGCCACCAGGATCTGGAGGGCGTGCTGGCCACGGTGGTGCGCTACTACGGTGGCGTCAAACTGGGGGCTGGCGGCCTGGTTCGCGCCTACACCGACAGCGTGGCACAAGCCCTGCTGCTGGCCACCAAGGTGCCCATCGTGCGGCACGTCACCCTGATCTGCGACGCGCCCTATGCACAAGAAGGCATGGTCCGCCGTGAACTGGACTTGGCGGGCGCCACCCTGGGCGCCGTCACCCACGACGCCAACGTGACCTTCACGTTCCAGGTCGCTGAAGCCGATGCTGCAGCCCTGCAGGCCCGCTTGAGCGAGGCCGGGCATGGCCGCATCACCTGGCGGGACATGCAAGCTTGATTAGGATGGCGGTTGATTCTTTTGCTGCCCCGCCATGCCGACTACCCTCAAGATTGATTTTGTCTCGGACGTTTCCTGCCCTTGGTGCGCCATTGGTTTGACGGCCCTGCTGCAGGCCATTGACCGCGTGAAGGACGAGGTCACGGTGTACCTGCGCTGCCAGCCGTTTGAGCTCAACCCACGGATGGCGCCCGGTGGGCAGGACATCACCGAGCACCTGACCGACAAGTACGGCAGCACACCCGAACAGCAAGCCCAGATCCGCGACATGATCCGCCAGCGCGGCGAAGCCGTGGGCTTTGTGTTCAACCCGGACGGACGCGGCCGGATCTACAACACCTTCAACGCCCACCGCCTGCTGCATTGGGCCGGTGTGGAATACCCCGCCCAGCAGATTGCCCTGAAGATGGCGCTGCTGGTGGCCTGTCACCGCGACCAACAAGCCATGGATCAAACCGACACGCTGCTGCAGGCCGTTCAATTGGCTGGGCTGGACGTGGCGCACGCCCAGGCCATTCTGGCTGGCGACGAATTTGTGGATGAAGTGCGGGAGGCCGAGACCTACTACACCTCGCGCGGGATCCACTCAGTGCCAGCCGTCATCCTCAACGACCGACAATTGATCTCGGGCGGACAAGCCGTGGAGGTGTACGAGCGGGCACTGCGCGAACTGGCGCAGGCCTGAGCCGCCCCAAGAAACATCACATCAGGAGAGCAGCGCATGAAAAAAATCGCGGGAGGCGTCTTGACCCTTGTTCTGGCCAGCTTGGCATGGAAGGCCAAAGACGCTCAGGTGGTGCAGGACTTTCTGCACCCGCAGCGTGCCACCCGGCCCACCATTGAGTTTGACAACGACCCCAAACCCGTTGCTGGCCCCACCACAAACTCGACCTCGTCAGCCACGCCCAAAGCGCCTGCGGGGGTGCGCAAGTGCAAACAGGGCGACAGCGTGATTTACACCGACGGCGAATGCCCCAAAGGCAGCAGCGAGCAAACAGTGAGCGGCGGTTCGGTAACCGTGGTGCCGGGACAAGCCAGCCCTGCGGTGAACGCCAGCAGCAGCAAGATCCCGCATGCCCGAGACCTGCTCATTCCCAAGAACGATGGCCAGCCGTCGATGCGCGATCAGGCCATGGAGCGCACCATCAACCGATGAGGCATGGACTCAGCGGCTGATGCAAACGTCGTTGTAAGTGCGCTCAAGTGAACGCAAGGCTTCGATTTCCTTGGCGTTCAATTCAGCCTCGCGTTTGCGCTTGAGCGCGATGACGTCACGCATGCCGTCGCAACGGTCGGAGCGAATATGCGCTTGCTGTTGCTCTTTCCGGCTCAGTTCTCGTTGCGCCTGCTGCGTCTCCTCCGCTCTCATCTGATCCTGACGCACTCGCGTCCGGGCCTCGCGGTCTTCAGCAGAACACTTTTGCCGATACTCTTCGTGCAAGCCCTGCATCACATCTCGATGCACACCGCGCGAAGGCCCTGTGCGAATGGCTTCATTGATCGACGCACACCCCGAACTCAGGTACTTCAGATGATCCTGGGCTTTGGGCAACTCGGGGCGATAGGGGGTCGGCTGCGGGTACGTTCTGACAGGACCCAAGGCCTGCAACTGGGTTTGCCCCGCGCACGGACGGTCAGAGTAATAGACCTGCCCGTTCACGGTGCAGCGGTACGGCGCCGCAGACACCACAGATGCCGTCCCAACCCCGAAGAGGCAACAAACAATCGCGCGATGCATGGCTGTTCTTTGCAGTTTTTTACACTCAGCCCACATTCCACCACATCAGCGCGCAGGTTTGCCTTTTTCGGCCAAGGTTTGGGTGCCTGTCACGATCATTCGGACCATGAACGCCAGTTGCTCGGTGAACTCAGGGAGTTGCTCTTCGGGCAGATCCATCGCCGTCGAGCCCATGGCAAACACCAGACGCGTGATGGCCTTGGCGGTCAGACCCGGCTCACACAGGCCGGTCTTGTTGGCTTCACCCAAGCGGATCAGATCCAGGCGCAACTCTTCTTCAAAAAAGTTCAACTGGCGATCGACCGCACGCTTGAAGGCATCCGAGCCCACCGTTCCCTCACGCAACAGGATGTGCAGCAGTTTGTCGTCGCTGCGCAACTGGTCCATGAACGCCTCGACCGAACTGCGCACCACGCTGCGGTCCGCACTGGCGCGCTGACGCGCTGCACCAATGATTTGCCGCAAGGATTCCCCCGCGCGCTCAATGAGCGCCACGGCTAACTCATCCATGTCCCGGAACTGCCGGTAAAAGCTGTTGGGGGCAATGCCTGCCGCACGTGCCACCTCACGCAGGCTCAGTGTCGACACGCTCCGATTGGGCCCCACCAGCTTGAGCGCTGCCGCAATGATGTCCTCTCGGGAAATGACTGCTTTGCGGCCAGGCGTGCCCGGAACCGTGGGTTTGGTCACGCTGCTGTCAGATGGCGTCGTCAGGATGCTGCTCATGTTCGGATATCCGTGTTGCCGACATCATATCGCTGCGCAATTAATGCACAAGTGTATAGACAAATGTTCACGGATCCGTATACTGTGCACATCCTGCCAATGGAGCCTTGTCCTTGTCCGCATCAATGTCTCTTCCCCGCACAGCTGTTGAGCCCAGTGCCTTGCGTCGCCTGCTGACGCCGCTGATCAACCCGGCCGTGTTTGACTTCTGGGCTAGCAAAATCAATCCTGCCTGGTCGTGGGAGCGTGCGCTGGCGCGTGTGGTCGCTCGCAAGCAAGAGGCGGCCGACACGGTGACGCTGGTCTTGGCGCCCAATGCCAATTGCGGAGGGTTTCAAGCCGGTCAGCACATCAACGTGACCGCCGAAATCAATGGCCGCCGCACCACCCGTAGCTACAGCCTGAGTGATGCGCCCCGCGCCGATGGTCGTCTGTCGATCACCGTCAAACTGACCGAAGGTGGCGTGATGAGCACCCACCTGTGTCAACACATTCAAGTGGGTGACGTGCTGGAGTTGGGTGAGGCTTTCGGGGACATGACCCTACCCGCACAACCTCAGGGGTCTTGGCTGCTGCTCGCTGCAGGCAGCGGCATCACGCCCATGATGAGCCTGATCCGCGCCCAACGCGACGCCGGATTCACCGCACCCGTCACCCTGATTTACTGGGCCAAGACACGTGCCGAACTGTGTTTTGTGGATGAACTGCGCGGCTTGGCTCAGCAATTCGAACGCTTCCAGTTTCAGCCTGTGCTGACACATGAAACGACACTGCAAGCCGGTGAAGCGCAAGGTTTCATCAGCCTGGCGCAGTTGCAACACATCGTGCCCGATCTGCGCGCCCGCGATGTCTACGCCTGTGGCCCGGCTGGCTTCGTCGAAGCCGCTCGTGACCTGAGTGCGGGCCAGATGCGCAGTTTCAAGTCCGAAGGCTTTACCCCACCCACCTTGGCCAAGGTTGAAGCCGCCGCCACCGCCACGGTCTGGGGGCACCTGGCACGCAGTGGCAAGGACCTGGAAGTGCCCACCACGCTGTCGCTGCTGGATGCGCTGGAGGCCCAAGGCTTCAAGCCCCGCTCCGGTTGCCGCATGGGCGTGTGTCACACCTGCTCGTGCACCCGCACGGCCGGCACCACCTTGGACATGCAGTCTGGCCAGCAAAGTGGCGAGCCTGGCATCGATGTGCGCCTGTGCATGTGCACGGCCCGCACGGATCTGACCCTTGACCTCTGAGCATCCAACCACCATGAGCAAATCTCTGAGCCGCAATCTGAGCCCCGAAGAAGTCGAAAGCTTCGGCGCCGAGATCGACGCCCTGCGTGCCCGTGTGGTCGCCGATCTGGGTGAACGCGATGCCCGCTACATTCGCAACGTCTACAAGGCTGTGCGCTACACCGAAGCCATTGGGCGACTGATGTTGATGGTGGCGTGGTTTCTGCCGGAAGGCTGGGTGTTCCCGATCGCAGCCATCGGCGCCTTCACGCTGGGTCTGTCGAAAATCATCGACAACATGGAGTTGGGCCACAACGTCATCCACGGTCAGTTTGACTGGATGGGCGACCCTTACCTCAACGGCAAGCGCTTTGAGTGGGACATCGCCGGCACGTCGGACAACTGGCGCAAGACGCACAACTTCCGTCACCACACCTACACCAACATCCACGGCATGGACGAGGACTTGGGCTACGGCGTGCTGCGCCTGTTTCCTGAGCAAAAGTGGCACCCTGCCCGCTTGGGTCAACCCATTTACGCCATCATCTTTGCGCTGCTGTTCCAGTGGGGCGTGGCCATTCAGGACCTGCGCCTGGGTCGTTGGTTCCAAGGTCGCGTGAGCAACAAGCAGATGTACAAGCTGGCCCACCCCACCTTGGTCAAGGTGCGTGGCCTGATGATTCGTGACTACCTGATCTGGCCTCTGTTGGCTGGCCCCGGCTTCTTCGTGGTGCTGGCGGGCAATGCCTTCGCCAACGTGATGCGCAGTCTGTGGACGTACACCGTCATCTTCTGCGGTCACTTCACCACCGATGTGGAAACCTTCCCCAAGAGCGTGCTGAAGAACGACAACCGCGCGGCCTGGTATGTGCGCCAGGTGCGTGGCTCATCCAACCTGACGGGCGGCTTCCTGACGCACTTCATGACCGGCAACCTCAGTCACCAGATTGAGCACCATCTCTTCCCCGACATCCCCGCCAACCGTTACGTCGAAATGGCGCCAGTGGTGCGCGACATTTGCCAACGCTATGGCCAGCACTACAACACGGGTTCCATGTTCAAGCAATTTGGTCAGGTGATCTGGCGCATCGTGCGTCACTCGTTCCCGAGTTCACCGGCCCGCCCCATGAAGGCTCGCATGGCCAAGTAACTCTGGCCCTGCTTTTCAACCGCACCCGGTCACAAGCTGGGTGCGGTTTTTTTATGTGTGAAACACCGCGCACGGCACGGTGGACTGACACACGGCCAAGGCGATCGGGCAGGCTTGCCTGTCGCATGACGCGGCGGCTTGCCGCAACAACGTCAGCTTGGCCTCACCGGTGAGGTGCAACATCAGCTGCCGCGTGTCCAGCAAGGTACGGGCGTTGAGGCTCACGCGGGGCACGGGCACATTGGGCGCCTGCGGTGCCGACACCGCCACACACCGCCCCGCCCCCTCGGGCGACAAGGCCTCGGACAGTTCTGGCGCATGCGGAAACAGGGAGGCTGTGTGGCCGTCTGCCCCCATGCCCAGAATCACCACATCGGCAGGCCACGGCAAGCGCACCAGCTCTGCCTCCAAGGCAGGCAGCCCCTGTGCCGGATGGGGCGCCCCGTTGAACAAGGGGACGAACCTTGCCTCGGCCGCCGCGCCCTGCAGCAAATGGGCGCGCACCAAACGAGCGTTGCTGTCAGGGTGGGTGTCGGGCAGCCAGCGTTCATCGGCCAGGGTGACCACCACCCGAGACCACGGCAGCTCACAGGTCGACAAAGCCTCAAAAAACGGCACCGGCGTACTGCCTCCTGACACCACCAACAGCGCCTGACCGCGCCGCGCCACAGCCTGACGCAACTGGCCTGCCACGACCTGCGCCAATTGGTATGCCAACGTGGCCGCATCGGGCGCGGTGTGCAGCCCTTGCAACAAGCCATCTGGCATCACGGTGGGGGAAGACAGTGCATGCATCGTCCCATCATAATGAGCCATGCCTTTGACTGCACAGCCTCCCTCTCTTCATGACACGGTGCGCGAGGTCACGGACCGCATTCGCGCCCGCAGTGCGGACACCCGTCAGGCCTATTTGCAGCGCATCCAGTCGGCCGCAAGCCAAACGGTGCAGCGTGCAGCGCTGGGCTGCACGAACCTGGCCCACGCCTACGCCGCAGCGCCATCCGGCGACAAGATCTGGTTGCGCGAACAGCGCGCGCCACACATTGGCATCGTCTCGGCTTACAACGACATGCTGTCGGCCCACCAGCCCTTGCATGCCTACCCCGAATGGATCAAAGCCAGTGCGCGCGCAGCCGGCGGCACCGCGCAGTTCGCCGGGGGCGTGCCCGCCATGTGCGACGGGGTGACGCAAGGTCAGCCGGGCATGGAGTTGTCGCTGTTCTCGCGTGACGTGATCGCCATGAGCACCGCCATCGCGCTGTCACACAACGTGTTTGACGCCGCCCTGTGTCTGGGCGTGTGCGACAAGATCGTGCCGGGACTGCTGATCGGGGCCTTGTCCTTCGGGCACCTGCCCACCATCTTTGTGCCGGCGGGGCCCATGGGGTCCGGCCTGAGCAACGACGACAAAGCACGCGTGCGACAGCGCTACGCCGCAGGCGAGATCGGCGCGGATGCCTTGCTGGAAGCCGAAGAACAGGCCTATCACGGCGCAGGCACCTGCACCTTCTATGGCACGGCCAACAGCAACCAGATGCTCATGGAAATCATGGGGCTGCATCTGCCTGGCAGCGCTTTTGTGCCACCGGGCACACCTTTGCGTGAGGCCTTGACCCGCGAGGCCGCCCGCCGCGTGCTCGCACTCACTCACGGCCAAGCGCACTACACACCTGTCGGGCATGTGATCGACGAGCGCGCCATCGTCAACGGCATCGTGGGCTTGCTGGCAACCGGTGGCTCCACCAACCACACCCTGCATCTGGTGGCCATGGCACGTGCGGCGGGCATCGTCATCAACTGGGACGACTTTGATGCCTTGTCGGCCGTGGTGCCTTTGCTGGCCAAGGTCTACCCCAACGGCAGCGCCGATGTGAACGCGTTTCATGCTGCAGGGGGCATGGGCTTCCTGATTCGTGCGTTGCTGCAAGCCGGACTGGTGCATGGCGATGTGCAGACCGTGGCCGGCCCGCAGGGCTTGTGGCACTACACCCAGCGCCCGGTCTTGCGTAACGGCGCCCTGGTGTGGGAAGACACGCCCGAACACAGCGGCGACCCGGCCGTGCTCACCACCGTGGCCACGCCGTTTTCGCCTGACGGTGGGCTGAAAGTCTTGCAAGGCAATCTGGGACGCGCCGTGATCAAGGTGTCCGCCGTCAAGCCTGCGCACCGCGTGGTCGAGGCACCTGCCTTGCTCTTCAACGACCAGCACGAACTACAAGCGGCCTATCAAAGCGGTGCGCTGCAGCGTGACTTTGTGGCCGTGGTGCGCTTTCAAGGCCCCCGCGCCAACGGCATGCCGGAGTTGCACGCGCTCACCCCGGCCCTGACCAACCTGCAAGACCAAGGCTTCAAGGTGGCACTGGTGACCGATGGCCGCATGTCGGGCGCGTCGGGCAAGGTTCCGGCTGCCATCCACGTCACCCCGGAAGTGCTCGCAGGCGGCCCGCTCGGCAAGGTGCGTGAAGGCGATGTGATCCGCCTGGATGCCGATCGTGGCACCTTGCAAGCCCTGGTGCCTGCTGCCGAATGGGACGCACGCCAGGTGGATACCGCAGACCTGCGTGCCAACACCGTGGGCATGGGCCGTGAGTTGTTTGGTGGCCTGCGGCACATGGTGAGTGGCGCAGAGCAAGGCGCCGTGAGTTTTGACTGGAACCCGCTGGAGTCGCGATGACACGTCCGTTACTGAGCCTGGAACAGGCCATGACCTTGGGCCCGGTGATCCCGGTGCTGGTGATTGACCGGGTGGACGACGCGGTGCCACTGGCGCGCGCGTTGCTGGCCGGCGGCGTGAACACCCTGGAAGTGACCCTGCGAACCCCTGTGGCCATGGACGTGATCCGCGCGCTGGCGGCCGAAGTGCCGCAGGCGGTGATCCTGGCCGGCACGATCACCACCCCCGAGCAATGGGAAGCCGCCCATCACGCCGGGGCACACTTCGGGGTGTCGCCGGGGCTCACGCCACGGCTGCTGAGCGCCCTGCGCAGCGGTAGCCCCATGCCCTTGTTGCCGGGCGTGGCCACCGCATCGGAATTGATGACGGCCATGGATGCCGGCTTGCGCTGCTTCAAGTTTTTCCCTGCGCAACAAGCCGGCGGCGTGGGCATGCTCAAGGCCTTCCACAGCCCCTTCCCTGACGCGCTGTTTTGCCCCACCGGCGGCATCTCGCCCGACAACGCCCGCACCTACCTCGACCTGCCCAATGTGGCCTGTGTCGGCGGCTCGTGGCTGGCCCCTTCTGCCGCGGTCAAAGCGGGGCAATGGGACCACATCACGGCGCTGGCGCAGGCGGCGTCCACCTTGATGCAGCCCATGCAATGCTGAGACTGCTGCACTGCACCAAAACACCCCTCATTCGGGCGATAATCTGACAATTGCACCCGCCAGATCCTGACGGGTTTTTTCACTCTCCTTGAAGGAAACAACATGACTCGTGAAGTCGTCTTCGTGGGCGCAGCCCGTACCGCCATCGGCGCATTCGGTGGCGCGCTCAAGGACGTGCCGCCCGCAGATCTGGGCGCGCTGGTGATCAAGACCGCGCTGGAACGCGCTGGCGTGCAAGCCAAGGACGTGGGTCACGTCGTGGTGGGTCACGTGATCCCCTCCGTCCCACAAGACGCTTACATCAGCCGCGTGGCCGCCCTGAACGCCGGCGTGCCTCAAGAGGCGCCCGCTTTCAACGTGAACCGTCTGTGCGGTTCGGGCTTGCAAGCCATCGTGTCGGCCGCTCAATCCATTCAACTGGGTGACTGCGAAGTGGCCGTGGGTGCCGGTACCGAGTCGATGAGCCGTGGCGCTTATCTGGTCACCAGCAACCGCTGGGGCGCTCGCATGGGCGACGTGAAGATGCTGGACTACATGCTGGGCGCCCTGCACGACCCACGCATGCACATCCACATGGGCATCACCGCTGAAAACGTTGCTGCACGCTACGAAATCACCCGTGAGCAGCAAGATGCTTACGCTGTGCAGTCGCAACAACGTGCAGCCAAGGCGATTGCCGCTGGCTACTTCAAGGAACAGATCGTTCCGGTCGAGATCAAGACCCGCAAGGGCGTGGTGCTGTTCGACACCGATGAAGGCGTGAAGGCCGACACCAACGTCGAAGCCCTGGCCAAGATGAAGCCCGCCTTCAAGAAGGAAGACGGCACCGTGACCGCCGGCAACGCCTCGACCCTGAACGACGGCGCTGGCGCCGTGGTGATGGCCTCGGCCGAAAAGGCCAAGGAACTGGGCCTGAAGCCGCTGGCTCGCCTGGTGTCCTATGGTCACGCTGGCGTCGAGCCTGAGTACATGGGCATTGGCCCGGTGCCTGCTTCGCGCAACGCGCTGGCCAAGGCAGGCCTGACCGTCGCCGACATGGACGTGATCGAAGCCAACGAAGCCTTCGCCGCTCAAGCTTGTGCCGTGGCCAAGGAACTGGGTCTGGACAACGAGAAGGTCAACCCCAACGGTTCGGGCATCTCGCTGGGTCACCCCGTGGGTGGCACGGGCGCCATCCTGGTGACCAAGGCCATCTATGAACTGCAACGCACTGGCGGCCGTTACGCCCTGATCACGATGTGTATCGGTGGCGGCCAAGGCATCGCCCTGGTGATCGAGCGCGTCTGATCTCCGGTCTGATCGCTCCCTGACAAAGAGGCTCCTTCGGGAGCCTCTTTTCATTGGGGGATCACTGAGCCGTGACGCGGCACTCAGTGTGCCGGCTCGATCTGGGTCACCACATAAGCCCCCTTGATCTGCGCGGCCTGGAAGCGAATGCGGTCCCCCACTTTCAACCCCTTGAGCCAGACGGGTTGCGCCACCTTGTAGACCATGGTCATGGGTGGCATGTCGATGCTGGCAATGGGCCCATGACGCAGCGTGAGCTTGCCTTGCGCCAGGTCGATCTTGCGGACTTCACCATCGGCCAGTTCATGCGCGGCATGGTCGTGCGTCGCCGCGCCGTGGTCGTGAGGGGGCTCGGTCGTTTGGGCGTGCGCCAGCGTGACGCTGGTTGCCAGTACCGTGCGCCACAACAGGTTTCGAATCATGGTGTGCTCCTGAAATCAATGGCCGGCGTGACCTTGGGGTTTGCGAACGTTCAGCGTTTCTGATGACGCTGGGGCGGAGGGGGCTCGCACAGGCACGGGGGTGTCGACGTGCACCTCCCGCGCCAGCGTGCCGGGCGGATGGGCGTAGTCACCGGGGTCGCGGTAGTCACCCTTGCGAAGGTGGTCCCGCACCTTGATCACGCTGAACATGCCGCCCATGCCAATGGCACCGAACGGCCCCTGCCCCGTCATCATCGGCAGGGTGTTGTCGGGCAAGGGCATCTCCATCTCGGCCATCTCGTGCATGCCGTGTTGCCCCATGGCCATGTAATCGGGGATGAGACGGGTGATCTTGCGGGCCACATCACGCTGGTCCACCCCGATCATGTTGGGCACGCCATGCCCCATGGCGTTCATGGTGTGGTGCGACTTGTGGCAATGCAGCGACCAGTCGCCCGCCACCGCATCAAACTCGATGGCACGCATTTGGCCCACACCAATGTCGGTGGTGACTTCGGGCCAGCGTGCGGTGGGGGGGACCCAGCCACCGTCGGTGCCGGTCACTTCAAAGTGCGGGCCATGCATGTGAATGGGGTGGTTGGTCATGGTGAGGTTGCCCACACGGATGCGCACCCGGTCTCCGGTGCGGGCCACCAGGGGGTCGATGCCGGGAAAGGCACGGCTGTTCCAGGTCCACAGATTGAAGTCGAGCATGGTGTTGACGCGCGGGGTCATGGCACCGGGGTCAATGTCGTAGGCATTGAGCAAAAAGCCGAAGTCCCGATCGACTGGGTGCTGCGCCGGGTTCTTGGGGTGCACGACGAACATGCCCATCAGCCCCATTGCCATCTGCACCATCTCGTCGGCGTGCGGGTGGTACATGAAGGTGCCCGAGCGCTGCAGCACGAATTCGTACACCCAGGTCTTACCGGGCCCGATGGGGGGCTGAGTCAGGCCGGCCACGCCATCCATGCCCGAAGGCAACAAAATGCCGTGCCAGTGCACCGTGGTGGGTTCGGGCAAGCGGTTGGTGACGTAGATGCGTACACGGTCGCCTTCTACCGCCTGGATGGTGGGGCCGGGGCTTTGTCCGTTGTAACCCCATAGCCGGGCCGTCATGCCCGGTGCGATCTCACGCACCACGGGCTCGGCCACCAGATGGAACTCCTTGACGCCATCCTTCATGCGCCAGGGCAGCGACCAGCCGTTGAGGGTGATCATGGGTTGAAACGGTCGCCCGTTGGGCGGCGGGGGGGGCACCTCGGTCAGGGGTGAGGGTTGCGATACCAGTTCAGGCAGGGATGCCGCACTGACGCGGCTGACCGTGGCTGCGCCCAGCAGGGAGGCACCAGCGGTCTTGAAAAAACCTCGACGGTTGCTCATATGGTGATCTCCTCAATGTGTGGCGGCAGATGGGGTGGCCGTGGTGGAGGCCTCACCCAGTCCGGTCAGACTGCCCCCTCGGCCATAGACCGCGGTTTGCAGTTGCGACTCGGCCAGCCAGAACTGGCGCAAGGCCTGCACCGCACCCGTCACGCTGCGCACCTGTTCGCGCGCATCGGCCAGCAACTCGAACACGCTGTTGAACATGCCGTTGTAGCGAAGGAGCATTTCGTCCGAGATGCGCTGCCGCAGGGGCACCACCTCGTCCTGGTAATGTCGGGCCTGGGCGTAAGCGGCCCGGTAAGCCGAGTGCGCCTCACGGACTTCGGACTGGGCCTGGATGGCCACCTGCGCCGCCTGATGCACCGACTGCATGTACAGGGCTTCGGCACGAGCCACGCGGGCCTCGCCAAAGTCGAACAGCGGCAACGCCAACTCCACTTCATAGCCCTGACTCAAGCTGGCGCCCGTGGTGCTGGCGTTCTGGTAGCCCGCATGCAGCACATTGATCAGGCGCGTGCGGCGTGTCAACCCCAGATCCGCGGCCGTGGCCTCGGCGGCGCGTTTGGCCATCTGCACATCCAGGCGTTGGTCCAGCGCCTGTTGCTCGGCCTGCTGAGCCGGGGCCTCGTGTGCGGGCAGATCCGGCAAACGAGCGGGCAGCTGGAATGTGGTTTGTGCCGCCTCCAGCGCCAGCACCCGAATGAGCCGCTCGCGCGATGCCGTCACCTCATGCTGAGCCCGTGTCACTTGCAGCCGCGCATCGGCGGCAAACGCCTGTTCTCGCATCTGGTCGAGCTTGTTGAAATGCCCGGCAGCCAGCATGCGCTGCGCCAGCTCGGCCGCCGCATCGGCCGCATCCTGCACTTGCTGGGCGTACGCCCACAGTTGCTGTGCGGCAACCGCGTCAATGTAGGCGCGTCGTGCCTCGTGCGCAGCATCCACGGTGTCGGCGGCCAGCTGCAACTGGCCTCTCTCGAGCGTGCGCGCGGCGGCCTGCTCATTCAACGGCACGGTCAACAAGCCCAGCACATTGAACATCAGGCTGCGGTCGATCTCGGTTTCGCCATCGCCCCGGCGCTGACCGAAACTGAACGTGGGGTTGGCCAAGCGCCCGGCCCGAACACGGTCGGCCTCGACCACGCCCAATGCGGCATAACGGGCCTGCAGTTGCCGGTTGTTCAACAAGGCAATTTCGACAGCACTGTCCGGCGTCAGGGGCCGTTGCAGCAACTCGGCAACACGTGCCTGACTGGCTTGCCGGTCGGCCTCGGTGCGTGGCGGCGTGGCGGTGGTGCCCAATCGCGATTGGGTCAATTGGCGGACCGGCCCGGTCCCGCCATCGTCAGACAGGCTGGCGCAGCCTGCCAGGGTCAGCACAGCCAGGCTCAGCAGGAGCGGCCGTGCGGACATCCACTTGGATGTTTGCATGATGAAAACTTGTTCAAAGGCCAGCACGCGGGTACGTGCACGGCCAGATCCTGCGCGTGACGCAGGGCCCAAGTCCCTCAGTTGGCTGAGGGAGGCGGCATCAACAAGTTCTGGGGGGCCGATCCGGTCCGTCGGTGAGGAAGGCCAGCGGTGGGGTCGACAAAGGCGGAAACACCACGTGTGACCGCACCGTCAAGGTCGGCACCTGCGTGGGCACCGCCGCAGGACAAGCCACACAGCACGCACCCGACATGGCATGACAGCGACCGTGCCCGGCATGCTGACACGCATGCCGTGAGGAGGCAGCCTCCGCGCGGTGGGTGTCAGCGTGGGCCACCACATCTGTCACAAGCGCCCCCGCCTCATGGCAATGCTTGGCCCATGCGCTGCCCATGGGCAGCAACATCGCCAACAGCATAGTCATCACAAAGCGAACAACCGTCATGGCACACATGGCAGGCAAGTGAGCCCTCAGTGTAGCGCGTAGCGCTCAGCGTTGGGGGGCCAGACCGCCAAAGGTCGTGGTGGTGGCCCAGTCCAGGATCTGGTCGTCGGTGTACTGCCCCGAAGCTTTGAGCATGGCCACCACCGGATCGCACGCCCGTGCAAAGAGGATGTACATGATCATCTCCAGCGGCAAATCGGGGTTGAGTTGCCCACGGGTCTGCCCCTGCGTGATCCAGATGCTGATCTTGTTGCTGAGGTCGATCAAGCGGTCCATGTAGTCGTCATTGGCCTGCAGCGTGGCCGTCAGCGACGAGTTCTGGGACGGCAGGGCCGGCATCTCGCCCGCCAGTTGCGCCTGCATGGCCCAACGGGCAATCGCCTTGAGTTGATCCAGCGCCGGCACGTCGGCTTGCGCACGCAGGTCATCCACAAAAGCCAACGCCCGATCCAGCGCCCGCACCATGGCAGCGGCCGCCAAGTCTTCTTTCGACGCAAAGTGCTTGTACACGCTGGCCTTGGCCATGCCCGCCTCGGCGGCGACTTCATCGACCGTCATGGCGTCATAGCCCTTGGTGGCCAACAAGCGATTGACAGCCTCAACGATGGCCTCCTCGCGGAAGCGCTGCATTTGTTCTTTGTAGGAAGGACGCGCCATGCCTCGCATTGTAGGCGGCCTCGCCCAAATAAAATACCCACTCGTGCAAAGTTGATACCAATTGGTTATTATTTGAACTAATCAGTTCACACAGAGAACCAAAAAGTTCAAAGGACTCACCATGTCGCGCATTGCTGTCATCGGATCAGGCATCAGCGGTCTGAGTGCCGCCTGGCACCTCACTCAGACCGACCGTGCTCACCAAGTCACGGTGTTCGAGGCCGGCTCGCACTTCGGGGGGCATGCCAACACCGTGGATGTGACCCTGGACGGCATCACCCACGGTGTGGACACCGGCTTTCTGGTCTACAACGAGCGGACCTACCCCGGCCTGATCCAGTTGTTCGAGACGCTGAACGTGGCGTGCGCGCCGTCGGACATGTCGTTCTCGGTGCAAAGCCCCCGCAAAGGCCGTGGGCAAGATCACCTTGAGTGGAGTGGCAGCTCCCTCAACACCGTGTTTGCGCAGCGCCGTAACCTGCTGCGCCCTCGTTTTTGGTCAATGTTGAAAGACATCGTCCGCTTCAACGGCTTGACCACCTCGCTGGCTCAACGTGGTGAAGACGTGGCGCTGCGGCAGCCCATCGGCGAATTTCTGGACCAGCATGCGTTCGGTGACGCCTTCAAGGAAGACTATTTCCTGCCCATGGTGGCTTGCATCTGGTCGTGCCCAACCGAGCAAATGCTGCGCTTTCCGATGGCCACCATGATTCGGTTCTGTCACAACCACGGCCTGCTGCAGGTGGCCAATCGTCCGCAGTGGTTCACCGTGAAGGGGGGCTCGCGGGAATATGTCCGCAAGGTGATTCAGCACTTGCCGGACGCAAGACTGAACACCCCCGTGACGTCGCTGACGCGCCTGTCTGACGAGGTCGTCGTGCACACCCCCCATGGCAACGAGCGATTCGATGGCGTGGTGCTGGCCTGTCACAGCGACCAAGCCCTTCGCTTGCTGGGCCATCAGGCCAGCCCGCAAGAATCCCGCCTGCTGGGAGCGATCCGCTACCAGCCAAACCGCGCCGTCCTGCACACCGACGAAACACTGCTGCCCAAGCGTCGCATGGCCTGGGCGGCCTGGAACTACGAGCGAGCGGTGCCGCAAGGCAACCACGATGCCCCCGTGTGCCTGCACTACCTCATCAACCGTCTTCAGCCCCTGCCATGGCAGCGCTCGGTGATCGTGTCGCTCAACCCCCTGCGTGAACCCCGCGCTGATCAGGTCATTCAAACCATCGAGTACGACCACCCGGTCTTCGATCAGGCCGCCATCGACGCACAACGCACGCTGCACACCATTCAAGGACAGCAGCGCACCTGGTATGCCGGCGCCTGGTGTGGCTACGGCTTCCACGAAGATGGCTTCCAGGCCGGCCTGCGCGCAGCGCAAGACCTGAACGCCACATTGCAGGCCTCGGTTCGCCACGCCGCCTGAGCACGCCCAGGATGCCGACCATGGACGTCACCCCCATCACCCGCGAAGCCCCACCTCAAGCCCTGCTGGGCGTGGGCCATGTCTGGCATCAGCGCCTGCGTCCGGCTCGGCATGCGTTTCGGCACCGCAGCTATTTCGTGCTTCTGCCCATGCGGGCGGGTCGCGCACACGGTTGGCCGATCCCTCGCAAAAAGTGGGGGCTGATGTCCTTTCGGGATCAGGACCATGGCCATCAAGAATCTGACGCCTTGCACTGGATCGAGCAGCTGCTGTATCACGAAGGCATCGACGATGCCGATGGCGAAATCTGGCTGCTGACCTATCCACGCGTACTGGGCCACACCTTCAAGCCGGTGAGCTTCTGGATCGCCGAACGCCGCGACGGCACCTTGGCCGCCGTGGTGGCCGAAGTCAACAACACCTTCGGTGAGCGGCATTGCTATCTGCTGACCGGTCCGGACCTCGCATGGGGTCGCCCCATTCAAGCCAGCAAGGTGTTTCACGTCTCGCCGTTCAACTCGGTGGCAGGTCACTACACCTTTTGCTTCACCCGAACACCTCAGCGCATCCATGCCCGCATTGATTTGCACGATGCCGGCGGTCCGTTGGTGCAAACCAGCATCGGCGGCGAGCTTCAGCCCTACACCCGCGCCGCTGCGTGGCGCACGTCCCTGACACATCCCTTCATGACCCTCGGCGTGGTGGTGCGCATTCACTGGCACGCCCTGCAACTGCTGTTCAAGCGGGTCCCTTTCTTTCACAAACCCGATGCGCCCGAGCGCTTCATCACACGATGACCACTGCCACCCACACCGCCACCGTCAAGCCCAGCTTGCCTGCCGATGCGCCTGCTGCGGCTCGCACTGTGTTTCGCCTGCTTGATCAGCTCGCTCATGGACGCCTGACCATTCAGTGGCCAGACGGTCAAGTCAGTCACTTTCCCCATGCCGCACACGCGGAAGACTCGGCGCCTCGGGGCACGATTCGTCTGCACAACTGGCGGGTGTTTGAGCGCACGCTCAAATCCGGCGACATCGGCTTTGCCGAAAGCTACATCGATGGTGACTGGAGCACCCCTCATCTGACCGATTTGCTGTCGCTGTTCATCATGAACCGGGAGCACCTGGAGCAAGTCGTCTATGGCTCGTGGTGGGGCGCCCTGCTCTACCGCATCAAGCACGCCTTGAATCGCAACTCGCGTCGAGGCAGCGCCAAGAACATCCACGCGCACTACGACCTGGGCAACGACTTCTATCGCCTGTGGCTGGACCCGTCGATGAACTACTCCAGCGCCTGGTTCGAAGGCCGACCCCGGGCCGAACGCGCCAGCGCTGACTTACAGGCCGCACAAGTCGCCAAGATGATGCGTGCCCTGACCGAGGCTGGCGTCCAAGAAGGCTCCCGCGTGCTGGAGATTGGCTGCGGCTGGGGCGCCATTGCCGAAACAGCCGCCAAGCAGTTTCAGGCCCATGTCACGGGGGTCACGCTGTCGCGTGAACAACTGGCTTGGGCTCGCACACGCATGGCCGAATCCGGCCGCGCCGATCTGGCCGACTTGCGCTACCAGGACTATCGGGACCTGGCCGCAGCACACGAGCACGAACCGTTTGACGCGATTGTTTCCATCGAAATGTTCGAAGCCGTGGGGCAGTCTTACTGGCCCAGCTACTTCGACACCCTCAAACGCTGCCTGAAGCCCGGTGGCAAGGCCTGTGTCCAGACCATCACCATTCGGGATGACCTGTTTGACCGCTACAGCCGCTCCACCGATTTCATCCAACAGTACATCTTTCCGGGCGGGATGCTGCCCAGTCCCAGCCGCTTTGAGGCCATGGCGCAGAAGGCTGGCTTGGTCGTCGAGCGGCGTCTGGCCTTTGGCCACGACTATGCCGAAACCCTGCGCCGCTGGCGTGACGCCTTCCTGCAGCGCGAAAACGATGTCGCCCGACTCGGGTTCGACACGCGCTTTGTGCGCATCTGGACCTTCTACCTCGCCTACTGCGAAGCAGCCTTCGAGCACGGCAACACCGATGTCATGCAGTTCACACTGCGCCGCCCCGACTGAACAGGGAGTGCACACGCCATGCGCCACACGCGCCCGCCCCTTTCTCGCCGCCAAGCCATCGGCACATTGGCAGCCCTCACGCTCACCCACACCCAAGCCATGACTGCGACCACCACCAGCGCACCACCAGAAACCAGCGCCGTGCTCCCCAAGAGTCAACTGCTGGGCCGCGCCACGCTGCGCTTCTTTGGCCTTCAGGTGTACGAAGCCCGACTGTGGACGGCCAGCGGCTTCGACCCCCATCGCTACGACCAGTCGCCGTTCGCGCTGGAGCTGGCCTACGCGCGCAAGCTCGATGGCCCCGCCATTGCCGAGCGCTCCATTGCCGAAATGCGTCGGGTGGGCGACTTCAGCGAGGCACAAGCCCGAACCTGGCAAGCGCTGATGAATCAGGCATTTCCCAGTGTCGTGGCCAACGACCGGCTGACCGGCGTTCACGATGGCAAGGGCGGTGTGCGCTTCTTCTTCAATGGCAAAGAGACCGCAGCCATCCAGGACAAGGACTATGCCCGCCTGTTCTTTGGCATCTGGCTGTCGCCCAAGACGTCCGCGCCCGGCCTGCGCCTGAGCCTGCTCGGCTTGCAGGACTGACACCATGCGCACGTGGCAATACGGACTGCTGGGCGCGCCACTGGCCTTTCTGTCTTTGCCGCTGTACGTGGCCCTGCCACGCTATTACGCAGAGCACTACGCACTGGCGCTGAGTTCACTGGGCCTGCTCCTGCTGCTCACCCGCTTGCTGGACGCCTCACTCGACCCCTTCATCGGCCGCTGGGTTGATCGCCTGTTTGCCCAATCCACCCTACGGGCCTGGCGCGTCGCCGTCGTCGGCGCCATCGCCGTAGGGATCGGATTTGCCGCACTGTGGATGCCGTGGCACATGGGTTCTACGGCGTTGTGGCTCTGGCTGGGGGTCATGCTGGTGTGCACGTACATCGGCTTCAGCATCGTTGCCATGGTTCACATGACCTGGGCCGCTCGATGGGGGGGCAGCCCTCAGGCCCAAGCCGCATGGGTCTCTGCACGTGAAGGTGCGGCGTTGCTGGGTGTGATTGCCGCCAGCCTGCTTCCACTGTGGCTGGGCTACGCCGCGCTCAGCATCACGCTGATGTTGCTGCTGTGCATCGGTTTGCTGTGCCTGAAGCGCACCGCCCACCTGCATGCAGCAAGCCCGGTCGCGACGCACAGCCTGCCGCCTGCCCCGCCCTTGCCCAGGCCGTGGCAACTCCCCGCGTTCAATGCGCTGCTCGTGGTCTTCCTGTTCAATGGCACAGCCAGTGCCATCCCCGCCACGCTGCTGCCCTTCTTTGTGCGTGACACCCTGAACGCCCCCAGCTGGGAGCCCGCCTTCCTGCTGATCTACTTTGTGGCGGCGGGCCTGGGGATGCCCCTCTGGCTGCGACTGATTGGTCGCTGGGGCCTGGCCCGTGTCTGGATGCTCGGCATGGCGACCAGCGTGCTGGCCTTCTGCGCGGTGCCTTGGCTGAGCACCGGCGACACAACTGCATTTGCCATCGTGTGTGCACTCACCGGGTTGGCGCTGGGCGCTGATCTGGCCGTCCCGGGCGCGTTGCTGACCCACCTCATTCACCGCTCAGGCCTGGGGCAACAGGCTGAAGGCAGCTTCTTTGGCTGGTGGACCAGTGCCAACAAACTGAACCTGGCACTGGCCTCTGGCCTGGCATTGCCCCTGCTGGAGTGGAGCGGCTACGTCACCGCACGCCGCACCGACACCGACCAACTGGCGCTGGCCTTGAGCTATGGCCTCTTGCCCTGCCTGTTCAAACTCGTGGCGCTGGCCTTGCTGTGGGCCGGGGCGCGACGTCACCCTGTACTGAAAGGACTGTCATGAATCGACTGACATTCGCCCTGAAGCCCTACCTGCATGCCTGGCTGATGGTGTTGGCCTTGCTCGGCCTCACTGGCTGCGCGGGCCCCAAGGTGCAGGACTACGCGAGCGAGACGCCCACGCTCGATCTGCGCACTTACTTCAATGGCCCCGTCCGCGCACAAGGCATCTTCACCGATCGCCAAGGCAAGGTGGTCAAACGCTTTGTGGTGGACATCCAATGCCAATGGAGCGGCACGCAAGGCACGCTGGACGAGCGATTCACCTACAGCGATGGCAGCACACAACGCCGCATCTGGCGACTGACTGATCTGGGCGGTGGCCGCTACGAGGGCCGAGCCGACGACGTGGTGGGGACGGCGCAGGGGCACAGTGCGGGCAACGCCTTGCAGTGGTCTTACACCCTGGCGCTCCCGGTGGATGGTCGTGTTTGGCACGTCAACTTCGAGGACTGGATGTACCTCATCGACGAACGCACGATGCTGAACAAGGCTGTCATGAGCAAGTTTGGCATTCAGCTCGGCGAAGTCACGCTGTCGTTCACCAAGCTCTGAGGTCTGGAGCCCCATCATGTCCATGAACCCTCGCATCCATCAGTGGCCTGGCCAGGTCATCTGGCTCATCGGTGCATCCAGTGGCATTGGTGAAGCCACGGCGGCCGCGCTGCATGCGCAAGGCGCCAAGGTCTTTGTCTCGGCCAGGTCAGCCACCGCACTGCACGCCTTTGCTGCACAGCACCCTGGCAGCACGGCCCTGCCGCTGGACGTGACCGATGCAGCCGCCATGGCGCACGCCGCTCAAACCATCGTGCAAACTGCGGGGCGCATGGATCTGATCATGTACTGCGCAGGCCATTACAAAGCCATGCGCGCCACTAACTTTGATCTCACCGAAGCTCTGCGCCATCAGGATGTCAACGTCACCGGCGCCTTGAACATGCTCTCCGTGGTCCTGCCCATCTTGCAGCGCCAAGGCCATGGTCACCTCAGTCTGGTCGCCAGCGTGGCCGGCTACCGAGGCCTGCCCCAGTCCTTGGCCTACGGCCCCACCAAGGCCGCCCTGCAACATCTGGCCGACACCCTGTACCTCGACTTGCACAACGAGGGCATCGGCGTCTCCATCATCAACCCTGGCTTTGTGGCCACACCGCTCACCGCGCAAAATCAGTTCAAGATGCCCGCCTTGATCCGCCCGGCAGATGCGGCACAAGCCATCTTGAAAGGTTGGGAGGCTGGCGATTTGGAGATCCACTTTCCCAAGCGCTTCACCTGGTGGCTCAAACTGATGCGCTTGCTGCCCGACCGGCTGTACTTCCCGCTTGTTCGCCAATTCACGGGGCTTTGAGCCGCCCGGCCACACAGATGACTGATCCTCGCACCGCCCGTCTCGCGCAGTTCTACGCATCGATCACCCCGGCCAGCCTGACGCAGATCCCGGACATCTATGCGGCCGACGCGCGCTTCAAAGACCCGTTCAACGATGTGCACGGGCACCGCGACATCACCCGCGTGTTTGCGCACATGTTCGACACCGTGACCGAGCCCCGCTTTGAGGTACTGAGCGCACACACCCAAGGCGACGAAGCCTGGCTGACCTGGAACTTCCATCTCCAGCGCGCCAATGCACCGCTCGTGATCCACGGCGCCACCCGCATCCTGTTTGATGCACAGGGCCGCGTGGCCTTGCACCGAGACTACTGGGACCCCGCCGAAGAGCTCTACAGCAAAGTGCCCGTGTTGGGCGCCTTCATCCGCTGGCTGACTCGGAGACTGTCTGCCACCCGGTAAGGCGTCTCACTTATTGGCACAATCTGGGCTCCGTTTGACAGGCCTTGTTGACCATGCAGTTGATTCAGTGGACCCACACCGCGCGCGAAGGCTTTACTTTGCGCGGCTGGCACACCCCGCCCAGCGGCAAGCCCTTGCTGCACTTCATGCATGGCAATGGTTTTTGCGGTCGCACCTACACGCCCATGCTGCAGCACCTGAGCCGCGACTTCGATCTGTGGCTGTTTGATGCACAAGGCCATGGCGACAGCGATCACGGCGGGCCGTTTGTCGGCTGGAACCGCAATGCCGATCTGGCCATGGAGGCCCTGCATCAGCAAGGTAAGGCCTTTGCCAAGGTTGACCACTACGCGTTGGGACACAGCTTTGGTGGCGTGTTGACCAGTCTGGTCCTGGGGCAACACGCTCGTCAGTTCAAGCGTGCCGTGCTGCTGGACCCTGTGCTGTTTTCCCCAGCCATGATCCTGGGCGTAACCCTGGCCACCCTGACCAACACCGCCCGCTTGTCCCCCCTGGCACGCAGTGCCCGTGCGCGCCGCCACCACTGGGCCAGCCGCGAAGAGGCCTTTGAGCAACTCCGCCCCCGGGGCGTCTACAAGACCTGGACGGCTGAGGCCTTGCACGCCTTTGTGCAACATGCGCTCAAGCCGGCAGACGATGGCGGGGTGGAGCTCAAGTGCCGCCCCTCTCGTGAAGCAGAAATCTTCAGCTCGGCGCCAGAGCAGCTTTGGGGACACCTGGGCCGCATCAGCACGCCCACGCACCTGATTCACGGCAACGACACCTTCCCCTTTGTGCTGGAAGGCGCGGCACGCCTGCGCAAAGTCAATCGCCACATCAGTACCGAAGAGGTTGTGGGCACGCACTGTTTCATGCAAGAAACCCCGGCCGACACCGCACAACGTGTGCGGCAATTCCTGCTGTCAGCCTGAAGGTGAGTGGCGGAGGGGCCGCGCCGTCAATCGCCTGTCGGCTGACGAATCCACTTGGCCATCAGGTCCACGGTCGATGCTTCCACCCCGATGAAGCCGTGATAGTGCAAAGCCTCGCAGGGGTTGCCTGACGGCTCGCTGCCGCCTTCCACCCACTTCAGCTGCCGCACCGGTGCCTGGGTCAAGCCGTTCATGATCAAGGGCACATCGGTGGGATAGCAAATGGCGCACGCGTCATGCCGGTGGTGCACCACCAAGGTCGGCACGCGCACCTTGGCCAAATCCTGCGCGGGCACCGCGCCAGGACGACGCACATTCACGATGCTCGACGTCAACACCAAGCCGGCAACCTGATCCTGAAGATGGATGGCCGATGCCGTGGCCGAAATCGTGCCCATGCTGGTCCCGATCAGCCAAACAGGCGCGCTGCTGCGGGCGCGGACCCACGCGAGCACGGCCGACACATCTTCCATGTGAGACGCGGTGATGCGGTCGCCGCTCTGATAGCCCTCTGCGGGCAAATCACTGGCTCGACCAAAGATCGCCACATTCATGCCTTGGGCCAGAAAGCCGCGTCCGCTTCGCACCAAAAAGTTGTTGCTGCTGGGCCAGCCATCCACCACTTGACCAAAACCACCGCCCCCACCCGGAAACAGCACCACGGTTTGAGTGGCAGCCTGAGCAGGCGCCCAGAAAACTGCCGTGGTGACACCGCTGCGCGTGGGAATGCGGCTCATGCTGCCTTGTGCCATCACGAGCACGGGCATCAACGCCCACAACAAGCCTAGCCACCCACGCCACATATCGAGTCTCCTCAGCTCAAGGTCTCACGCTGGGTTGCCAGCGGTTCCACCACCATTTTGGGCAGCCAACTGACAAGGATCTTGTACGTGTCCTTGTCAAAGGTTGGGCGACCCTGTGCCAGCAAGTGGTCCACATCCGCCTCGCAACGGGCCGTGCCCAGATAACACCACGCATCCAGAATATGCCAGGCAGCGCCTTCTTTCACCGCAACGGGGCCACCGTACGGCCAAACCTGTACCTGCCAGTCGGCCAGCACACGCTGCAGGCGCGCTGTGTGTGCGCTCAGTGACTCCTCGCCCACGCACGCACCGCCGCATCGCTTGAGCTGATAGCCAAAACACGGGCGTCCGGACTGCACCTTCTCCAACCCCATGGTGGCCAGACACAGTTGGGCGTCCTCGGCCAATTCACGCAAGGTTTTGAGCGCATCGCGTTGGCTGCCAAACAGGCCATACACCGCGTCTTGCCTCCCCCAATCCAGATCTCGGGCCCATGCCAGCTCGGGGCGCAGCCCTTCTTCATCATCATGCTGGCAAGGCACCAAGCGCCATGTACACAGTTCATCACTGCGGCGCAAACGCCGGTTGTGAATGGGCTGCCAGCGCTTGATCAACTGGGCCTCGGTCAGCAAGGCGCCCATTTCACCCGGCGTTTCAATCCAGTCAATGCGGCGCACCTGCTGAGACAGGCTCATCTCCTTGGCAAGTCGATGGTCGGCACTGAAGTGCGACAAGATGCGCTGCCGAAGGTTGTTGGCCTTGCCGATGTACAGCGGCAAATCGTTGTCGCCGTAAAACCGGTACACGCCATGCTTCTCGGGCAAATCGTCCAGCAGCGCGGGGTCAAGGTGCGTGGGCCAACTGCTGCGCCCGGTCAGCTCGGACACGGCCTTGTCCAGCACATCGGCGTCAACGTCTCGCGCCAGCACCTGCCAGAACTGCCGCAACACATCGGCGTCTGCCAAGGCACGATGGCGAGCCGGCATGTGCAAGTCGTGTCGCTCGATCAAGGCATCCAGGCTGTGCTTGGCATGCTGGGGATACAGTTTGCGCGACAGCTTCACCGTGCACAACACCGGCGCCTTGAAGGTCAGCCCCAAGCGCTTGAATTCGTTTTTCAGAAAGCCGTAGTCAAAACGCGCGTTGTGCGCCACAAACAAGCGCCCATGCAAACGGGCCATGACCTCGTCGGCCACGGATTCAAACAGCGGGGCGTCGGCCACCATGCTGTCGGTGATCCCCGTCAGCCCCTGAATGAACGACGGGATCGGCGTCTGTGGGTTCACCAAGGTTGACCACTGGTGAACCTCGCCATCCTCATCCACCTCCACGATGCCGATCTCGGTGATGCGGTCCACTGTCGCCGTGGCCCCCGTGGTTTCCAGGTCCACAAACACCATGGGTTGCGTCGCACGTGCCATGCTGTGCTGCCCCTCAATGCCCGCGCAGCAGGCCCAGCAAGGGCTCGCTCGACGTCAGCTGATCCAGGGCACGGATGGCATCCGGGAAAGCGAAATCCTCAATGGCCGTACTGAGCTGGCGCACCACCGATGTGTCCAATCCGGGCACCGCCATCAAGGTGGGCTGAATGCGCCGATACGCATCCACCGAATCCAGGTCGTCTGCCAACAGCAAACGTCGCAAGGTGTGCAACGGCTCGGCCAGATCCCCTTGAATGACCGGGGCGGCAGGCGCATCCTGATGCACAAACAGCTTGCGAGCCTGACGTGTGGCGCTGACGATGCGATCCAAGCGCTGCGCCAACTCGTTCAGCCCCGCGTCGATGGCTGGTGCTGACGCGCCCGACTTGAGCATTTGCTCCAGCGACAGCGACTCACCTTGCAGATCGATCCAGCCCAGCGTACCAGCCAGTCCCTTCAAGGTGTGAATCCGTCGCTGTGCGGACGCCATGTCACCGCCCTGCCACTCACGACGCGCCAGCAGCACGTCTTCGGCATGGTCGTCGGCAAACATCTGCAGGAAGTGCCACAGCTTGTCCCGGTCACCCAGGCACACGCTGAGGCCCCGCGCCTGATCCAGCGCCACCTGATGCGTCAAGGCATCCAGCACCTGTCCCGCACGCGAAAACTCCTGCGGCCGCCCAC
Organism: Aquabacterium sp.; assembly: GCF_048860245.1. Lineage (GTDB taxonomy): Bacteria > Pseudomonadota > Gammaproteobacteria > Burkholderiales > Burkholderiaceae_C > Aquabacterium. The sequence goes on along the minus strand of NZ_JBLIZW010000035.1, from coordinate 7,922 downwards.
CGGCATGGGTCCGTGCTGGCGCGTTGGGGTTGTGCACCGGCATCCAGGTCATCAGGGCCCGCGCCATCAAATGGGGCTCCACAGGCTTGATGATCATGTCATTCATGCCGGCGGCCAGCGCTTGCGCCCGGTCCTCGGCAAAGACGTTGGCCGTCATGGCCAGCACCGGCACCACCTTGCCTTGCGGCATGGCACGCAAGCGACGGGTCGCTTCCAGGCCGTCCATGCGCGGCATCTGAATGTCCATCAGCACCAGGTCAAAGCTGCCCTCTTCAAAGGCATTGATGGCTTCCTCGCCATCCTCGGCCACGGTCACATCCAGGCCCATGCTGGACAGCAGCGCCATGGCCACTTCCTGGTTGAGCACATTGTCTTCGGCAAGCAGCACATGGTGGCCCGGCGCAAACCTCGGCAGAGCCTGCGCGTGTTCCGTCTGCGCACCGGTCGTTGTGCCAGCCATCCGGAGGTTCAAAGCTTGCGCCACCGTCGATGCCAGCAAAGTTGGCATCACCGGCTTGTGCAAGAAGCCCGCAAACTGACTCAAATCCTCGTGGCTCTCAGCCGTATTGCCAGACGACCCCGACACCAGCAAACACACAGGCTGCTGCGTCAGCTTGGAACGACGGATGTTGGCCAGCAACTCTGCCCCTGTCATGCCGGCCATGAACCAGTCGGTCAACACCAATCGGTACGGCTGGCCTTCGGCATCAGCGTGATAGATCGCCTCCAGCGCCTGGAAACCACTGGATGCCTGATCGACCTTGGCGCCCAAGTGCTCCACCATGCCGGCCAGCAATTGACGCGACACCGCTGCGTCGTCCACGACCAGCACCCGGTTGTCTGCCAGCAAATGAATGGTGGCATGCACAGCAGGCGTCACCACCGTCAAAGGCACTTCAATCCAGAAGGTGCTGCCCTGGCCCGGCTGACTCCGCACCCCGACTTGCCCCCCCATCAACTCGGCCAGCTTGCGAGAAATGGCCAAGCCCAAACCCGTGCCACCAAAGTTGCGTGTGGTCGAGGCATCCGCCTGCTGGAAGGCTGAGAACAAGCCGCGCTGCTGCGCCTCGCTCAAACCAATACCGGTGTCCGTCACTTCAAAGCGAATGCGCGCCTGAGCGCCATCGCGCTTCACCACCTCGCCCGTGAGCACCACGCTGCCCTTCGACGTGAACTTCACCGCATTGCTCACATAGTTGAGCAACACCTGTCCCAGCCGCACGCCATCGCCATGCAGCACGGCAGGCAAGTGATCAATGCGGGCAACCATCTCCAGCCCCTTGGCTTCGGCCTTGTCGCTGGTCATGGCGAAGAGATGCGACACCACCGCTTCCAGCTCGAAGTCGGTCTCTTCCAGCACCATCTTGCCGGCTTCGATTTTCGAGAAATCGAGGATGTCGTTGATCACGGACAGCAAATGCGTGGCCGCTGCCTGCACCTTTTCCACCTGCTGAGACTGCCTGGCGTTGAGCTCATCACGCTGCATCAAATGCGTGAAGCCAATGATGGCGTTCATGGGCGTGCGGATTTCGTGGCTCATGTTCGCCAAGAAGGCACTCTTGGCCCGGTTGGCGCTCTCGGCCTGATCCTTGGCCTGCTGCAACTCGTGGGCCACACGACGCTCTGCACTCACGTCCTCGATGATGCAGATGATGGCGTTGTCGGCATCGCCGATCGCAAACCGTGACGCCTTGATCCGCGCCCAGAAAGTTGAACCGTCGCGGCGCTGCATCAGCTGCTCGTTGCGGTAAACCTGTCCCTGATTGATCGTGGCATCGATCATCTGGACCGTTTCCTGATAGTCCCGATCCGAATGATGCAAGACACGGGTGGTCTGCCCCACGAAGCCATCTACCGGCACGCCAAAGATCATCTCCAGCATGCGGTTGCACCGCAGGATCTGATGCTCGTGCACCACCACGATGCCCACCGTCGCCGCTTCAAAAATCGCGTTGAGCTCGTCGTGCGCGCGACGCAACGCTTCGGTGCGCGCTTCCAATTCGCTCTTGGCTTCTTCCAGCCGGGCCGTGCGCTCCGACACACTGGCTTCGAGGTCACGCCGCAGCTGATCCAGGTTGCGCTCGTTTTGCTTGCGCTCGGTGATGTCCGTCCACACCGCGCTGAGCACCGACTTGCCTTGCACGGTCAGCACGCGCACGGAAATCGAAAAATCTCGCTTCGCACCCGATTTGGTCAATCCGACCGTATCAAACGAGCCACCGCCCGACGACAGCAACTCCTTGAGCAAAACGTTCAGCTCATCCGGCGAACGCCCACCGGCCACATCAGACAAGCCGCAATGCTGGAACTCGTCGACCGTGTACCCCAACGACGAACTGGCCGCTTCGTTGAAGCTCAAGAACCGCCGCGACTCGATGTCCAGCACCACGATGGGAATGGGCGACAGATTCACAATGCTGGTCAGCAAATCGCCCTGCTCAATCAGCGCGGCCTCGGCGGCATGACGCCCCTCACGCTCATGGCGCAAGGTCTCCATCGTCTGCGCCATTTCGCCCATCAGCGTGTGCGGCGACTTTGCGAGTTGCTGCACGCGCGCCAATGCGTCGGGGTCGGCTTGCTTGCCCTCGAAGGCACGACGCAAGATGATGCTCAAGCTCGACAACTTGCGCGCCCACGCCAGCGCCACCAGCAGCCAGCCCAGCAACATCAACAGCATGACGGCGCCATTGAGCCAGCTGAGCTTGCGCGTGTAGTCGTTGAGCAGTTGCTCCTGCTGCTTTGCCAGCAAGCGCACGCGGCTGGACAAGATGTCTTCGGCCTCATCCGTCAGCACGGCGTAGGCCACGTAGGCATTCTCTGCGCGCTCCAGATAAGACTCTGCCTGCGACACACGCGCCGGCAGCAACTCTGTCGTCGTCAGAATGGCCTGCTTGAACGCCACCAGCGAGCCGCGGGCTTCGTTCAGCTTGTCGATGGCCAATTGGCTCTCAGGCGTTTGAGACAAGCGCAGCATCTTCTGATCAATGCTGCCCATTTGCTCTACCGCGTGCCTGTGAACATGCATGGCCTGCGTGGCATCCATGGCGCCATTGGACGCCTGCTCCACGGCTTGCATGGTCTGCTGATGCAACAGCAACAGTTCATGACTCACTGCGGCCGCTTCGGCGGCCACCTGCGCTGCCTTGGCGCGCTGGACTTCTGATGACTGACGCGCATCGCGCACTTGCATCAGGAAAGCCTGATTCAGTCCCGCGCCCGCGATCAAGGCCACCGCCACGGGCACGAAAAACAGCACCACAAATCGAACCAGCTTCGACCGTGAAGATTGCCTCTCAACTGCTGAGGTCATGTCAATTTTCCGAACCAGTCACACTGTCTGAAGCATCCGGCAAAGCGTCCCTGGCCGCATCGGATTCGTCCGCGTAGAGCTGCGCCACCCGCACAAACTCATCCAGGTGGGTCATGAAGGCATCCAGCACATCCGGATCGAAATGTGTCCCGCGGCCTTCTCGCATGATGTCCAGGGTCTGCTCCAGCGGCAGCGCCCCCTTGTAATGACGTCTGGACAACAAGGCGTCAAACACATCGGCCACCGCCATCAAGCGAGCCGGCAAGGGAATGTCTTCGCCCTTCAAGCCCTCCGGGTAGCCTGAGCCATCCCAGCGCTCATGGTGACTGCCTGCAATTTGCTTGGCCACCATCAAAAACTTCAAGGCTGAGGGATGCGCCTCCAGGCCGCCCGCACCACGCAAACGTGCGTGCTGCGCGCTCACCCGCTCAATGGCTTCACCCACGGCCTCGGCGCCGATGAGGGTGTGGCGCTTCATCACCTCAAACTCATCCACGTCCAGCTTGCTGGGTTTGAGCAAGATGGCATCCGGTACCCCCACCTTACCGATGTCATGCAAAGGGGCCGCTTTGATGATCTCCTCGCGCGTGAGCGGGTCTTGCAGCGCCGCACTGAAGCGTGGGTGATCCTGCAAATGCTTGATCAGGATCTGCACATACCCCTGCGTGCGATACAAGTGGTTGCCCGTTTCGTTGTCGCGCTTTTCGGCCAGCAGCGCCAGCGCGTGCAGGCTCACGTCCTTGATCAACTCGTTTTCAGCCATGCGGCGATGCACTTCGGCATCCAGGCTGGCGTTTTGCCGCGCCAGCTGGTCACGGGCACGCTTGAGGTCCAAATGCGCCCGCACACGGGCCAGCAACAGGGCCGGCTTGATCGGCTTGGTGACATAGTCCACCGCGCCCAGCGTCAAGCCACGCTCTTCGTCCTGATCGGTGTCCAGCGCCGTCACAAAAATAACTGGGATGTCGCGGCCTTCGGGCTGCTGACGCAAGCGCTCGATGACCTCGTAGCCATCCATGCCGGGCATCATCACGTCCAGCAAGATCAGGTCAGGCCGGGGCCCTTTTTCAATGGCCTGCAAGGCATGCAGGCCCGAATTAGCCACACGAACCTGAAACCAGGGGCGCAGCAAATGGCCGATCACGGTGAGGTTCTCTCGGGTGTCGTCCACCACGAGCACCGTCATCCGTGCGCCATCTGCGCCATCAGCGCCGTCGTCCTGGTTCATCTCAGTCATGCTTACTCACCCGCAGGCGGTGTGCTCGACCAGAATACGCCTGTCAGCAACTCCGTCAAGCGCTCAGACCCCATGCGGAAGCCACACGCCTGCGGATGCCCGCCACCACCCATGGCCTCGGCCAGCGGAATGGCATTGAACGAGGGCTGCGCACGCAGGCCCACCTTCACGGTGCCGTCTTTCGACACGCTCCACAACAGCGCAAACGTGCCCACCTGGGCCGACAACATGTTGCCTACCTCGCTGGTGAAGGCGCCGGGGCAGTTGACCATCACGCCCTGGTGACCGTCGAACGTCAGCGGCGCAGCCCCTTCCGAAATATCGCGGCACAGGGCCAGGAACTTCTCGTTCATGGCCGTGCCACGCTGGTAGAAGGCGGCCGACTGTTCGGGTGTGAACGCGGCAATCTCGGCCCAGCGGGGAAACTCGTTGGGCTCCAGATCCAGCGCGGCCAGGAAGGCGGCGCTTTCCGGGTAGGCCCAGTTCCACAAATCACGGTCCTGGATGTAGCGGATCAGGTCCGGCACGGCCTTTTCGGGGTGGAAGAACTTCCACGCCAGCATGGCACCCGACTGGCTCATGTCAAAGTGCACCGCACCGCAGCGGCACTTGAACTGGCCCAAACGATCGGCCGCGCTCTTGTGGTGGTCCAGCATGACCAGCTTGGCCGCCTTGTCGTCCAGCCCCTGCATCAGAGCCGCGTCAAACGAAAAGTCGAGGATGTAGACCGCGCGGCCTTCGACGGGCGGCAGGTCTTCCAAGGTGGTGACTTTGCCGTGGCTGACACCCACGTATTCGCCCTGCCCGTCAAAGTACAGCCAAGCAGCCAGCGCGGCGCCAAACCCATCGGGACACTTGCCGTGGTACAGCACCAGCGGGTTGGGGTCGTCTTTCGACGGGGTGACCGCCAATCCGGGCAAAGAGGTAAAAAGGCCTGTGCTCACAACGTTCCGGGCGGCTTGCGCCGCCTGATAGATATCAAAACCCTTGATGGTAAAGGGTAGATGCCGGCATCTGGCCGACGGCCCTCGTGGAATGACCCACCAAGGTCGGCAAAATTGCCTCATTTCTAAGCAAGCTAAGTCGTGCCCCTAGGGTGTGCAAGCTTGCCCCATGCTTGCCAACAAACTTATCCACAGAAAACGTGGACAACTGTGCGCCATCCAGGCTCTATGCTTGCTGCATGACCACGCACAAGACGCTTCTCATCGTCTACCACTCCATGACCGGCGGCACACGGCAGATGGTGGATGCCGCGCATCAAGGCGCCCTGGCCGCCCAAGCCGAATCGGGTGTCCACATCAAGGTGCTGCACGCCAGCGAAGCCACCCCCGCCGACGTGTTGAGCGCCGACGGCTACGTGTTTGCCACACCGGAAAACCTAGCGGCCATCAGCGGGCAGTTGAAAGACTTTTTTGACCGCTGCTACTACCCTGCCCTGGACCGCATCAACGGCCGCCCCTACGCCGTGATGGTGTGCGCAGGTAGCGACGGCACCAACGCCGTGCGGCAACTGGACCGCATTGCCACCGGCTGGCGGCTGAAGCGCGTGGCCGAACCAGTGCTGGTGTGCACGTGGGCGCAGACGCCTGAGGCGATTGCGGCACCCAAGGTGATTGGCCTCGAGGATTTGAAGCGCTGTGAGGAACTGGGGGAAGCGCTGGCGTGTGGGGTGGGAATGGGGGTATTTTGAGGGGGCGGCCAACAGCGCCTACTTCGCGTTGAAGGGCTGCTTTGCAGCGATTGCGGCTGTCCGTAACCCAAGCGCGAACTACCGATCACTACTTCATAGCGGTCATTCAGCACGCCACTTCAGTTCCTTCTCCGATGTCTGTTTTCAGGCGAGCAGCAGCCCTTCGCTAACAGGCTGTACTTGGGCCACGGAAGGTCCGCTATTTCAGCTTTCGAATAGGTCCTGTCGACCCATAGCGGTCACTGCTTGCCGTTTAGTTTGCTATAAATTTCGTGAGCAATTTCTACTCGTTCAGCATTGGGGTAGTTTTTATTGGCAAGCAATACAACCCCAAATTGCTTTTCTGGTACGAACGCAACGTAAGCACCGAAGCCATTGGTGGCACCTGTCTTGTTGACCCATACATTGCTGTTAGGTTTAGCAGAAAGTTTTTGGATCCTTACTGGGGTTGGATTCAGGATAAGTTTGGGAGCATTTCCTTCTTGGAGAGTAGGCAAGTCAACAGGCATTGCATACTCCTCCCAGATGAGGTCTTGAGTCATCTTGCCTACGCTGAAATAGCTCTTGCGGGTATTGTTTAAAGCTGCTTGCAGCGTTCTATCCAATGGCAAGATGCCCATGTTGGCTTTTACAAAGGTGCTCAGGTCAGAAGCCGTGGTTTTGATACCGTAGGCTTCACTGTCCAACATGCCTGGATTGACACGCACAGGCTTCTTACCCTTGTTGTAGCCCCAAGCGTAGCTGGACATCTTCTGTGCAGGGATGCTCAGATAAGTGCTAGTCAAACCGAGGGGCTGGAAAATGGTTTGAGTCATGGCGGTGCTGAAATCTTGCCCCAAACTTTTCGCCGTTATCCACCCTAAAGCACCGATGCTTGGGTTTGCATAAGTACGCATCGTGCCGGTTTTGTACGCAGGCTTCCAGGTGCGGAGGTATTCCAGAAGCTGCTCCCGAGTTTGGACTTCATCAGGCACCTGCAGAGGAATGCCGCCAACGGTGTGCGTTCCAAGATGGAAAAGCTGCAAGTTACCGAAGTCCGTACCAGCCAACTCAGGCAAATACTTTGCTGCTGTATCGGTCAGTTTCAGCTTCCCAGTGGCTTCTGCGTGCGTCGCCAGTGTGGCTGTGAAGGTCTTACTGATAGAGCCAATCTCAAAAATCGTCTCGTCAGTTACCGGTGTTTGTTTCTCAACATCTGACACGCCATAGTTAAAGACATAAGTCTTGTCCCCCAATACCAATGCCACAGCCATACCAGGAATCTGGTTCTTTTCCATGGCAGGCAGCACGGCTGCAGAGATGGCTTTCATTGCTTCAGCACTGGAAATTTCAGCAGCATTGACAGCCGAGCCAAGACCAAAGACAGCGGCTGTCAGAAGGACAGTAAACAGACGGTTTTTCAATTTTTACCTTACGGGTGAAGGAGGAAAGCCAACGCTGGCACTTGCGATGCAATTGAGTGCTGTAGCGCTACGAGCTGGGGATTCTAAAAAATTTGATAGCAAATTGGCTCGGCATCGCGGAGCGATGAGTGACTGCTTCTGGCCGCCTGCCGCCGACCGCGGTCTGGCTCGAAAGCAGTCTGTCAACGCGCCGTTTCATTGTTGCCATGATCATATCTTAATCGCGCACAGGCGGCCACAGGCGGGCAGTATGAACCAGCGTCAGTATCCACACCGTTT
>NZ_JBLIZW010000034.1:0-24156 GCF_048860245.1 Aquabacterium sp. | reverse complement strand
AGGAGCAGCGTCGATCTGGTCGTAAGCCTTGGCGGAACCGCCGAACTTCTTGGCCAGAACGGTCGTGATCGCAGCCGTCAGAGTGGTCTTGCCGTGGTCAACGTGACCGATGGTACCGACGTTCACGTGCGGCTTGGTCCGCTCGAACTTCTCTTTTGCCATTTTTCTCGCTCCTAGCGAATCGGGACTGGGCTGAAGGAAAGGGATGAGGAGGTGTGGTGCCCATGGGCAGGATCGAACTGCCGACCTCTCCCTTACCAAGGGAGTGCTCTACCACTGAGCCACATGGGCATCGACACAGGTTTAGGCTTGAACAAACTCAAACCTGTGCCGACTGACACTGCAACCTCCGCATCTGCGAAGACCGCTACTTTACCACGCCTAAATTGACAGAACCGTGACCTTGGAGCGGGAGACGGGAATCGAACCCGCGTCATTAGCTTGGAAGGCTAAGGTTCTACCATTGAACTACTCCCGCTCGGGAGCGATTCCAGAATTAGGTTTCCCTGGTGGAGGAGGCTGGATTCGAACCAGCGTAGGCGTAAGCCAACAGATTTACAGTCTGCCCCCTTTAGCCACTCGGGCACCCCTCCAGGGAAGACCAAGACTTTAACATCGTTTTCTCGATCTTGGCAAGCGATGTGTCATTTTTGATGATGACGCTTTTCAGCAACGTGTTGCAATCACCACGAAAAATGCCGCTCAGGCCTCGCGCGCGGCAACCGGTGCGCGGCCGCGCACTTGCTGGAAATACGCCAGATGCTTCAACGCCTGGCGAGACCAGTGGCGATCTTGAAGCACGGCTTGCGCCTGGGCAAACCATTGATCGAGTGGACTGTCTTCCCCTGCCAAACGCGTCAGCACCTGAGCCAGGGCATCGGGGTCGTTGTCCTGATAGCTGACGCCGTTTCCGGCCTCCACGGATTCGGCCAGCCCTGCCTGATCCAGGACGATCATGGGGCGGGAGTTGGCCAAAGCCAACTGCACGGCATCCTGATGCCGCACCAGCGCTTCTGCATGCGCGACTTGCGCGTGCGTCCCCACGGACGCGCCCGGCAACACCATCACATGGTGCTCGGCCATCAGAGGCGTCACATCGCGAGGATCGGGGTCCACCACCCACTGGATCTGCTCTTCCAGGCCGCGCTTGGCGGCGGCGTGGCGAACGGCGAGCAAGGGATCATCCAAGCCGGACTGCATCAGCCCGGAGGGGGTCATCCCGACAAACGTCATGCGAAGGCGATCCACCACGGGGGGACTGGCATCCCGGGCGCGCTGCCACGCCTGCAGCACCAATTCCAGCGACTTGGCACGCTGCCCGACGCCCGCCACGCACAGCACCTTGATCAGGTTGCCCGGCGGGGACGGACGGAAACCCGCCGCAGACAAGCCCGGGGCGATAACGTTGACACGCTCAGGCGGCACCTTGAGTCGCTTGATCACGCGCTCGGCGGCGCACTTCGTGTGCACCACGAAGCCCTCGATGCGACGGGCCAGACGGCGCTCGGCCAACAATGTCAAAGGTGACGCGAGCCAGCACGCGAACGATCGCAGCGGGGCAGGCAACCACGACCATTGAGACAGGGCCAACCACGGCTGATGCAGTGGCCGCCACGCCAGTTTGTCGGGCTCGTGGAGGGTCACGGAGAGCGCGGGGCGATCGGCCAGGCGAGACAGTGCCGCCAGCACCCAAAACTCACTTTGACTGCCAGGGGTGAGTTCGGCATGCACCACGTCGATCCGACGCCAGTCACGCTCGGCCACCCAAGCGCGGGCCGCAGCCAGACTGGTGATGGGGCGCTGACCCGTTAACGGGGTCAACACATCGATTTCCACCTGGTTGAGCGCACGCTTGTACTGCGCGGCGTAAGCAGCCAGCGCAGAAGAGTCGGGAGGCAAGGGCGACAACAGCGCCAAACGCATGCAAGAAACCTTTCAGAAAACCATGAGGCAGGCGCCTGATTTTCCACGATGTGCGCAAGTGGAACGTGGCTCGCTGCGCTTACCCGACTAGGTCAGGGACCAGTCCAGATCGTGACCATGCGTGCGCCAGAAGTCCTGCGCCAGCCCAAAGTGCCCGCATCCAATGAAGGGGACCGGCCCGCGCGTTGCGGAGAGCGGCGAAGGATGATTGCTCTCCAGAATCACGAGCGTCGACGACGGTGCACCGCTGCGCGCACGCGCAGCCTCGATCAACGCGCGCTTTTTTTGCGCATGCGCCCCCCAGAGCATGAAGACGACCGGGGTGTCACGCTCGGCGACGGATGCGATCAGGCGATCGGTCAGGTGCTCCCAGCCCCAGCCGGCATGGCTCGCCGCCTGCGCGGCCTCTACCGTCAACACCGTGTTGAGAAGCAGGACCCCTCGATTCGCCCATTGCTGCAAGCAACCATGATCGGGTGAAGGCAGGCCCAAATCGCGCTGCAATTCTTTGCGGATGTTGCGCAGGCTGGGCGGAATGGGCACGCCAGGCTGCACGGAAAACGCCAAGCCGTGCGCCTGGCCGGGGCCATGGTAGGGGTCTTGCCCCAGGATCACGACGCGCACATCGGCACGGTGCGTGGCGCGCAAGGCGGCAAAGACGTCCGCGGGGTATACCACGCCCCCTTCGCGCACACGCTGGTCGACACGCTGAATCAACGCGAGGCCCTCGGGGCTGGCGCGAAACGCATCGGTCTGTGGCCGCCAGTCAGCGGGCACGTCGTCAAACAGGGCATGCAGGGTCTCAGACAAGCCCTGGTTGCGGGCCGCCTCTGCGTCAAAGAGTCCCGCTTGGCTGGTGCCGCGCCCCACCTGCTGTCTCCGATCAGGCAAACAGTGTGGCCAGCGCCACGCCGGGGTCGGGCTGACGCATGAAGGCTTCCCCAACGAGGAAGGCATGCACGTCGGCCGCACGCATGCGGGCCACATCGGCCGCGCCCAGAATGCCAGACTCGGTGACCAAAATGCGGTCGGACGGCACCTTGGGCAGGAGCCCGATCGTCGTGTCGAGGGTGACCTCAAAGGTGCGCAGGTTGCGGTTGTTGATGCCCACCAAGGGCGTCTTCAAGCGCAGTGCACGATCCAGTTCTGCGCCGTCATGGACCTCGACCAGCACGGCCATGCCCAATTCGTGCGCCAGGGCTTCCAGATCGCGCATCTGCGCATCGTCCAGACAGGCGGCAATCAGCAAGATGCAGTCGGCCCCCATCGCGCGCGCTTCGTAGACCTGGTAGGCGTCCACCATGAAGTCCTTGCGCAGGACCGGCAAGGCGCATGCGGCCCGGGCCTGCTGGAGGAACAAGGGCTCGCCCTGGAAGAACTGACGATCGGTCAGGACGCTCAGGCAAGCCGCACCATGTGCGGCATACGTGGCCGCGATCTCTGCGGGACGGAAATCCTCACGCAACACGCCCTTGCTGGGGCTGGCCTTCTTGACCTCGGCAATGACCGCCGCCTGGCCCGCAGCGATCTTGCTGCGCACCGCGCCGACGAAGTCACGCACATCGGCCAGGTCGCGGTTGCGCGCTTCAGCCTGAGCGCGAATGTCAGCCAAAGAAACCGAGGCGAGCGCAGCAGCCACTTCCTGGTGTTTGACGGCGACGATTTTTTGAAGAATGTCAGACATGGTGTGTTCGGTAGCGGGCTCAGCCCAGCGTGATCGTGGGGAACGACTGTGTGGTTTCAACAAAGCGCGCCAGTGCCTGCGCCGCACGTCCGCTCGCCAGGGCCTCGCGTGCACGCGCCACGCCATCGGCCAGGCTGTCCGCCACATTGGCGGCATAGATGGCCGCACCAGCGTTGAGCAGGACGATGTCACGTGCCGGACCCTCTTGGTTTTGCAGCACCGCGCGCATGATGGCCATGGAGTCCTCACGATTGCCGGCCTTGAGTGCCGTGCCATCGTGTTCCGCCATGCCGAATTGAGACGGATGAATGACGTATTCGCGTACCGTCCCGTCTTTGAGTTCGGCCACCAAGGTTTCGCCGCTCAGGGTGATTTCGTCCAAGCCATCGCGGCCATGCACCACCAAGACATGCTCCGAGCCCAGGCGCTGGAGCACACGCGCCATGATGCCCACCAGGTCAGCATGGAAGACGCCCATCAGCTGATTGGGTGCGCCAGCCGGGTTGGTCAGGGGGCCGAGGATGTTGAACAGCGTGCGCACGCCAAGCTCTTTGCGGATGGGCGCAGCGTGCTTCATTGCCCCGTGGAAGTTGGGGGCGAACATGAAGCCCACACCTGACTCATCCAGACAACGCGCCACTTGGTCGCCGGTCAGGTTGATGTTGGCGCCCAGGGCTTCGAGGGCATCGGCACTGCCGGTGGACGACGACACGCTGCGGCCACCGTGCTTGGCAATGCGAGCGCCTGCGGCCGCCGCCACAAACATGGCGGTGGTGGAGATGTTGAACGTGTGCGCGCCATCGCCACCCGTGCCACACAAGTCGACCAGATGCGCCCGGTCTGCCACCACCACCGGGGTAGCGAATTCGCGCATCACTTGGGCCGCAGCAGAGATCTCTCCGACGGTTTCCTTTTTGACACGCAAGCCGGTGATGAGCGCGGCCATGACGACAGGCGACATCTCGCCACGCATGATGCGGCGCATCAAGCCCAGCATTTCGTCGTGGAAGATTTCGCGATGCTCGATGACGCGCTGCAGGGCCTGCTGATCGGTGATCTGGCTCATCGGACGATCCTTTACATCTTCAGGAAGTTGGCCAGCATGGCATGGCCGTGTTCGCTCAGGATGGATTCGGGGTGAAATTGCACGCCTTCGAGCGGGGCAAAGTTCGGATCCGTCTGAGGGCCGGTGTGACGCACGCCCATGATCTCGCCGTCATCGGTCCACGAGGTGACTTCCAGGCACGCGGGCAGCGTGGCCCGCTCAATGGCCAGCGAGTGGTAACGGATCACGGTGAACTGCTTGGGCAGGCCCGCGTACACGCCCTTCTGGTCGGTGGTGATCACGCTGGTCTTGCCGTGCATTTGCTCTTTGGCACGGATGACCTTGCCCCCCATGGCGGCACCGATGCTCTGGTGCCCCAGACAGACGCCCAGGATGGGCAACTGACCCGCAAAGCGGCGCAGTGCCGGGACACAGACGCCGGCCTCGTCGGGGGAGCAGGGGCCGGGCGAAAGCACGAGTCGATCGGCTTTGAAGGCGGCGATCTCGTCGAGGGTGACTTCGTCATTGCGAACGACCTTGACCTCTTCCCCCAGTTCGCAGAAGTACTGCACCAGGTTGAAGGTGAAACTGTCGTAGTTATCGATCATGAGCAGCATGGGCACTATCCTGTATCGGGATGTGATTCATGGAATGGGCTTGCACCATCCCTCTGTTTGTCCCCCTCGGAGGACCCTGTGTGAGGCGCAAAGTGCGGTGGGGAGCCGCGGGCGCAGGGTCAAGCAGTTGTGGCTGGCGTCACCGCCACCAACGTGCATTCAGTCGAAAGAGGTCCGAGGGTTGCTGCATGCGAGTCATTCTACATGGACACACCGGCCATCGCGGGGTCAGTAGCGCTCACCCAGCCAGCGTGTGGCTTCATCCACTTCAAGGGGCTTGGCGAAGAGGTAGCCCTGAAGGGCGTCGCATCCGGCCTGCAGGGCGGCACGCGCATGATCCTCTGTCTCCACGCCTTCTGCCACCACCTTGAGTTGCAGCACGGCGGCCAGATCGCAAATGGCCTTGACCACCGCGATGGCATCCACATGGGGCATGGGGTCGATGAGGCTGCGGTCGATCTTGACGGTACGCAGCGGCAAGCTGCGCAGCATGTTGAGCGAAGAGAACCCCGTGCCGAAGTCATCCAGCGCCACGTCAATCCCGTATTGGCGCAGTTGGGTGATTTGCTCGCAGGCCTGGTCCATGTGGGCGACCGCGGCCGTTTCGGTGATCTCCAGGCTCAGGCACTGCGGTGGAATGTCGAATTCCTTGAGGGTCTTCATGACCATGACCGGGAATTGCACATCCAGCAATTGCAGCGGTGACACGTTGACGGCGACTGGCACGGCGTTGAAGCCCTGCACGCGCCAGTTGGCAATTTGTCGGCAGGCCTGCGTGATGATGAGTTCACCCAGCGGGACGATCAAGCCATTGCGCTCGGCCGCAGGAATGAAGTCCATGGGGCTGATGCGCCCGATGCCGGGTCGGTCCCAGCGAACCAGGGCTTCAAAACCCAGCAAGGCGCCGGTGTTGGCTGCGACCTTGGGCTGGTACATCAACGTGAACTCTTCGTGGTGCAAGCCCGCACGCAGGGCCTGCTCGGCACGGAACGACGATGCCAGATGTTGGGTCTGCTGCTCGGAAGCCCAACTGACCGAGGTGCCCGGCAGGCGTTTGGCCGCGTGCATGGCCGCATTGGCAGCCTGCAGCAGCGGCTCCGGCGACGAGGCGGCCTGGGGGTACACCGCCACGCCCATGGAGACATCGAGGAAGAACTCGTGCGCGGTCAAGCGCAACGGCTCGGCCAACAACTGCTTGACCGCATCGGTCAGGCGACGAGCATCGTTTTCGGCATCCGGACCGCGCAACAGCAGGGCAAATTCGTCTTCACCCAGGCGCATGACCTCGACGGTGTCCTCCAGACCTCGCTGCAAACGGGTGGCAAGCGACTGCAAGACTTCGTCACCCACCGTGTGACCGTGGGCGTCGTTGAAAAATTTGAAGCGGTCAACGTCCAGCAGCACGAGGGCGAGGCTGGTGGTACGCGAGTCGGCGATGCCCTCTCTCAGACGTTGCAGCAGGGCGCTGCGATTGGGCAGCCCGGTCAACTCATCGTGGGTGGCTTGCCAGAGCAGGGCGCGCGCGGACTCGTGCTGCGCGGTTTCGTCAGACATGACGATTTGGATGGCGGGCTGACCATCCCATTCGACAGGCCAGGCTTTGAAACGGAGATAAAGCGGCTGACCGTCGAGTGCGCGACGCTCGCCCTCCCACTCCGCCTGAGCCAGAGATCCATTGCGCAACTGCGTCAGCAACTTGCGCACGTACACCCGCTCAGCGTACGTCGAGGTGCGGTCCAGCCAGGCTTCGGACAGCGGCGCAGGCGCATCCACCACCTTGTCGACACGGTACGCACTCATGAAGGCCGGGTTGCTGTACACGCATTGCTGATCGATGATGACCGCCACCCCCTGGTGCGCGCGCTCAGTCAACAAGAAGAAGCGGTCACGCATGCGGCGCACCCCGTCTGCGGTGCGGTTGATGGCGGCGTACATCAACGCCAGCGCCAGCATGAGTCGCAACACGGTGGCGAACACCGTTTGCAGCATGGCCCCCTGGTCGGTGGGCTGCAGCACAAAGTTGAACTGGTTCAACCCGGCCAGAATCAATAGACCGGCCGTGATGCGTTCTCCGACGCCCATGCGCCACAGCCAGTTGGCCAGCATCAGGCTGATGGCGATGTTGATGGAGGCCGAAACGCCCTGCATCAGCCCCATGTCATGGGAGATCACCACGACGTGCGTGATCGTCAGGGTCACCGTCATGGCAACCAGAATGGGGCGGGCCACCTGCCGTCGTGACAACGAACCGATGCCGGCCACCATCAAGGTCAAACACAGGGACGGGACAATCGACAGACCGAAGACCCCCACACCATGCACCAGCGGGTTGGTGCTGTGCGTCGCCAAATAGGCGACCGGGTAGCCCGTCCAGATGAGATGCGAGAGCCCCAACTGCGCCGTGAACGACTGCGAGCGGTCCTGACGCCACACCATCAGCAAAGCTGCGCCCGTGATCAGGGTCACAGCCATGTAGATTGCGAAGGTGTACTGCACGATGGAAAACGCTCGACTCAGCGAATGGGACAAGCCCTGTAACTTATCGCAATCTCACGTCATGTTTCGGGGGGGAGATTCCCTCCCCCCCTCATTTTCAGACGTCATTCGCGGCAATCTGCCTCACAAACCTTGCTCGACCATCTCGGCGGCACGGATCACCGCACGCGCCTTGGCCTCGGTTTCTTTCCATTCCAGCTCGGGCACCGAGTCGGCCACGACACCTGCCCCCGCAGCCACGTACAAGGTCTGGTTCTTGACCACACCGGTACGGATGGCAATCGCCACGTCCATGTCGCCAGCAAAGCTGAGGTAGCCCACCGCCCCGCCGTAGACCCCGCGCTGCACGGGCTCCAGTTCGTCAATGATTTCCATCGCGCGGATCTTGGGTGCACCGCTCAGCGTGCCAGCAGGGAAGCTGGCGCGCAGCACGTCCAGCCCGGTCATGCCGTCTTTGAGGATGCCCTCGACGTTGCTGACAATGTGCATGACGTGCGAGTAACGCTCGATGCCAAAGGCCTCGGTGACCTTGACCGTGCCGGTTTTGGCGATGCGGCCGATGTCGTTGCGGGCCAAGTCAATGAGCATGACGTGCTCGGCACGCTCCTTGGGGTCGGCCAGCAGTTCTTTTTCGTTGGCCAGGTCCAGGTCGGGCGTGGCGCCGCGGGGACGGGTGCCCGCGATCGGGCGGATGGTGACCGTCTGGCTACCGTCCTTGTTGTGCTCCTGGCGCACCAGGATTTCAGGGCTGGAGCCCACGACATGGTGATCGCCCATGTCGTAGTAGTACATGTAGGGGCTGGGGTTCAGCGAACGCAGTGCGCGGTACAGCGTGAGCGGCGACGCGGTGAAGCGCTTTTGCAAACGCTGGCCGATGACGACCTGCATGCAGTCACCAGCCGCGATGTATTCCTTGCACTTGCGCACGGCCGCTTCGTAGTCGTCTTTGGCGAAATGGCGCTCGACGGGGAAGGATTCGGTCGGCGTCACCGGCGGGACGGGCACCACGGTGTGCAGGCGTGCTTGCAGCTCGGCCAGACGGGCTTGCGCCTTGGCGTATGCACCAGGCTGCGAGGGGTCGGCGTAGACGATCAGGAAGAGGCGGTCAGCCAGGTTGTCGATGACCGCCAGTTCTTCACACTGCAGCAGCAGGATGTCGGGCGTGCCGATGCCAGGCGTGTCAGGGCGCTGCGCCAGACGGGGCTCGATCAGCCGCACCGTGTCGTACCCGAAGTAGCCCGCCAAGCCGCCACAAAAGCGCGGCAGGCCCTGGGGCACCGCCACCTTGAAACGCTGCTGGTAGGCCGCGATGAAGTCGAGCGGGTTGCCAGCAAAGGTTTCCACCACCTGGCCGTCGGTCACCACTTCGACGTGATGCCCCGTGGCGCGCACCAGGGTGCGCGCGGGCAGGCCCACAAAGGAGTAGCGACCAAAGCGCTCCCCACCCACGACGGACTCCAGCAGGAAACTCAGCGGATTGCCCTGCGTGAGTTTGAGGTAGAGCGACAGCGGGGTGTCGAGGTCAGCCAAAGCCTGGGCGACCAGGGGAATGCGGTTATGGCCTTCGGCGGCCAAGGCGTTGAATTCGTTTTCAGTCAGCATGGATGTGATCTCGATCTAAGGTTTCCCGCACGGCGAACCAGGGGAAACAGGCAAACAAACAGCGATGACCGGCCCCGATATGGGCGGCTCCACTCAGCAGGTCGTGACGCAGCGACGCCAGGGCCAGGCTCCCCGGTCGTGCGGACCTTTGGTTTGTTTGCGAGAGATGAACATGAAATCAGTGTAGCAGGCACCAATGTGAGGGGAGAAATGACGTGCAAACCGGCATGGACAGGGCAAACCCGTTTGGCGCCCACCCTCACAGACGCAACAATCGCACACCTTTATCGTTGAACGATTGATGAATGACTGGAATGCAGCACACTGGAACAAGATGGACGTGTGCCCCTTGGCACGGCCTTGGGCTGGCTGTGCTCATGCTGGCGAGCACGGGGCAGGCCTGGTCGCAATCGGCCGAGATGTTCGGGGTCACCTACGAGCCGACGATCACCGTCGACAGTCGCCCCCTGCACCTCAACGGCACCGGCGTGGCCTTTCGGGCACTGGCCAAGCTCTATACCGTGGGCCTGTATGTCCCCAACAAGAGCCAACAGGCGAGCACCGTGCTGGGCATGGCAGGCCCCAAGCAACTGCGCTTCGTGATGTTGCAGGGCATGCGGGTCGATGAGCTGGGCAAGGCGATCACCAACGGCATTGAAGCCAACAGTTCACGTGAGCAGTTCTTCCGACTGATCCCGGCCATTCGCGCCATGGGTGAGCAGTTTGGCCGGATGCCTCGCCTGGCGCCTCACGATGTGGTGACGCTGGACGATGCCCCCCAACGCGGCACAGTGATCGCCGTCAATGGTCAGGCCATGGGCGCCCCGATCAAGGACCCGGCCTTTTTCCCGGCCGTGCTGCGGGTCTGGCTGGGTGACAAGCCCAACACCATGGATCTGAAAAACGCCTTGCTCGACAGCAAGGCGCAGCCTGTGCTCAGCGCACTGGAGTGAACAGCGCCCCCCAAGGAGCCTGGTCCAGCCGATCCACATGGGTCAGCGCCGGCACCGCGTCAATCGGATGGCCGTGGTTGTAGCCGTAGCGCACCAACAGGATGCCGCAACCGGCGGCCGTGGCGGCTTGGGCATCGTTGCTGGAGTCCCCCACCATCACCGTGTGCGACGGTGAGACGCCCAGGGCCTCACACGTTTTGAGCAAAGGCAGTGGGTCGGGCTTTTTGCGCTCGAACGCATCCCCGCCAAACACATGGCGGAAATGCTCACGCAGCCCTTTAACCGACAACAGTTGTTCGGCAAAGGCCGTTGGCTTGTTCGTCAGGCACGCGAGCGGAACCCCCATGGCGCAGAGTTGCGCCAGGCCCTCTCGAACACCCGGATAGACCTCGGCATGCTGGCCATTGAGGCGAACGTAATGGCCCTGGTAGTGATGCCAGGCTTCGGGCACGGCATCGAGCACCTCGCGGTCATCATCTGGCAGGCCCCAGGCATGCGCGATGGTGCGGCGCAGCAGGTCTTCGGTGCCCTTGCCCACGGTCAACTCGACAAAAGCGCGGTCCACGCGCGCGATCTCCACCGGGTGACAGCCGAGGTCGGCCAGGGTGTGGTGCAAGACCACGACAAAGTCGCCCAAGGTGTCCACCATGGTGCCGTCAAGGTCGATGATGGCGGCTTGGAATGGGTTCGGAAAGTCTGAATGCATGGTGTTGTTCACAGTGCCGAATCACACGACCCCACAAATGGGGACGGTTATCACGGCAACAAGCGGTGCTTGCGGCGCTCGACACGCTGCGCCTTGTAAATGCCGGCATGGCCGGATGCCAGGTAGCTGAGCACACAGGCCAGCGCTGCCGTGACTGCCACGTCGGCACCAAACAGTTCCACCGCCAGCAGGGTACAGGCCAAGGGGGTGTTGGCCGCCCCGGCAAAAACAGCCACCATGCCCAAAGCCGCCATCCAGGCCAAGGGCTGGTGCAGCCAGGGCGCCAAGGCGTTGCCAAACGTGGCCCCGATGTAAAACAGCGGCGTGACCTCACCGCCTTTGAAGCCGGTGCCCAAGGCGCCGACCGTGAACGCCGCCTTGGCCAACCAGTCCCAGCCCGGCAAAGGCTGCACAAAGGCTTCGCTCAGGCCCGCCAGGCTCAAGCCAGCGTACCGGTGCGCATCCAGGCCCCAGGTCAGCAGCGCCAGCACGGTGCCACCAACCAAGGGGCGCCAGGGGGCCCAGCTGAACTGGCGCGTCATGAACGCAGACAAAGCGTGGGCGCTGGCGGCAAAGCCTCGCCCAACCCAGCCGGCACCAATGCCCACCAGGGCGACGGCCAGCAGGCAACCGGCAGACCAAGCGGGCACCGAATCGACCAGATAGTGCTCGTGCTGAATGCCCCAGGCCCGACAGACCTGATCGGCCAGCACCGCAGACAGCAGGCACGGCCACAGCGCGTCGTATTTCAAGCGCCCGATGGCCAGCACTTCGAGCGCGAAGACAGCACCGGCCAGAGGCGTGCCAAACACCGACGCAAAGCCCGCGCTGATGCCCGTCATCAACAAAAGGCTGCGGTCATCGGCACGCAAGCGGGCCAGGTGCGTCAGCTGATCGGCCAAGGCCCCCCCCATCTGGACGGCCGTGCCCTCGCGGCCCACCGAGGCGCCAAACAAGTGAGACAAGACCGTGCTGAGCAAGATCAGGGGGGCCATGCGCAGCGGCACCACTTGCTGGGGGTCGTGGATCTCATCGATGAGCAGGTTGTTGCCCCGCTCCACCGAGCGCCCCAGACGCCAATACACCCAGCCCACGGCCATCCCCATCAAGGGCAAGCCTGCCAGCAGCCAGGGATGGGCCTCACGGGTGCGTGTAGCCCAGTCCAGCGCCATCAGGAACACAGCCGATGCCGTGCCTGACAGCAGTGCCACGAGCGAGGCCAGCAACAGCCAGCGTCCGTGTTGACGAAGAAAAACTCGGGGGAATTGCATGGCAAGACAGTATCGCACCCTGCCTGGGCAGGGTTGCGCGCCGTGTCAGCGAATGGCCATGGCGAAGGCGTTCTTGCCGGTGTGTTTGACGGCGTACATGGCCTCGTCGGCAGCCAGCAGCAGTTGTCGGCCGGTCAAGCCGTGCTCCGGTGAGCAAGCCATGCCCACGCTGACCCCCACCGAAACGGTTACCCCGCCGTCCAGTGTGATCGGCGCACACACCGACTCCATCAACTGGTGCGTCAACTGAATCAGCAAGGGGTCGGTGGCCCCCACACCTTTGAGCAGGATGACAAACTCGTCGCCCCCCAGGCGGCCGACCACATCACTGGATCGCCGCAGGGACAGTCGCATACGCTGCGCGCATTGCACCAGCACCTGGTCACCCGCATGGTGGCCGTGCTGATCGTTGATCTGTTTGAAGCCATCCAGATCAAGGAAGAGCACGCTCACGGGCTGGCTGTCGGCGCTGGCCTCAATGAGCAGCCGCTCCAGCATGTCTTCGCTGGCACGCCGGTTGCGCGCGCCGGTCAAGGCATCGTGCTCGGCCAAGTGGCGGGCCTGGGCTTCGGCCGACTTGCGATCGGTGATGTCATACATCACCCCCTCGACGTGGAAATCGTCCTGTGCAATGCGGTTTTGAGGCCATCCCTCGGCATGCTGGACCGAAATCAGGCAGTGCACCCAGCGAGACGCGTCCCCTGGCCCCAGCAACTCGAGGTCGTCGGAGACGGTTCCCCCCAGTCGCAAGGATTGATCGATGAGGTTCAGAACATGGTCGGGGCGCGCAAAGACATCGTGAATGATGTCTGCGGCTTTGAATCGGTTCACGTCGGATGGGTCACCCCCCAGGATCCTGAGTGCGGTGGGGTTGCAGTTGACCAGGCGCCCGTCATGATCCAACACGAAGATCCCTGCGCTGCTGGCATCAAAGATCTGACGGTATTGCGCTTCCATCTTTTCGATTTCGGCGCGCAGGGTGCGCTCGTTGCGCAAAGCGCTGTGGTTGGACGCCAGCAAAACGTTGGCGCTTTCGACCAGGGTCCCGATTTCATCATCGCGGTGCCCACGCGGCACGTGCAACTGCGCCGAGGTACCAGGCGGCAAATTGCGCAACTGATCGGCCAGACGCTGAATGGGGCGGGTCACCACCTTGTAGACCATCACATAGAGCAGCAGGGCCAGCACGGTGGATTGCACGCCCATCATCCAGGCCAGGTTGTTGGCCACTTTGCGGGCCTCGTGGTGGAGGCTGTCCACATCGGCATAGACCTGAACGTCCCCGACGGATTCGTTCTTGTCGAAAGGCGCGGCCAGCTTGCGCGTGGTCATTTGCCCGGCATGGTTGACGACGGCCTCGACAGGCCCCCGGTGACCATATTGCCGGACCAGCAAGGTTCCGCGGGCATCACGCACATCGACACGTGCCACCAGTTCATTGCGGGCCATGCCGTCAATGACATCCTGCAGCAGGACCTTGTCACCTGTGTAGGCGCCAATGGCCAGGGTCTTGTCCACGGCGTCCAGCAAGCCATTGACCTGCTCGGTGCCCTCGTCAAAGGTGCGCTGGTAGGCCGTACGGTATCCCAGCACGGCAGCCATGACCGCGAACAGCATGGCGCCGACCAACATGGCCAACATGATGCGCACCTGCAGTCGTTTGATGGGCACCGCCACTCAGCGTCCTTCCTTGAGGATCAAAATCGTGCGCAGTTGGCGGTCACCTGGGTCTCGCCCGAGGTAGCCAATGGCGCCGGGATGACGATGCAAATACTCCAGCATCGCCTGCTCACTGCTCATGGTTTGAGGCGGCATGGTACGCCCGGTGAACATCAACCGCGCCCAATAACTGTTGATTTGCGCCTGCGTCAACCCGGTGAGGCTTTCATAAAAGGCCGCACGCACCGTGCTGTCACGGGGCAAATCCAAGGTCACCACCGCACTGCCATCAGGATAGACGCGCGTGCGTCCCATGAACAGGTCTGTGGCCTCTTTTTGCGAAATGTTGCCCAAGGGGTTGGCTGCATTCACCAGCACGTGCACATCGGCATGCGCCAAGCCCTGCGAACCCCAAGTCCACAGGATGGCCGCAATTTGCAGGAAGCGAACCAGTTTGCGCATCATCAGAAAACGAAATCCAGTGCCACCGTTCCCACCTGAGGGTGGCCGCCGCGGACGTCACTGCCCGACCACAAGGCCGCGCCATTGTCGTCAACGTCATACCAGTCCCACTGCACCTTCAGCGCAGCCTGGGGATGGAAATCCCACCTCACGCCCAAGGACACGGAACGCTCGCGGGTACGCCCGGAATTGAGCCCATTGGACGCTTCGGCGCCCAAGGCCATTGCAGCCCCTCCGAGCGCCGACCAGTCAGGGCGTTCAGCCGCCTTGTTGTCCGGGCGCACCCAGCCCAAGACGCCATACACCGTGTAGTCGGCCATGCGACGCCCCACAGCCAGGTACGCGGCCTTGGCGTTCAGGCTATACAAATCGCTGAAGATGCGGGCCGCTTCGGCCTGAATCAACCAGGGGCCACGGTCATACACCACGCCCAACTCTGCAAAATGCACCCGGCCGGACAATTTGGCCATGGGGGTCAGCAAGGCGTTGGCCTGCTGCGCCACCTCTGGGCTGCCGACGCTTTCCACGCTTTGCAGGGCCTGCACCACCTGAGTCAGTGACGCCGGGGAGTTCACCTCAATATTGGAGACCGACACCGCGGCACGCACGGTCAGCCCATCTTCTTCTCGGGACAGGACGGCGCTGATGCCGTTGTGCAAGTGAGCCTCAACCGCGGGGGCACCGGGTTGAATGGGTGTCCACGTGTGGGTGTCTCCATATGCCGCTTTCACCCGCCAGCGGGCATCACCGCGAGACCATTCGTAAGCGGCATCCATGCCATCAAAGCCGTACAGGGGCAAGCCACCGTAGAACTCCAGATTGGGTCGCACCCACGGGTACGCAAACCCCACATTGCGCTGATCCGACATCATGAACACGTCCAGTGCCATGCGCCCGGCACGGAGGGTCACCGCATCATTGGGTTGGTAGGCGAGGAAAGCCCATTCGACACTGTCTGACGGTTTGACCTGGGGCAGGCGGTCGCGCGCCAGCACCTGAGCCGTGGCTTGCCACTGTGGCGTGATTTCGTAGTTGGCCTGCACCCCGATCCGGGAATCCGTGCGTAACTGACTGCCACCCTGGTTTTCACGATAGCCCAGATCACGCCGCAGCCCCCAGCCCTCTGGCCCATCGACATGGCTGAGCGCCACCGTCCCAAAGCCGTTGAGTCGCAAACTGGGCAAGCCGGACAAATCGACCGCCTGCCCGAGGGACGGCCACAGACCTGCCGCGACCGCGACAGACAGACTGAGGGGCAGTGTGGATGACTTCATGCCCACATTCTGCGCGCAGCCTGTCCGGTGAAACCAGATATCAGCGTGCAAAATGCCTCCCAAACACCTGAAATCAGGCGTTGCTGGCGGCCATCACTTCGTTGAGGTCGGTTAAACCCTGAAGCACCTTGTCGATGCCGTCTTGCCGCAAGGTCCGCATGCCCCCTTGCAGACTCGTGGTCAGGATGTCAGCGGCCGAAGCGCGGTGGCGAATCTGCTGCCGAATGACATCGTCCACCACCAAGAGCTCGTGGATGCCCATGCGGCCCTTGTAGCCATGGTGGTTGCAGGCTTCGCAACCCGGACCACGGTGGTGCAGGTGGATTCGCCCGTCACCATCGCCATAGCGCCGTCGCCATTCGGCGAGCACCATGTCGCGGCCATTGGCGGTGTTGTCCCGGGCGCTCAGCAGGTAGTCGTGCAGCATGCAGTCCAGTTCGGACTGCGTGGCCACGCCCATCTGCCCACAATGCGGGCAGACTTTGCGCACCAGACGCTGCGCCAGCACCGCGAGCAGGGAGTCCGAAAAGTTGAATGGATCCAGGCCAATTTCCAGCAAACGGGCAATGCTTTCTGCCGCCGAGTTGGTGTGCAAGGTTGAAAAGACCAAGTGGCCCGTCAAGGAGGCCTCGATGGCGATGTTGGCCGTTTCCTGATCACGCATTTCACCGATCATGATGACGTCCGGGTCTGCGCGCAGGAAGGTACGCATGGCCGCAGCAAACGTCCAGCCGATGCGGGCGTTGACCTGTACCTGACACAGCCCGGGCTGGCTGATTTCAATGGGGTCTTCGGCCGTCCAGATCTTGCGGTCGCCCTGATTGAGTTCGCGCAGCACGGAGTGCAGGGTGGTGGTCTTGCCGCACCCGGTGGGGCCACAGATCAAAACCAGTCCGTAGGGCTTGGCGATGATCTCCTTCATGGCGCGCAGGTTGCGCTCATTGAGCCCGATTTGCTCGATGGGCAGCGGCTTGGCGCCGGACAGCAAGCGCAGCACCACATCTTCAATGCCGTGCGTGGTCGGCACGGTCACGATGCGCAGCTCGACGGCATGGTCACCAAAGCGCGAGAAATCGATCTTGCCGTCTTGCGGCTTGCGGCGCTCGGCAATGTCGAGATCGGACATGATCTTGAGCCGCGCAACCAGCGCCGCGCGATACGGCGACGGCAACTCCAGGTAAGGCACCAGCGCCCCGTCAATGCGAAAGCGGATGAACACCTTGCTGTGCGGGGACATGGCCTCGATGTGGATGTCGGACGCATTGCGCTTGATCGCATCCTCGATCATCGTGTTGACGAGGCGCACCAGGGTGCTGCTGGACTCGGTGATGACCTCGCTGGGTCCGTCGCTGGGGCGTGCCACGGGGACTTCGCCTTCCAGCACAGCCGCCAACTCATGCACGTCCGAGCTGCCAGCCTGCTTGAGGCGCCCATCCAGCCCTTCATAGGCGTTCAAGGTGGCCTGCCCAAGCGTGCCAGGCAAGGCCATCACGGGGACCAGGCGCAAGTTGGTCAGGAAACTGAGCTCGTCGGTCACCCCTCGGTGCCAAGGATCGGCCATGGCCACCAGCAAGATGCTGCCCTTGCGCATCAGTGGCAACACCCGCATGCGCTGCGCGGTGTTGATCGGGATGAGCCGCAACGCATCATCCTGGGGTTGAATGGCCAGGCAATCGACCACCGGCATGCCGGCCATGGTGGCCAGCGCGATCTGCAAGTCCGCCTCGACCAAGTCACCGTTGTTGAGCAAGATCTGCCCCAGCGGCTTGTGTGGTCCCTTGGTTTGCTGCGACAAGGCGCGCTCGACCTGCGAGGGCTCACTCAGTCCATGACGGACCAAGGCTTCACCCAGCCGACATTGCGCACCCAATTGATGCTCACTGGTGGCCGCCTGCCAGACTTCGTCCAGCGAACGCAGCACGACACCACCTTGGGTAGATTCCTGCATACCGTCTTGTTTCACGATGAACCCACTGTGACGCTCGTTACGAAGCGTATCTGCTTCCATTGTGCTCATTACAGAACACTTGTGCATGACAAACAGCGCCGAGTGTGGCTTTCACCCGTGACACATGACTGAAATGTGATCCCTCTCAAGGTTGAGGGGCGCCCAGAGGCTGATGCAGGCGCCGCCCGGTGGGGTGCGGCACACCATCGCGGTCCATGCGCACCACGTCGATGTCCCAGCGTTGCACGCCCTGCTGGTTCAACACCACATTGAGCAACCAGCCCGTGCGGTTGGCCACTTCCACATAACCATCAAAGATGAAGTTGCCCAGGCTGTACACGATGGGCTTGCCGCGATAGACCTCGGTGTCCTGCACAACATGGGGGTGGGAGCCGATCACCATGTCCGCACCGGCGTCCACCATGAGCCGCGCCAAGGCCCGCTGGCGCACATCCGCCTCCTGCTCGTGTTCCTGCCCCCAATGCATGAAGGGAATGACGATGTCGGCGCCATGCACAGTGCGCGCACGGCGGATGTCGGCGACCACCTGCTCGTCCTCGCTCCAGGCCACGCCAGCCCAGTCGGGTCCCGCCTCAAAGGTGCGAGGGAAGTACTCGTTGTAGCCCAGCAAGGCAATCTTCACGCCTTTGCACGAGACCACGTAGGGCTCGTGCGCCGCCCGCAGATCTCGCCCGCCACCGAAATAGGGCAAGCCGGCGCGCTCCAGCAGCGACAACATCTCGGCGAACGCACCGCGCCCGAAATCACCGGAGTGGTTGTTGGCCACGGTCACCACGTCCACGTGCCGCTGCAAGACCGGCAGCACCGCAGGGGGCGCGCGAAAGGTGTGCAGCTTGTTGCCCACCGGCTGACCGGTGGTGGCGACGAGACTCTCCAGATTGCCCACGCGCACATCGGCCTGATCCATCAGAGCCGCCACTGCGGCAAAGGGATCCTGCCCCTGACGCAGGACGCGCCCCGGCCCATCGACCAGCATCAAGTCACCCACAAAGGTCAGGTGCACGGCCGGACCGGCCGTGCGTTGACACAGGGGCCGCAGCGGCGCGCTGGCCGGCGCCTGTGCGCCCGCCGCCGTGGCCACCGACAGCGCCAGCCACATCAGGCCACGCAGGCTTTCACGCAGGCCACGCGCATGACGCTCACTCATGGCTGCTCCTTTGGCTGCAAGGCACAGCCATAGACCAACTCTCGGCCCTTGCGAGCGGAGTAAACATGGTTCCATCCGGTGAGCGCGGGCACCTCGGTGCGCACCTCAAAGGGCGGCAAGTGGCGAACGGTCTGGAGGATGACCGGTGCGCCATCGACTTCCAGGTCGTACACCGTCAGTGTGATGTAATCGATGTGTGACGGGGTCCCGGCCACCACGGCCCTGAAGGCGAAGCGCTCGGCCAACTCGGTCAAGGGCACACGGTAGGGGTCGACCGTCGGGCGGGACGACAGGTGCCAGACCTCGCTGGCATACCGCACCGTGCACTGCAAGACCGGGTCCATCCCACCTGCCTGCGACGCCTGCGCCCAAGCCATGCTGCACAGCATGCCCCCAGCCACCCAACGCGACCCCATGCGCTTCATTCCTTCGCCCTCATCCAAACCAAACAGCCCCGACTCATCACGAGCGGGGCTGCGATGATCGACGAAGCGATCAGTCTGCCATCAAAGCCGACCTCAGCGCTGCGCCACGCGGGCCATGGCCTGGGCACCCAGCGCCGCGTTCCCCACGCCGCCGGACTGCGACACGCCTGCCAGACGGCCCGCACACTTGACGAAGCGGTAATCAGCTTCTTTCACCTTGCGGGTCTCCAGCCAGTAGCGCCAGGTGGACTTGGGCCAGATGGCAAAGTTGATGCCCTCGGCGGTCTGGTACCAGCTGCGGCAACCTGACGACCACACCGTGCCCTTCAGCGCCTCGGTGACTTCACCCAGGAAGCGGGTCATGGCTTCGGGCTTGACGTCGATGTAGTCGGCATCCTTGTCCTTGACCAGCTTGATGCAGTTGACGATGTAGTCGGCCTGCGCCTCGATCATGAAGATGATGGAGTTGTGACCCAAGCCCGTGTGCGGCCCCACCAACTGGAACATGTTCGGATAGTTCGATGCCGTGATGCCCAGGTAGGCCGTGGGACTCACCTTCCAGTCTTCCTGGATGGTGTGGCCGTTCAGCCCACGCAGCTCAAATTGCTTCATGTAGATGCGCGGATCCACCACGAAGCCCGTGCCCAGGATCACGCAATCCAGCGCCCGCGCCTTGCCATCCTTCGTGACAATGCCCGTGGGCGTGAACTCGCGGATGTCATCGGTCACCAGCTCCACGTTCTCGCGGTTGAAGGTCGGGAACCACTTGTTGGAAATCAGGATGCGCTTGCAGCCCAGGGTGTAGTCCGGCGTGAGCTTTTTGCGCAGCACCGGGTCCTTGACCTGATAGGCAATGAACTGCTTGAGGAAGAACTCACCCACCCGCGCCAACTTCGGGTTGAAGATGGGCCACACGCGCGACTCGTTGGTCCAGTAGCAGCGCCAGCGGTGCAGGGTGCGGGTCACGGGTAGCGCTTCGAACAACCACTTGCTGAAGGCCGAGTAGCGACGCTCGTCACGCGGAATGACCCACGCCGCCGTGCGCTGGAACACATGCAGTTGCTTGACCTGCGGCGCGATCTCGGGGACGTACTGAATGGCTGAACCACCCGTCCCGATCGACGCCACGCGCTTGCCCGTCAGGTCGTAGTGGTGATCCCATTCGGCCGAGTGCATGACCTTGCCCTGGAACTGATCCAGTCCCTTGATGTTCGGCTTGGCCGGCACGTGCAGAGGCCCCGACGCCAAGATCCAGTGACGGCAGATGTAGGTTTCCCCACCGGCCGTCTTCACCGTCCAGCGGCCCGTGCCATCGTTGAACACGGCGCTCACCACCTCCTGGTTGAAGCGCACCTTGGGCCGCACGTTGTACTGCCTGGTGACATCCAGGATGTACTGCTGGATCTCGTTCCACGGCGCATAGCGCTTGGTCCACTTGGCACTGGTCGCAAACGAATATGAATACATGTGCGACTGCACATCACAGGCTGCCCCGGGGTAGTGGTTGTCGCGCCAGGTGCCCCCCATTTCGTTGCCCTTTTCCAGGATCACGTAATCGGTGATGCCGGCTTCCTGCAGCTTGATGGCCATGCACAAGCCACCGAAGCCGGCGCCAGCGATGGCCACTTCCACGTGACGAACGTGGGTCGAAGGGGTGTGGGAATCTGTCATGCCTTGTCTCCTGTAGTGAGGAGATGGTGCGGTTCAGACTTGATCCAGACCATGCTAGATTCGACCAGAAATTGATCTTTCCGGCCAAAACAGGCGTTTACACGGGTCAACCCTCCCCCTGGAATTGATAGTCCGATGAGCTCACGATCCATCCTTGGCTTGATCTACATGGTGCAAGGCCTGCAGCAAATGGGCGAGGACCCCGAACCGGTTCTCGCGCGCCACGGCCTGAGCCTGAACCGCCTGGATCCCAGCACCCGCATTGACCGCTCCCGCGAGTTGCGCATCTATGCCGATCTGGCCGAAAACGTCAAAGACCCCCTGGTCGGGCTCAAGCTCGGGGGCTTTTACGGGCTGGCCGGGTATGGCCCGCTGGTCATGCTGTTGATGACGTGCAGCACCGCCTACGAAGCCTTTCAGGCGGGCATCCGTTATCAAGGCCTCACCTACCTGTACGGCACGCTGCGCTTCGAACCCGGCGACAAACTGAGTTGCCTGGTGCTGTCGCCCATGGCCATGACCGGGCAGGCCTTCCGGTTTCGCGTGGATGGCGAGGTCTCAGGCACGTACAAGATGGTTCGGGACATGCAGCTGTCACTCGGGGTGGACATCCATGCCGAGCGCATCGACATGCCTTACCCTCGCCCCCCCGAAGCGGCAGACTACGAGGCCTACTTCGGCTGCCCCGTTCGCTTTGGCGACACCGAAGCGCGCTTCTGGCTGCGCAACGAGCACCTGCAACTGCGCCTGCCTTCGGCCGATCCCAACGCCCACGCCATGTACCGCGCCATGTGCGACCAGCAACTGGTGGCCCAGCAGACCAGCAACGACACGCTGGCCGAACGCGTGCTCACGCACCTGGGCCTGTTCAGTGGCAGTTACCCCTCTGCGGAAGAGGTGGCCAAATCCCTGGGCCTGTCGGAGCGCAGCCTGCGCCGCCAGCTCAGCGAAGACGGGCGCAGCTTTCGGGACCTGCTGGCCGAAGCCCGCTATGCCAAGGCTCAACACCTGCTGCGACACACCACACTGTCGGTCGAAGCCATCGCTCAGCAACTGGGCTACGCCGAATCTGCGGCCTTCATCCATGCGTTTCAGCGCTGGTCGGGCATGACACCGTCGGCGTTTCGAGGCCGCTGAACCCGAGCAATCCTGACTGTCATCAAGTGAACCCAGGCGCATCAGCGTCTATGCTTGCCTCTTTGACCCAAACCGTATTGAACATGAGCACATCCTCCCGCTTTGCCCCCATGCCCAATGACGAAGGCTACTTCGGTCCTTACGGTGGCCAGTTGGTGCCCCCGCACCTGAAAAAAGCGATGGACGACATCAACGTCGCCTACGAAGAAATTCGCCAGCGCGACGACTTCCAGCAAGAACTGGCCTCGCTGTTTGCGGACTACGTCGGCCGCCCCAGCCCCATCTTCCACGCTCGCCGTCTGTCGGAGCAACTGGGTGGCGCACAAATCCACCTCAAGCGCGAAGACCTCAACCACACCGGCGCCCACAAGATCAACCACTGCCTGGGCGAAGCCCTGCTGGCCAAGTTCATGGGCAAGAGCAAGGTGATCGCTGAGACCGGTGCCGGCCAACACGGCGTGGCCCTGGCCACCGCCTGCGCCCTGGTGGGCATCCCCTGTGAAATCCACATGGGTCAGGTCGACATCGAAAAAGAGCACCCCAACGTCACCAAGATGAAAATCCTGGGTTGCAAGCTGGTGCCCGTCACCCGCGGTGCCGCCACCTTGAAGGAAGCCGTGGACAGCGCGTTCGAGGAATACCTGAACGACCCCACCAACTACATCTACGCCATTGGCTCGGTCGTGGGCCCGCACCCCTTCCCCAAGATGGTGCGCGACTTCCAATCCATCATCGGCAAGGAAGCCCGCGAACAGTTCCAGGCCAAGCACGGTCGCCTGCCTGACCACGTGGCCGCTTGCGTGGGCGGTGGCTCGAACGCCATGGGCATCTTCACGGCCTTCCTGAACGACGATGCCGTGCACCTGGTGGGCGTGGAGCCCTCGGGCGAAGGCCTGGACAAGCCCGGTCGCCACTCGGCCACCCTGAGCAAGGGCAAGCCTGGCGAGATCCACGGCATGGCTTGCTATGTGCTGGAAAACGAAGACGGCACGCCCTCGGCCGTGCACTCGATCGCCTCGGGTCTGGACTACCCCGGCGTGGGCCCGCAGCACAGCTACCTGAAGGACATCGGCCGCGTGGACTACCAGACCGCCACCGATGAAGAGTGCCTGAACGCCTTCATGACCCTGTCGCGCGTGGAAGGCATCATCCCCGCACTGGAAAGCGCCCACGCCGTGGCTTGGGCCATCCGCGTGGCCCCGACCCTGCCGAAGGATCAGCACATCCTGATCAACCTGTCGGGACGTGGTGACAAGGACGCCGACTACGTGGCGGCCAAGCTGGGTCTGTAACGGCCCCGACGCCTCAGGCGCGCAAACAGGCTGTGCCCTTCACGGGGCGCAGCCTTTTTTGTGGCCAGCCGGACGGCGACTTACTTGGTCCCGAAGATGCGATCCCCCGCGTCTCCCAGGCCCGGCATGATGTAGCCGTGGTCGTTGAGACAGCGGTCCACCGCGGCCGTGTAGATGTCGACATCAGGGTGCTCGGCCTGCATCACGGCGAGCCCCTCGGGCGCTGCCAACAGGCACATGAACTTGATGGAACGCGGCTGCAGCTTCTTGATGCGCGCCACCGCAGCCGACGCAGAATGCCCTGTGGCCAGCATGGGGTCGACCACGATCACGTCGCGCTCGGCCACCTCGGATGGCATCTTGAAGTAGTACTCCACCGGGTGCAGGGTCACCGGATCACGGTACAAGCCAATGTGCCCCACACGGGCGCTGGGCACGACCCGCAGCATCCCGTCCAGCAAGCCGTCGCCCGCACGCAGGATGGACACCAGCACCAGCTTCTTGCCGTCAATCATGTAGCCCGTGGTGGTCTCCAGCGGGGTGTCGATCTCGACCGGCTGCAAGGGCATGTCGCGGGTGACCTCGTAGGCCATCAGGGTGCTCAGCTCATCGAGCAAGCGGCGAAAGCTGTTGGTGCTCGCGTCCTTCTGACGCATCAGCGTGAGCTTGTGCTGAACCAGGGGGTGGGAGATGAGGTGGACGCCCGAGTTCGACACCAAATGCTGTAAGTGGTTGATTTGACTAGGTTGACCTAGTCAGCGTGCCACTACAGGAGGGATAACTGGAGTTCGTTGCTGAGCTTTTTGACCTTCAAGGCGGCCAT
>NZ_JBLIZW010000033.1:0-14711 GCF_048860245.1 Aquabacterium sp. | reverse complement strand
GGTGTCGAAGCGCGCCTGGCCTCGCTGTGCGCGGAAGCTGTGGAAGCCATCCAGTCCGGTCACAACATCATGATCGTGACCGACCGCAAGATGGACCGCAACAACATTGCGATCCCAGCGTTGCTGGCCCTGTCGGCCATCCACCATCACCTGGTTCGCAAGGGCCTGCGCACCTCGACCGGTCTGGTTGTGGAAACCGGTACCGCCCGTGAAGTGCATCACTTCGCCGTGCTGGCTGGTTATGGCGCCGAAGCCGTTCACCCCTATGTGGCGATGGAAACCCTGGCCGGCATGGCCAAGGACCTGCCCGGCGATCTGTCCGCCGAGAAGGCCATCTACAACTACATCAAGGCCATCGGCAAGGGTCTCTCGAAGATCATGTCGAAGATGGGTATCAGCACGTACATGTCGTACTGCGGCGCTCAGATCTTCGAGGCCATCGGTCTGAACAAGGAACTGATCGACAAGTACTTCCGTGGCACCCCCACGCAAGTCGGCGGCATTGGTGTGTTCGAAGTGGCTGAAGAAGCCATCCGCAACCACAAGGCTGCGTTCGGCAACGACCCCGTGCTGGCCAACGCGCTGGACGCTGGCGGTGAATACGCCTGGCGTACCCGCGGTGAAGAGCACATGTGGACGCCTGACGCGATTGCCAAGCTGCAGCACTCCACCCGTGCCGGCAAGTTCGACACGTACAAGGAGTACGCCCAGATCATCAATGATCAGAGCAAGCGTCACCTGACCCTGCGCGGCCTGTTCGAGTTCAAGATCGACCCGGCCAAGGCCATTCCTGTCGAGGAAGTCGAACCCGCAGCAGAAATCGTCAAGCGTTTCGCCACGGGCGCCATGTCGCTGGGCTCCATCTCGACCGAAGCCCACTCGACCCTGGCGCTGGCCATGAACCGCATCGGCGGCAAGTCCAACACCGGTGAAGGTGGTGAAGACGAGCGCCGTTACCGCGACGAGCTCAAGGGCATCAAGATCAAGGCCGGCACCAAGGTTTCCGACATCGTGGGTGCTTCGCGCATCGAAGCCGACTACGAGATGAAGGAAGGCGACAGCCTGCGCTCCAAGATCAAGCAGGTGGCATCCGGCCGCTTCGGTGTGACCACCGAGTACCTGGTGTCTGCTGATCAGATTCAGATCAAGATGGCGCAGGGCGCGAAGCCCGGTGAGGGCGGTCAGTTGCCAGGTGGCAAGGTGTCCGAGTACATCGGTAAGCTGCGTCACTCCGTGCCGGGCGTGGGTCTGATTTCGCCACCTCCTCACCACGACATCTACTCGATCGAAGACTTGGCTCAGCTGATTCACGATCTGAAGAACGTCAACCCCAAGGCTGACATCTCCGTCAAGCTGGTGTCCGAAGTGGGCGTGGGTACCGTGGCAGCCGGTGTGGCCAAGGCCAAGGCCGACCACATCGTGATCGCCGGTCACGACGGTGGTACCGGTGCATCGCCCTGGTCCTCCATCAAGCACTGCGGCACCCCATGGGAACTGGGTCTGGCTGAAACGCAGCAAACCCTGGTGCTGAACCGCCTGCGCGGCCGTGTGCGCGTGCAGACCGACGGTCAGATCAAGACCGGCCGTGACGTGGTCATCGGCGGCTTGCTGGGCGCTGACGAATTCGGCTTCGCGACCGCACCGCTGGTCGTCGAGGGCTGCATCATGATGCGCAAGTGCCACCTGAACACCTGCCCGGTGGGCGTGGCCACGCAAGACCCCGTCTTGCGTCAGAAGTTCTCCGGCAAGCCTGAGCATGTCGTGAACTACTTCTTCTTCGTCGCCGAAGAAGCACGTCAGATCATGGCTCAGTTGGGTATCCGCAAGTTCGACGAGCTGATCGGCCGTGCTGACCTGCTGGACATGAAGAAGGGCATCGAGCACTGGAAGGCTCAAGGTCTGGACTTCTCCAAGGTCTTTGCACTGCCTCCCGTGCCCGCCGAGATCCCACGTCTGCACGTCGACACCCAAGACCACGGTCTGGACAAGGCGCTGGACGTTCGCCTGATCGAGAAGGCCAAGCCTGCCATCGAGCGTGGC
The DNA here is from genome assembly GCF_048860245.1 of Aquabacterium sp. Classification (GTDB taxonomy): domain Bacteria; phylum Pseudomonadota; class Gammaproteobacteria; order Burkholderiales; family Burkholderiaceae_C; genus Aquabacterium. Next base: position 12,671 of record NZ_JBLIZW010000033.1, on the reverse strand, counting down.
GAAGCCGTCAAGTTCATGGAAGTGGCCAAGAACGTGAACCGCACTGTCGGCGCCATGCTTTCGGGCGAGTTGATCAAGCACCATCCCGATGGTCTGCCTGACGACACCGTGTTCATCCAGATGGAAGGCACGGGCGGTCAATCGTTCGGCGCCTTCCTGGCCAAGGGCATCACGATGTACCTGATCGGTGAAGCCAACGACTACACCGGTAAGGGTCTGTCGGGTGGCCGCGTGGTCGTGCGCCCGAGCATCGACTTCCGTGGCAACGCTTCCGAGAACATCATCGTCGGTAACACCGTGCTGTACGGCGCCACCAGCGGTGAAGCCTTCTTCCGCGGTGTCGGTGGCGAGCGTTTCGGCGTGCGTCTGTCCGGTGCCACCGCTGTGGTGGAAGGGACTGGCGACCACGGTTGCGAATACATGACCGGTGGTACCGTCGTCGTGTTGGGCAAGACGGGTCGTAACTTCGCTGCCGGTATGTCCGGTGGTGTGGCTTACGTCTTCGACGAAGATGGTCAGTTCGCCAGCCGCGTCAACACGGCTCAGGTGTCGTTGGATAAGGTGCTGTCGGCTGCTGAGCAAGCAGAAGCCGGTATCCCGATGCACAAGGGCCAGCCTGACGAAGCCCTGCTGAAGAAGCTGGTTGAAGATCACCACCGCTGGACCGGTTCGCTGCGTGCTCGCGAGATCCTGGACAACTGGTCGACAGCTGTCACCAAGTTCGTCAAGGTGTTCCCGAACGAGTACCGTCGTGCCCTGACCGAAATGGGCGCCAAGCAAGAAGCCACGGCTGCTGTTGCCAAGGCCAAGTCCGCCACGAAGGCCAAGGCCTGATCAGCGCGTTAGGAGTTTGAAATGGGAAAAGTCACTGGCTTTCTGGAATTTGAGCGCCTGGAAGAGGGCTACGAGCCTGTCGAAAAGCGCCTGAAGAACTACAAAGAGTTCGTCATTGGTCTGACGCCTGAGCAGGCGAAGCAGCAAGGCGCGCGCTGCATGGATTGCGGCACGCCTTTCTGCAACAACGGCTGCCCGGTCAACAACATCATTCCCGACTTCAATGACCTGGTGTATCGCCAGGACTGGAAGTCGGCGATTGAAGTGCTGCACAGCACCAATAACTTCCCCGACTTCACTGGTCGTGTGTGCCCGGCACCTTGCGAAGCCGCTTGCGTGCTGAACATCAACAGCGATGCCATCGGCATCAAGTCGATCGAGCACGCCATCATTGACCGCGCCTGGGCCGAAGGTTGGATCAAGCCGCAGCCTGCCGCTGTCAAGACCGGTAAGAAGGTCGCTGTCGTGGGCTCCGGCCCTGCCGGCATGGCCGCTGCGCAGCAACTGGCCCGCGCCGGTCACGATGTGACCGTGTTCGAGAAGAACGACACCGTCGGCGGTCTGCTGCGCTTCGGTATCCCTGACTTCAAGTTTGACAAGTCGCACATCGACAAACGCGTCAAGCAAATGGAAGCCGAAGGCGTGGTCTTCAAGACCAACACCATCGTGGGCGAGATGCCCAAGGGTTCCAAGGTCACGAACTGGGCCAAGGACACCGTGTCGCCTGAGCAACTGAAGAAGGACTTCGACGCGGTCATCCTGGCCGGCGGTTCCGAGCAGTCGCGTGATCTGCCCGTGCCCGGTCGCGACCTGGCCGGCATCCACTTCGCGATGGAGTTCCTGCCTCAGCAGAACCGCGTGAACGCCGGCGGCAAGGTCAAGGATCAAATCCGTGCCGATGGCAAGGACGTGATCGTGATCGGTGGTGGTGACACCGGCTCCGACTGCGTGGGTACCTCGAACCGTCATGGCGCCAAGAGCGTCACGCAGTTCGAACTGATGCCCATGCCGCCCGAGCAGGAGAACAAGGAGCTGACCTGGCCCTACTGGCCGATCAAGCTGCGTACCTCGTCCAGCCACGACGAAGGTTGCACCCGCGAGTTTGCGATTGCCACCAAGGAATTCTTTGGCGAAAACGGCAAGGTCACTGGCCTGAAGACCGTGCACGTCGAGTTCAAGGACGGCAAGTTCGTCGAAATCGCCGGTACCGAGAAGACCTACAAGGCCGATCTGGTGTTGTTGGCCATGGGTTTCGTGAACCCCGTTGCCACGATGCTGGAAGGCTTTGGCGTTGAGAAGGATGCCCGTGGCAATGCCAAGGCTTCGACCGACGTCGGCGGCTACAAGACCAGCGCCGAAGGCGTGTTTGCGGCAGGCGACGTCCGTCGTGGTCAGTCTCTGGTGGTGTGGGCCATCCGCGAAGGCCGTCAGGCCGCTCGTGAAGTCGATGCTTTCCTGATGGGCTCGACCTCACTGCCACGCTGATCCACCTGTTGGCGTCAAGCGTCAAGGCCACCTGAAAGGGTGGCCTTTTCGTTTCCGGCTGACGGCTTTCATCGATTACTGTTGGGCGCTTGGCGTCAACCTAAGCCCTTATAGAAGAGACAGGGCATCTTTGCGGTTGCGCTGCGGGGGTTGGTAGCTTCCCCTATCATTACGGACCGGCGAGATCTGTTCGCCGGTCATTCTTTGATCGCATGACGAATTCCTCATCCACCGAGCATGTCGGCTCTGCCAGTCCGATTGAATCGCCGCTCGTCGAGTTGCGCGGCGTGACCTGCGGCTATGGCGATCGTGTCATTCTCGAGAACATCAGCCTGACGGTACCCAGAGGCAAGATCGTGGCGCTCATGGGAACGTCCGGTGGTGGGAAGACGACGGTCCTGCGCCTCATTGGTCGCCAATTGACACCGATGTCGGGGCAAGTTCTGTTGGGTGGTCAGGACCTGGCCAGCTTGGATGGCAAGGCCTTGATGTCGGTGCGTCGCCGTATGGGCATGCTGTTCCAGTTCGGCGCCTTGTTCACGGATCTGACCGTTTTTGAGAACGTGGCCTTCCCTCTGCGGGAGCACACCAAGTTGCCCGAATCCATCATTCGAGACTTGGTCTTGATGAAGTTGAATGCGGTGGGTTTGCGCGGTGCAAGAGATCTGTTGCCTAGCCAGATTTCAGGTGGCATGTCTCGCCGAGTCGCGTTGGCGCGTGCCATGGCCCTGGACCCCGAGTTGATGCTGTACGACGAACCGTTTGCTGGGCTGGATCCCATCTCCATGGGCATTTCTGCCCGCTTGATTCGCGAGTTGAACGACACGATGGGTTTGACGAGCGTGATCGTTTCTCACGATGTAGATGAGACCTTCCTCATTGCAGACCACATCGTGTTGCTGGCAAACGGTCGCATCGTGGCGCAGGGGACCCCGGACGAGATGCGCGCCAGCGCAGACCCGCTGGTACAGCAATTCGTGCAGGCTGCGCCTGACGGGCCGGTTCGCTTTCACTATCCTGCGATGGATGCTGGTCAAGATTTCGGGGTGCGCGGATGATCAAGTGGTTGCAACCCAGTCACGTCGGGCGTGCGGTTCGTTTGAAGGTGACCGACATCGGTTACAGCACCCGACTGTTTTTCAAGCTGTTTTGGATGTTGGGGCAGACACTGCGTCGCCCGCGACTGCTGACCGAACAGCTGTTTTTCCTTGGCAACTATTCGCTGGCCATCATCGCGGTGTCCGGCGCATTCGTGGGATTCGTGTTGGGTTTGCAGGGGTATTACATCCTGCAGCGCTATGGCTCCAGCGAGGCGTTGGGGTTGATGGTGGCCCTGTCCCTGTGCCGCGAATTGGGGCCGGTCGTGGCGGCCTTGTTGTTCGCCGGGCGAGCTGGCACCGCGTTGACGGCCGGGATCGGTTTGATGAAGGCGGGTGAGCAGCTGTCCGCCATGGAAATGATGGGGGTGGACCCCATCAAACGGGTGTTGGCGCCACGCTTCTGGGGTGGTGTGATTGCCATGCCGCTGTTGGCCGCGGTGTTCTCTGCCGTGGGGGTGCTGGGGGGCTGGGTCGTCGGCGTCATGATGATTGGCGTGGACGACGGTGCCTTCTGGTCTCAGATGCAGAACGGCGTGGAAGTGTGGGCGGATGTCGGCAACGGCATGCTCAAGAGCTTTGTCTTTGGCCTGACGGTGACCTTTGTGGCGCTGTTGCAGGGCTATGAGTGCGAGCCGACACCGGAAGGTGTTTCCTTGGCCACGACACGTACCGTGGTGATGGCATCCCTGGCCGTGCTGGGGCTGGATTTTGTATTGACGGCCATGATGTTCTCGATTTGATCGAGCTGGGTCGCAAGGACGAACGATATGCAGAAATCAAAACATGATGTGTGGGTCGGCTTGTTTGTGCTGTTGGGCGCAGCGGCCATTTTGTTTTTGGCGCTCAAGGCAGGCAATTTGCTCACGCTGTCTTTTGAGCCCGGCTACGACGTGGTGGCACGGTTCGACAACATTGGTGGGCTGAAACCCAAAGCTGCGGTCAAGAGTGCTGGTGTGGTGGTGGGTCGCGTGAAGACCATCAACTTTGACACCAAGACTTTCCAGGCACAGGTCGAAATCACCCTGAACAAGGGCGTGGCCTTCCCCAAAGACAGTTCGGCCAAGATCCTGACGGCTGGTTTGCTGGGCGAGCAGTACATCGGGCTTGAGCCTGGATATGGCGAAACCAATCTGGTCGCGGGTGACACGATCAAAAGCACGCAGTCGGCCATCGTTTTGGAGAACCTGATCGGACAGTTCCTGTATAGCAAGGCTTCCGAGGGGGCGTCCAAGGAGGGCGCTAAATGAGGCGTGCGCTACCCGCTGTGCTGGCGCTCTTGCTGATGCAGGGGTGTGCAACGCAGCACCCGCAAGATCCGCTGGAGTCGTGGAATCGCAAGGTGTTTTCGTTCAACGAGACACTGGACGCCAATGTGCTAAAGCCGGTGGCGCAGGGCTACGCCAAAGTCACGCCCGAGCCGGTGCGCAAGGGTGTCAGCAATTTCTTTGGCAACATTGATGACGTGTGGACCTCGGCCAACCTGTTTTTGCAGGGGCGATTCAAAGACGGTGCTCAAAGTGTCATCCGTGTTTCGGTGAACACCACGTTGGGTTTGGGGGGCTTCATTGACATGGCATCGGCCATGCAGATGCCTCGCTTCAACGAAGACATCGGTCAGACGCTCGGGGTGTGGGGCATGCCTTCTGGTCCGTACATTGTGTGGCCTGTGTTGGGGTCTTCCACGTTGCGGGATACAGCCAACATCGTCGGCAATACGTATTTCTCAGCCACCACACTGGGAGACGGTCCTCGCACGGATAACCAGATCCGCCTGTTGCAAGTGGTCAATGTGCGTGCGAAATACCTGTCTGCCGGCGAGTTGCTGGATGACGTGGCGCTCGATAAGTATTCGTTTGTGCGTGATGCGTACCTGCAGCGTCGTCGCAATCTGATTTACAACGGCAACCCTCCCGAAGAGGCTCAACCAGAGGATGAGCCTCGCTACGATGAGCCAGAGGACGCCGCAGAGTCGGCGCAGCCGGCTGCATCTGGTGCTTCGGCACCTGCTAACTGAAGACAAGTCATCTGCCTGTGTCTACCCGATCGCCATCTGATGCGTTAGTGGAAGACAGGCAGATCAAAGAAAGGATCACCGTGTTGCTTAACCGTTCGTTCTCCGCTCGTGTGTTGTTGGTGGCCATGTCGTTGGCTGGCTTGGCGAGTGTTGGGGCGCAAGCTCAAACAGCTCCTGCGACCGCAGTGGCGCCCGCCGCTGCCGTGGTCATGACGGGTGAAGCGTTTATCAAGAGCATCACGACGGAAGTGTTTGCTTCGGTCAAAGGCGACAAAGCCATTCAAAGTGGCGATCTCAGCAAGCTGAACGCGCTGGTTGACGCGAAGATCATGCCGAATGTCAATTTCGTGCGGATGACCGCCTCTGCGGTAGGCCCGGGCTGGCGTCAGGCTACGCCAGATCAGCGCAAGCGTTTGCAAGCTGAGTTCAAGACCTTGCTGGTCCACACGTACTCTGGAGCTGCCGCTCAGATCAAGGATCAGGCCATCGAGTACAAGCCCTCACGCAACCGCCCGGAAGACAGCGAAGTCATCGTGCGCACCTTGGTGAAGGGGCAGGGCGAGCCCATCCAGCTCGATTACCGCCTGGAGAAGACACCGACCGGTTGGAAGGTGTACGACGTGAACGTCATGGGCGCTTGGTTGGTGCAGACCTATCAAAGCAGCTTTGCACAAGAGGTCAATGCAACCGGCATTGACGGCTTGATCAACAAGCTGGTGGAACGCAACAAGCAGCTCGCAGCCAAGAAGGCGAACTGATCATGTTGATGTTGCCTGCCGTCATCACCCACGCCGAGGTTCCGCATGTCCTCAGCCTGTTTCGGCAAACGCTGGAGCAGGCTGCCACCAAGGGCGGGACCGAGGCCGCAATGCTGACGGTGGACGGCTCCTCGCTGAGCCAGTTTGATTCAAGCGCTTTGGCTGTGTTGCTGGAGTGCCAGCGCATGGCGCGCGCCAAAGGGCGCGCATTTGCGGTGCAGTCGCTCCCAGCGCGACTGACTGAATTGGCCAGACTGTATGGCGTGGATGCGCTGTTGCAGTCGGCCTGATCAATACTCTTCTGCCCACGCGTAGCCGTCTCGCCCGATCAGGGCGCTGGCGGCGGCCGGGCCCCAACTGCCGGCGGCATAGGTGCGCAGTCCACTGCTGTCTTTCGACCAGCTGTGCAAAATGGGTTCTACCCAACGCCAGGCTTGTTCCTGCTCATCCGAGCGCACAAACAGGTTCAGACGGCCTGCCAGCGCATCCAGCAGCATGCGTTCGTAGGCGCCCACGCGTTCGGTAGGGAAGGCCTTGTCAAAGTCCAGATCCAGCGAGACGGGTGACAGTACCTCTTGTCCTGATCCCAGCGTGTGGACCGATCCTTTGGCGGCCAACAGGTGCAATTCCAGGCCATCGTCGGGTTGCAGCTTGATGACCAGTTTGTTCGGGGATTGGGCGCCGGGGAAAATGGAGTGCGGGGTCGGGCGGAAGTTCACCACGATCTCGGCATGCCGGTGTGCCAGGCGCTTGCCGGTGCGCAGGTAAAACGGCACACCCGCCCAGCGCCAGTTCTGGATTTCACACCGCAGGGCCACGAACGTCTCGGTGCTGCTGTCAGCGGGGACTTTGGCTTCGTCGAGGTAGCCGGGCACGGCTTGGCCCTCGATGGCGCCTGCGCGGTATTGTCCTCGGATGACATCTCGGGTCACGGAGGACTCGTCAAACGGCTTGAGTGAGCGCAGGACCTTGAGTTTCTCGTCGCGGATGGCATCGGCATGCGCGCTGGACGGGGGCTCCATGGCCACCATGGTCAGCAATTGCAGGGCGTGGTTTTGCACCATGTCGCGCAGGGCGCCGGTGCGGTCGTAAAAATCACCGCGTGTGCCCACGCCCAGGCTTTCGGCCAGCGTGATCTGGATGTTGGCAATGCTCTCGCGGCGCCACAGTGGCTCGAACAGCACGTTGCCAAATCGCAAGGCCATGAGGTTCTGGACCGACGGCTTGCCCAGATAGTGGTCGATGCGCAGCGCCTGCCGTTCGGTGAACACCGCCGACACAGCCCGGTTGATGGCTTGCGCGGAGGCCAGATCGTGCCCCAGCGGCTTTTCGAGCACCACGCGCACGCCTGGGTGATTGAGGCCCACCTTACCCAGTTGCTCGCAGATCACGGGAAAAAGATGGGGGCTGGTGGCCAGGTACATCACCACCGTGTCGGCACACCGGCAAGCCAGCCAATCACGCAATGCCGCGTAATCTGCCGGCTGCGACAGGTCCATCCGCAGGTAATGCACCATGGCGGCGAACTGCGCAAATTCGTCGTCGGTGGGGCGCTTGGCGGGCTCGGCTGCGGCCAGGCGCTCTTTGAGCCACTCCCGGTAGCTGTCGTGGTTGCGCTCATCTCGGGCCACTGCCAGGATGCGGCCACCAGCGGGCAGTTTGCCGTGACGCCACGCCTGAAACAGTGCGGGCATGAGTTTGCGCCAGGTGAGGTCACCGGTGCCACCGAAGAAGACGAGATCGAAGGACATGAGACGCCGCAGTCAGGGGGAAAGATGCGGGGGATTCGCACCCGTCCCTCAGATTGTCATGAAAATGGATTCAGAATGTCATCCACGATAAAACAGATTCAAGGCGAGGGGTGGACTGCGATCCCTTGTTGTCGATTCCATGACGTCTCAACTCGATCAGCTCAAGGCCCACACGGTGGTGGTGGCCGATACCGGTGACTTCAAACAACTGGCGCAGTTCGCGCCACGGGATGCCACCACGAATCCGTCGCTGATTCTCAAGGCCGTCCAGAAGCCAGAATATGCTCCCCTGCTGGCCGAGGTGGTGAAGGCCCATGCCGGTGATGCGTTGGACAGCATTGTGGACAAGGTGCTGGTGCGCTTTGGCCTCGAAATCCTGAAAGTGGTGCCGGGTCGCGTGTCGACCGAGGTCGATGCCCGGTTGAGCTTTGATACGGCAGCGACGGTTGCACGTGCACGTCGCATCATGGGTCTGTATGAGGCGGCGGGCGTCAGCCGTGACCGCGTGCTGATCAAGATTGCGGCGACGTGGGAAGGCATTCAGGCGGCCCGCATGTTGGAAGCTGAAGGCATCCATTGCAACCTGACCCTGTTGTTCGCGTTCGCGCAGGCGCGTGCCTGCGGGGATGCTGGCGTGCAGTTGATTTCTCCGTTTGTGGGGCGCATCTACGACTGGTACAAAAAGTCGGCGGGTGCCGCATGGGACGAAGCCGCCCAGGCTGGCCTCAACGATCCAGGGGTCCAGTCGGTGTCGCGCATTCATGGGTATTACAAGCAGCACGGCATCCGCACCGAAGTGATGGGCGCCAGCTTCCGCAATGTGGGCCAGATTCTCGCGTTAGCAGGGTGCGATTTGCTGACCATCAGCCCGGATTTGTTGGCCCAGTTGCAGACGACGCAAGGTGAGGTGCCTTGCCAACTGGTGGCGCCTGCCAATGTGGTGGCGCCGGAACCCTCCTTGTCGGAAGCCGCTTTCCGCTATGCCCTCAATGAGGATGCCATGGCCACAGAAAAGCTGGCGGAAGGGATCCGTCTGTTTGCAGCCGATGCGGTCAAGCTGGATGCCTTGATCGAGGCACAACGCTGAAATTGGGTAAGGTGCATGTTGATTCCGCGTTGCGATGAAACCGTCGCTTGGGGCGCACTGGCCGGGCATTACGAAGCCCATGGGCGCGACCTTGACTTGCGCACCTTGTTTGCAGAGCATCCAGACCGGGTTCGCAGCCTGACGTTGCAGGCGCCAGAGGTCACGGTGGACATGTCCCGTGCCCATTGGGATGTGGCCACCCGGCGCCATTTGCTGGATCTGGCTCGGGAATGCCGACTGGCTGAGCGCCGCGATGCCATGCTCCAAGGTGCGCTGGTCAATCGGACGGAAGACCGGGCTGCGTTGCATACGGCGTTGCGTGCGCCACGAGGCAAAGGGGCGCACAGCGAACTGGTTCACGATGTCCTGGACCGCATGTTGGCGTTTGCCGATGCGGTACGCGCGCGTGCTGGGGGCGATCAACCCGGCGACATTCATGATGTGGTGAACATCGGGATCGGCGGCTCGGATCTGGGACCCCAGATGGTGATCCCTGCGCTGGATGCTTTCACGCACACCAAGTTGCGGTTCCACTTCGTGTCCAACGTTGATGGCTCGGACTTGTGTGAGGTGCTCCGTAAGGTGAAGCCTCAACACACCCTGTTCGTCGTGGCATCCAAGACGTTCACGACGCAAGAGACCATGACGAATGCGCGTCTGGCGCGTCAGTGGTTCCTGGATCAGGGCGGGCAGCACATCGAGCGTCACTTTGTGGCGACCACCACCAATGTGGCGCTGGCAGATCAGTTCGGGATTCAAACCACCTTTGGCTTCTGGGACTGGGTCGGCGGACGCTTCTCCTTGTGGTCGGCCATTGGCTTGCCTGTGGCCGTGGCGCTGGGCAGTGAGCACTTCCGTGCGCTGCTGGCCGGGGCGCATGCGATGGATGAGCATTTCTTCCAGGCTCCTCCCGAGCAGAACGTGCCGATGTGGCTGGGACTGCTGGACGTCTGGTATCGCAACTTCAAGGGCTATACCAGCCGGTGCGTGGCGCCCTATGCCCATAACCTGCGCCGACTGCCTGCTTACTTGCAGCAATTGGTCATGGAGAGCAACGGCAAGGGCGTGGACCAGGACGGGCGTGTGCTGCCTTATGCCACGGCCGAAGTGCTGTGGGGTGAGCCTGGCACCAATGGTCAGCATGCGTTCTTCCAGATGCTGCATCAGGGATCCGACGTGATTCCGCTGGAGTTCATCCTGGTCAAGAAGCTGCCCCGCCGGGAGGATGGGCACGTGTCCCAGACCATGGCGGAGATGCTGGAAACGCAGCACCGCATGCTGTTGGCCAATGGGCTGGCGCAGGCTCAGGCGCTCATGTGGGGCAAGACGATGGAGCAGGCCTTGCAGGAAAGGCCGCCCACGGCCTCCAAAGAGTTGCCTCCGGAGGTGATGGCTCGCCACCGCACGTTCTCAGGTAATCGCCCCAGCCTCACCATGGTGCTGGAGGCTTTGACACCCCGCTCGCTGGGTGCCTTGATTGCACTGTACGAACACCGCGTGCTGGTCAGCGGCGCAGTCTGGGGCATCAACTCGTTTGACCAGTGGGGTGTGGAGTTGGGCAAGGCCATGTGCAATGACCTGTTGCCGCGGCTGGAGTCGGGGGATGCCAACGGGCTGGATGCCGCCACGGCCGCCATGATCGCGCGCTTGCGTTGAGTGGGCGCCCTAAATGGAAACCGCGCCTCGGTTTCCCGGGCGCGGTCTGTATGGCGCGACAGCGATGATGTGCTCTTGATCAGCTGAAAGCCAGGTTGTCGGCGCTTTCGCTCAGGGCCTTGCGCATCTTTTTCATCGCAGCCACTTCGATCTGGCGGATGCGTTCGGCGCTGACGCCATATTCGGCAGCCAGTTCATGCAGGGTCATGCCGCCCGAACCGTCGTCGTTGACCTTGAGCCAGCGCTCTTCGACGATGCGACGGCTGCGGTCGTCCAGCTGTGACAGTGCCAAGGTGATGCCATCGCTCGCCAGCCAGTCACGACGGTGTGACTCGATCACCCGGGTGGGTTCGTTCACATCGTCGGCCAGATAAGCCAAGGGGGCCACGCTGTGGCTGTCGCCGTCGTCGTCGGCCGGGGCTTCCAGCGCCACATCGCCACCCGCCAAGCGGGTTTCCATCTCGATGACATCTTCCGGTCGCACATCCAACTCAGCGGCGACCCGGTGAATTTCGGCCTCAGACAGACCCGCACGACCGACTTGGGCATCGTCGGCTTCACCCTTGAACTGGTGCTTGAGCGAACGCAGATTGAAGAACAGCTTGCGCTGCGCCTTGGTGGTGGCCACTTTGACCATGCGCCAATTCTTCAGGATGTATTCGTGGATCTCGGCCTTGATCCAGTGCATGGCGTAGCTCACCAGTCGCACGCCTTGATCCGGGTCGAAGCGCTTGACGGCCTTCATCAAGCCGACGTTGCCTTCCTGGATCAGGTCGCCTTGTGGCAGCCCGTAGCCCATGTACTGGCGGGAAATGGACACGACCAGTCGCAGGTGCGACAGCACCAGCTTGGAGGCGGCTTGCAGGTCTTGTTGATCGCGCAAGCGACGCGCTAGACGCTGCTCCTCTTCGGCCTCCAGCATGGGGATGGCTTGGACAGAGCGGATGTACGCGTCCAGATTGCCCAGTGAGGGCGCCACACTCCAGGGGTCGCGGGTTGTCAGAGCAGTCGTCAGGGTCATGAATGGTTCCTTTCAGGGATCCTTCTTGTCCAATGTTAGCACTCCCGCTTTGAGAGTGCTAATCCCTAAAAGTTCCCGGATTTATTGGCAAGGCCCAGTGCATGGCCTTTCGCCGGTCGAGGCGCACTTTGGCGATGGATGACCCAAGAACTTGTGATGATCAAGTGTTGTCACAATTGGTGTGTGGGCTGTCAAACTCGTGACACATGGCAGCGACAACATCGCCTTCCCTGATGTGAGTGGTCGTGTTGTGCCGTTGTTGTCCCTTTTGTCCCCGTCGCCGTGCCGGAATTGGATGCTGATCCTGAGGGGGCAGTATTGGCGCGTGCTCGTGGCTTGCAGCGTCGGACTTTCGATCGCTTTGCTGGCGCTGGTGTGGGGGTTCACGTGGCAGCGCTTGGCCTCGGAGCAGGCCATCAAGCGTCACAGTGCCAGCATTCAGCAACAAAACGTCTGCGCGATCATTGCCGAAAACCTGGAGCAGGTTTTGGGACGTGGACGTTTGATGTCCATCGTTGCCGAAGGGTGGTTCAACGGACTGGAGTCGGAGGCGCGCAATCAACTCGTGGCCATGCAGGCATCAGACAGGCTGTTTTTGCATGTCGCGCTGTACGACAAGGCGATGCAGCGTGTTTACAGTTCAGCCCCTTTTGCCGACCGGCCAAGTCTGCAGGAGGCCGTGGCCGAAGTGGTGGCGGACGGTCGTTCCCGCGGCATCCACCAAGTGAGGCTGGCGCCTCGACTGACGGAAGCCGAGCAGGCTTGGCAGGTGCCATTGCTGATGCCCGTCTCGGGTGCGGACGGGCAGGTGCGAGGGGCCATCTTGCTGGTGCTCGATCTGGGCTATTTCCTGCAGCTGTATCAGCATGTGGATCTGGGTCACACAGGTGCGCTCCAGGTTTTGCGGGCGGATGGCGAGGTGGTGGCGGAGGCGCGGCAGGCTGGCCTGCTGGTGCAGGATGGTG
>NZ_JBLIZW010000032.1:0-21574 GCF_048860245.1 Aquabacterium sp. | reverse complement strand
GGCTTGTCCTTGTGACCGGCGATGTTCTTGGCCTTGGCGTAAGCCGACCACTTCTTGATGAAGTCTGCATTGGTCGGGTTCTTGATGGACATGAAGTAGTTCCAGGCAGCCAGGTGGCCCACCAGAGGCTTGGTGTCCACGCCACGCAGTTCTTCTTCACCCACCGAGAAGGCCACCACAGGCACGTCCTTGGCCTTCAGACCCTGGTTGCCCAGCTCCTTGTAGAAAGGCACGTTGGAGTCACCGTTGATGGTGGACACCACGGCGGTTTTCTTCCCTTCCGAAGCGAACTTCTTGATCTTGGCGATGATGGTCTGATAGTCGGAGTGACCGAAGGGGGTGTATTCCTCCATGATGTCCGACTCAGCCACGCCCTTGGACTTCAGGAAAGCGCGCAGGATCTTGTTGGTGGTACGTGGGTAAACGTAGTCGGTACCCAGCAGCACGAAGCGCTTGGCCGAACCGCCGTCCTTGCTCATCAGGTATTCGACAGCGGGAATGGCTTGCTGGTTGGGCGCCGCACCGGTGTAGAACACGTTCTTCTCGAGCTCTTCACCTTCGTACTGGACGGGGTAGAACAGCAGGCCGTTGTTTTCCTTGTAGACCGGCAACACCGACTTGCGCGACACCGAGGTCCAGCAACCGAAGGTCACGGCCACCTTGTCTTGGGTCAGCAACTGCTTGGCCTTCTCGGCAAACAGAGGCCAGTTGGAAGCGGGGTCCACCACCACGGGCTCGAGCTTCTTGCCCAGCAGACCGCCCTTGGCATTGATCTCGTCAATGGCCATCAGCACGGTGTCCTTCAGGACGGTCTCGGAGATGGCCATGGTGCCCGACAGGGAGTGCAGCACGCCCACCTTGATGGTGTCGGCGGCCTGAGCCAGCGAGCTGAAAGCCAGACCGGCCACACCCAGGGCAACGGCGGTCAGGGAGGCGGTAGCACTGCGACGAGAGATGTTCATTTGAGGTCGCTCCTTTGAAGCGGTGGGTTGAACGAAATCGGTATGGATTCAGTGTGCCGAGCCCCTCCAAAATGAGAAATACGCCACATGGCGTACAAACGGCGTACGCGCGGCGGACCAGGAGCGACCATGCGACACTCCCGCCATGTCTGAACACGCACGGCTGCACAGCAACAGCCAGACCCTCTCCCTGTCGTTCGAGTCTTCGCTCATCCAGAGCTGCATGCGGCTGGCCGATCCCGACGAGCTCGTGCTGGACTACACCCGGGCGATGATGAGCTTTCTGCTGCTCAACCCGAACCCGGCACACATCCTGATGATTGGCCTCGGTGGCGGATCCATTCACAAATACGTGCACCGTCATTTGCTTGGCTCCGACATCACTACGGTCGAGATCAACCCCGGCGTGATCGACCTGCGCCAGGACTTCTGCATCCCGCCAGACGACGAACGCTCACGCATCCTCTGCGCTGATGGCGCGGCGTTTCTCAGCAAACCTTCGCGGTCTTACGACGTCATCCTGGTCGATGGCTTCACCGGGGAAGGCATCCCAGACGCACTGTGCTCGCCCGGCTTTTACCGTCGCGTGCGGGCAGCACTCTCCCCGCAGGGTGTGATGGTGGCCAATGTGCAGGCCGATACCGAGCAAACACGCGAGATCCTCAAACGTGTGGGACGTGTGTTTGACGGCGCCGTGGTGTCCTTCGAGTCTGACGAAGGCGGCAATGACATCGTGGTGGCCAGTCAGGCCGACGCCCTGCGGCGTACCGCAGAGGGCTTTGAGGCACGTTGGGCGGCCCTGGGCACCACGCACCAGAGCACGCTGGCAGTGGCCTCCACCCGGCTGCAGCGGGCCTTGCAAAAGCTGCCGAAGCCTAGCGCGCCTTGAGTTGCACCACGCGGCTCAAGGCCAGCCCGGCGGCGGCCGTGCGCGTCTCGACGCCCATCTTGGCAAACACGCTCTCCAGCTGTTTTTTGACCGTGGCCGGGCTGCTGCCCAAGATGTCGCCAATGTCGCGGTTGGTCTTGCCCTTTACCACCCAGTACAAGACCTCGCCTTCGCGGGCCGTGAGCTTGAACTCCTGGCTCAAGGCGTCCATGGCCGCCTGATCCGAGCTTTCCTGCATCACCAGCAGCCACTCCTCATCCCCGGTTGGCTGGTGCAGCACAAAGCTGAGGCGGTTGTTGCCCTGATTGACCGCCCACTGCGGCGGCGTGACCGCACCTTGCGCCTGGGCCACATCCTGCTCAAAGCGCGGCACCGCCAAGCGCAGCCAGTCCATCAACTCGGCCGGCGCCACCGATTCTGGCGAATCGAAGTACCGCTGCAACAGACGCCGCGCCAAAGGGGTTTGCCACAGCACCCGCCCGTCAGACAAACGCACCGTGAGCGACGCATGCCCAAACGCATCCAGCGCATTGCGCGCCTGGCGAGCCTGACGCGCGCTGGCCATGTGCGCCTCAATGCGCACCAGCACCTCTCGGGGACGAATGGGCTTGACCACATAGTCCACGCTGCCCGCCTGAAAGGCCGCCACCACGTGCTCGGTCTCGGTCAGCCCGGTCATGAACACGATGGGGATGTGGCTGGTCTCTGGCTGCGCCTTCAGGCGTCGGGCCACCTCAAAGCCATCCATGCCGGGCATGACCGCATCCAGCAAGATGATGTCGGGCACCGACTGGCTGGCGCGCTGCAAAGCCGCCTCACCATGCGTGGCGACCAGCACGGTGTAGCCTGCTTCATCCAGGGCATCGTGCAGCAGGGACAAGTTGTCCGGCACATCGTCCACGATGAGCACCACGTCCGTGCGGCTTCGGTCCAATCGTTCAAACATGGTGGTGGGTCGCCTCAACAGACGGCGCTTGCGCAATGAGTGATTTCAAAATGTTCGCCATGGTTTCAAGCTGGAACTGCTTGGCCAGACTGCGCATCCGCGCCACAAAGGGTGCGCACTGCGGCTCAGCCGCCTCCATCTGGTCCAGCATTTTGTG
Organism: Aquabacterium sp.; assembly: GCF_048860245.1. Classification (GTDB taxonomy): domain Bacteria; phylum Pseudomonadota; class Gammaproteobacteria; order Burkholderiales; family Burkholderiaceae_C; genus Aquabacterium. The sequence continues at coordinate 18,620 of NZ_JBLIZW010000032.1, read as the reverse complement.
CACCCCTCTGACATAGCCGGTGTGCACCTGATCCTCCAACTGGCGAAGGGCATCCAGATTGGGCAACACCTGCGCTTCTGCGGGCGCAGAGGCCGGCAGGGGCACCGACGGCCGCTCGGCCATCACCCACTCCAGGTTCAGCCTTCGCCCCAGCCAGTCCAGCAGCTCACTGACCCGAACAGGCTTGACCAGGAAATCGTCAGGCGTGATCCCCACGTCGTTGTCCAAGGTCTTGTCAAACGCATTGGCCGACACGATGGCAGCGGGCGCCGTGCTCAAACCCTCGTCCTGAATGGCTTTCAAGGTGGCCCAGCCATCCAGCCCTGGCATGGCCAGGTCCATGAAGAAAGCATGCGGCAAATCGGCAGCGCGGGCCTGCCTCAACGCCTGCAGACACGCCACACCGGATGCATGCGTCTGCACCTCAAAGCCCAAAGGTTCCAGGATGCGAACGAGCAAGCCACGGTCGGCCTCTTCGTTGTCCACCACCCAAATGCGTTGACGTGCGCCGGCATACCCGGTGCGCACGCCCGCTTGCACCTTGCGCGCCACCTCCACGCCCCGCACCTCGGGCAAAAAGAGTCGGATGCGGAAGCAGGTGCCCTTGCCCACCTCGCTGCGCACACTCATCTCGCCCCCCATCAGGTCGGTCAACATCTTGCTGATGGTCAACCCCAGACCGGTCCCCCCCACAGACTGCCCCGCGGCCGACGAGCCACGCGCGAAGGGTTCAAAAATCTTCTCGACCTCTGCCGGCGCAATGCCCGGGCCGGTGTCAGTCACCTCAATGAGGGCGATCTCACGGGCATAGCGCACCTTCAAGGTCACCTGCCCCACCGTCGTGAACTTGACGGCATTGCCCACCACATTGAGCAAAATCTGCCGCACACGGCGCTCGTCGGCCCGCACATACTCCGGCAAAGACGGGTCAATGTCGGCCACAAAGGTCAGATGCTTGGCTTGCGCCTGATGCTCGATCAACCCGGTGATCTGCTGCAGCAAGTCGCCCAACCTGACGGGCTTGACCTCCAGCGTCAGCTTGCCGTTTTCGATGCGTGCGATGTCCAGCGTGCCCTCGATCAACGACAGCAGGTGGTCCCCACCTCGCTTGATCACACCCACCGCCTGTTTGACGTTGTCAGCCAGCCTGGGGTCTTCATCCAGCAACTGCGCGTAACCCAAGATGCCGTTGAGCGGCGTGCGCAACTCATGGCTGATGGTGGTGATGTAACGACTCTTGGCCTGGTTGGCCTGCTCTGCCGCGCTTTTGGCGTCCTGCAGTTTCTGGTCGGTGATGCGGTGAGACTCGATTTCCTGCACCAGCAAGTGGGTCTGCCGGTTGGATTCCTCTTGGGCCACCTGCCGGCTCTTGTGCGTCAACACCAGCCACCAGGCCACCACCCCCACCACCAGCAACAAGGCCGCAAAGACCTTGATGAAGGCGGCCTGCAGCACCTGCGTCGCCGCCCCCATCGCTGCCACGGGCAAGGCATCGAGCTCACGCAACTGCTGCTGGTACACCAGCCCGAACACCCCGGCCAGCAAGGGTCCCAACACCAGCATCACCAACAAGAAGTGGCCCAACTCAGTGTCGAGTCGCTGCCACACGGCATGCGGCATCAGCGCCCGCCCCAGTGATCGCCACTCTTCGCCCCAGCGCGCATGAGGCTTGCACAAGTCCTGGCAACGTGCGTCCAAAGAACAGCACAGCGAACAAATGAAACCCTGATAGGCCGGACATTGCGCCACGTCCTCCGCCTCATATTCCTGCTCGCACACCGTGCAACGGTGCAAGGCTTTCAGCTTGATCACGCGGCTCAGGGGTTTTCCTTCATCGGCCTCGGCCATCGCGTCGGGTTGCCGCGCCAGGTAATACCGCCCACGGGTTGCCCAAGCCAGCGCTGGTGCGGTCACAAACGCCACCACCATGGCCAACACCGCAGAGAACGCCTGCGCCAATTCGCCCAACCAGCCCACATAGGCCATGACCGACACCACCGAGGCCAGGCCCATCGCCCCCACGCCCACCGGATTGATGTCATACAGATATGCGCGCTTGAACTCAATGCCCTTGGGCGACCACCCCATGGGCTTGCTCACCACCAGGTCCGCCACCACGGCCATCATCCAGGCAATGGCCAAGTTGGAATACAAACCCAGCACCTTGCCCAGCGCCTGAAACAGGTTCAACTCCATCAACAGCAAGGCAATCACGGCGTTGAACACCACCCACACCACGCGCCCGGGGTGGCTATGGGTCAACCGGGCAAAGAAGTTGGACCACGCCAGTGACCCCGCATACGCATTGGTCACATTGATCTTGATCTGCGAGATCACCACAAAGGCCGCGACCGCCGCCACCGCCCAGGTCGGGTTGGGAAACACCTTCTCCCACGCGACCAGATACATCTGATTGGGGTCTACCGCCCGATCGACTGGCACGGCATACGAAATCGCCAGCCACGCCAGCAGCGCTCCGCCCAGCATCTTCAGCACACCCGGTATGACCCACCCCGGTCCCCCAATGAAGACGGCGGTCCACCATTTGGCCCGTGCGCCCTCACGCGCCTCGGGCATGAAGCGCAAATAGTCCGCCTGCTCGCCCATTTGCGTGATCAGCGCAATGCCCACGGTCAAGGCCGCGCCAAAGGACTTGAGGTCGAAGCCAGCGTGTGCACCGTCCGCCCCGGCATAGGCCATCAAGTCCTGCACCACATTCGGGTGCGCATGGAACACATACACATAGGGCAGCACCAGCATCACCAACCAGATGGGCTGCGTCAGCCACTGCAAGCGGCTGATGATGGTCACCCCGTGCGTCACCAGCGGGACCACCACCAGCGCACAGATCAGATAGCCCCACGCCGGCGGCACATCAAAGGCCAACTCCAGTGCGTAGGCCATCACCGCGGCTTCCAGCGCAAAGAAAATGAAAGTGAACGAGGCGTAGATCAGAGACGTGATGGTCGAGCCGATGTAGCCAAAGCCTGCCCCTCGCGTCAGCAGATCCATGTCCAGCCCATGTCGGGCGGCATACACACTGATGGGCCACCCCGCCAGCAAAATGATCAAGCCTGTGGCCAGAATGGCCCAGAAGGCGTTCACAAAGCCGTGCTCCACCAGCAAGGTGGCCCCCACGGCCTCCAGCACCAAAAACGACGCCACACCAAAGGCCGTGTTGGCCACCCGCCATTCGCTCCAGCGGCGCGCCGAGCGAGGCGTGAACCGCAGGGCATAGTCTTCCATGGTCTCGCTCGCCACCCAGGTGTTGTAGTCCCGGCGAACCTTGACCACACGCTGCAAGGCCTCCTGCTGGGTGGCCGCCTCGCCCGCCCCCGGCACATCGGGGGCTAGACGAAGCGGGTCTGGGTTTTGCATAGTGGTGTTCATAGCGCGCCTTGAACACCGCAAGTTCAATGCCGACGCAACCGTCGCCTCCCTGGCGTCAAGGACACTGCACATGGATCTCAGCCCACGCGAAAAAGACAAGCTCCTGATCTTCACCGCCGCCCTGTTGGCCGAACGCCGGCTCGCTCGTGGCCTGAAGCTCAACTACCCAGAGGCCGTTGCGCTCATCACCGCCTTCATCATGGAAGGCGCTCGGGATGGCAAGAGCGTGGCCGAGCTGATGAGCGACGGCAAAACAGTGCTCAGCCGCGATCAGGTCATGGAAGGCGTGCCGGACATGATTCCCGACATTCAGATCGAGGCCACCTTCCCAGATGGCACCAAGTTGGTGACCGTGCACCAACCGATCGCATAACGTCACGCCCCGTCAATCCATCATTGCACCATCATTGTGCATTGACCCATTCACCTACCAGACAGACCCCACACCATGACAAGCATCCTGAATCGCCGCACCGTATTGACGCTGGCCGGTACGGCCGCTGCCTTGGCATCTCCTGTGGCCATGGCGCACCTTGGTGCAGATGCGGGCGCGCACGCCCACCATGCCGACGCTTTCAGCAGCCTGCTGGAAGGCGCCATTCACCCCCTCACCGGGCTGGACCACGTGGCAGCCATGCTGAGCGTCGGCCTTTGGAGCACCTTGTCCGGCAAAGCCCAACGGATGAACCTGCAAGCCCTGACCGGTCCCGCCGCCTTTGCGGGCACCATGCTGATCGGCGGCATCGTGGGCGCCATGGGCATTCACACCCCTGCGGTGGAACCCATGATCGCAGCCTCACTGCTGGTGATCGGCCTTCTGGTGGCCACACGCCTGCACCTGCCCACCCTGTTGGGCGCAGCACTGATGGCCATGTTCGCGCTCTACCACGGCCTCGCGCACGGCGCCGAGCTGTCAGGACACATGGGTGCGGCACTCGCCGGCATGGTCGCCAGCACCTTGACGCTGCACGGCGCCGGGATGTGGCTCGGCCTTCGTCTGCAGCAATCGGCCAGCGCACCGTCGAAGTGGCTGGCCCGCGCAGCCGGCGGCGCCGTCGCTATCCTGGGCGCCTCGCTGATGGTGCCCGCCATGGCCCACGTTCTGTGAACGCACCCGCAAACTGATACAGGACTCACCATGATCCCCGGCGAACTGCTCACAGACGGCCCCGATCTGGCCATCAACGAAGGTCGACGCACGCTCACCCTGGTTGTCGAAAACGCGGGCGACCGCCCCATCCAGGTGGGTTCGCACTACCACTTTGCTGAAACCAATGCCGCACTGCGGTTTGACCGGGATGCCGCCCGCGGCATGCGCCTGAACATCGCATCCGGCACAGCCGTTCGGTTTGAGCCGGGGCAGCAACGCACCGTCGAGCTGGTGGACTACGCCGGCAGCCGCACCGTTTATGGCTTCCGCGGCCTGGTGCAAGGCAAGCTCTGATTCGCAAAGGACCCCTCAAGATGGCAAGCATCAACCGTCGCGCCTATGCCGAGATGTTCGGCCCCACTGCGGGCGACCGTCTGCGACTGGCCGACACCAACCTCGTACTGGAAGTCGAGCACGACTACACCCTGCGCGCAGGAGGCTACGGCGAAGAAGTCAAGTTTGGCGGCGGCAAAACCATCCGCGACGGCATGGGCCAAAGCCAGATCCCCAACGGCCCTGGCGCCATGGAAGCCGCTGACTGCGTGCTCACCAACGCCCTCATCCTCGACCACTGGGGCATCGTCAAAGCCGACATCGGCATCAAGGCGGGCCGCATCGTCAAAATCGGCAAGGCCGGCAACCCGGACGTTCAGCCGGGCGTGGACATCGTCATTGGCCCCGGCACCGAAATCATTGCTGCTGAAGGCATGATCGTCACTGCAGGCGGCATTGACACCCACATCCACTTCATCTGCCCGCAGCAGATCGACGAAGCACTCAACAGCGGCGTCACCACCATGATTGGTGGCGGCACCGGCCCTGCAACGGGCACGTTCGCTACCACCTGCACCCCCGGCCCTGACAACATCGCCATGATGTTGAAGGCCGCCGAAGCCTTCCCGATGAACCTGGGCTTCTTGGGCAAGGGCAACGCCAGCCAGCCCGAGGCCCTGCGTCAACAGGTCGATGCCGGCGTGATCGGCATGAAGTTGCATGAAGACTGGGGCACCACCCCGGCTGCCATCGACAACTGCCTGAGCGTGGCCGAAGAAACCGACGTGCAGGTGGCCATCCACACCGACACGCTGAACGAATCCGGCTTTGTGGAAGACACCGTGGCCGCCTTCAAGGGCCGCACCATCCACAGCTTCCACACCGAAGGTGCGGGCGGCGGGCATGCCCCCGACATCATGAAGGTGGTGGGCGAGCCCAATGTGCTCCCCTCCTCCACCAATCCCACGCGCCCCTTCACGGTCAACACCATTGACGAGCACCTCGACATGCTCATGGTGTGCCACCACCTCGACGCATCCATTGCCGAAGACCTGGCCTTTGCCGAAAGCCGCATCCGTCGCGAAACCATCGCGGCCGAGGACATCCTGCACGACCTGGGCGCCATCAGCATGTTCAGCTCCGACTCACAGGCCATGGGCCGCGTGGGCGAGGTGATCCTGCGTTGCTGGCAAACCGCCCACAAAATGAAGGCCCAGCGCGGCAAACTGCCTGGTGACACCGACCGCCACGACAATGCCCGCATCAAGCGCTATGTCGCCAAGTACACCATCAACCCTGCCTTGGCGCATGGTGTGTCGCACGAGGTCGGCAGCATCGAAGAGGGCAAATGGGCTGACCTCGTCTTGTGGCGCCCTGCGTTCTTTGGCGTCAAACCCAGCCTCATCCTCAAAGGCGGCTTCATTGCGGCCGCCGCCATGGGCGATCCCAATGCGTCCATCCCCACCCCCCAGCCTGTGCACTACCGCCCCATGTTTGGGTCGTTTGGGGGCGCCGTGGCCCGCACATCACTCACGTTCATGAGCCAGTCGGCCATCGCTGCGGGTATGCCGTCGCACTACGGCCTCAAAAAGCAAGTGGTAGCAGTCAAGGGATGCCGCACGGTCAAGAAGGCCGACATGGTGCACAACCACTACATGCCCGTGATGGAAATCGACGCACAAACCTATCAGGTCCGTGCCGATGGTCTGCTGCTGACCTGCGAACCAGCCGTGTCCTTACCCTTGGCACAGCGGTATTTCCTCTTTTGAGCATCTGTCATCAAAAGATGTCAAACAGATGACAAATTGATGTCATCTGTTTGATCTGGACCAAATTCAGATATTTTCACCAAGATTCCTTTTTGGGCCTCAAGCTTGTCCTTGAACGCTCGATAAGGTGGCGACACTAGCGCCGCCGCGTCGTGCCGGCACGCTTGTCAGGGCCACAGGGGAGGCTGCCTGACGAGCTGTTCAGACACCCCGCTACAGGAATCACGTGAAACACTTCAACCGACTCCGCAACTGGAAAGTTGGCACCCGCCTGGCGATCGGCTTCGGCCTGATCTTGACCTTGGTGTGCGTCGTCGCCTTACTCGGCCTCATGGGGCTGGAGCGCACGCGCTCGTTGCATGACGTGTTTCTGGCCGAACTGGATGCTCGCCAGCAGGGACATCAGATCAACGCCCTGCTCCAGCAAGACCTGATCAAGAGCCAAGCCATCATCCGCTCGGCAGGCATGCCGGAAGTGACCGATCGGTTCAAGCCCGAGTTGCTCAAGGCCGATGAGGCCATCACACAGCAACTGGCCAAGTTGACACAACACCCTCAGCCAGACGTTCGCCGCACGGCCGCCTCGCTGCAAAAAAATCATCAGGCCTACGTTCAGACACGTAACGGCGTGCTCGACCTGGTGGAAACCGGTCAGACCCTGCAAGCCACCGAACGCGAACAGTCTGCCCTGGTGCCCTCCGCTGCCGCCGTGACCCGCGACAACGAGGCCCTGCAAAGCCTCGTGCACACCGCCACACGCCGCGCGCAAAGCGATTACGACACTTCCATTGCCACCAGCGAATGGCTGATCAGCATCCTCACTCTGGTGACACTGGTGGCGGGCGCCGCCTGGGCCTGGCTGATCGCCCGATCCGTCAGCCGGCCTGCGCTGGCCGCCATGAAGGTCAGCGAGGCCATCGCCGAAGGTCAACTGGCGCTGCACGTCCACGCCGAACCGGCCCAAGACGAACTGGGACGCATGCTGCAGTCCATGAAACGGATGCGAGACAGTCTCGTGCAGTTGACCAGCGAGGTTCGCGATCAGTCCGAGCAAGTGGCCCGTACCTCCCGCGATGTCGCCACGGGGGCTACCCATGTCACCCACAGCGCGCAGCGTCATGCAGAAGACCTCGCCCAATCTCGCGGCGTACTGGAACAAATCGAACGTGATATTCACAACAACCTCGATCACACCCGACGCGCCAGCGAACTCGCCACCCTGGCACGCGAGGCCGCGCAGCACGGCCAAGGCTCAATGACCCAGGTCAACCAGACCATGCAAGGCATCCGCACCGCTAGCCACCGTGTTGCCGACATCATCGGCGTCATTGACGGCATCGCCTTCCAGACCAACATCCTGGCGCTCAACGCTGCCGTCGAAGCCGCCCGTGCGGGCGAGCAAGGGCGCGGCTTTGCGGTCGTGGCCTCCGAGGTGCGATCGCTGGCCCAGCGCTCCGCCAACGCCGCTCGCGAAATCAAGCAATTGATCACCGACAACGTCGAGCGCGTCTCGGCAGGCGCGGACCAAGTCAGCGCCACCAGCAACACCATTCAAGGCTTGCAAGGCACGATTGAAGAGGTGGCATCGCTGATCCAGGGGCTGTCAGCGTCTTGCGGTCAGCACGCACATGCGATCAGCCAGGTTCGCCAAACCGTGCATCAGCTCGATGCGACCACGCAGGAAAACCTGACCCTGATGTCACAAAGCACTGCGGCCGCAGCCGGCCTGGAGCAACAGGCCGACAAACTGCTGGAATCCGTCTCGGTCTTTCGCCTGACAGCGGCTTGATGCAGCCACGGTCGGTACACTTTGTGCTTCACACCTCACGGTGGATTGCACTGATTCGTGATGCTGACCGTCAACAAACTTCTCCCTCAAGGACAGGGCCTGGCCTCTGTCCTCCTCAAGCGCGCTGCCACCGTCGAGCTGGACTGGGACGTCCGCCAGAAAAGCCGCTTTGATGCCGTCGACAGCCAAGGCCGACAGCTGGGGGTGTTCCTGCCCCGCGGCACCGTTGTGCGGGGCGGCGACGTACTGGTGGCGGAAGACGGCTCCATGATCCGCGTGCAGGCTGCCGCGCAACCCGTGCTGCGCATCACGCCCTGCACCGCTCACGGCAGCCAGTTCGACCTGACCCGCGCGGCCTACCACCTGGGCAACCGCCACGTTCAGATTGAACTGCAGCCCGATCATCTGAAAATCGAGCCGGACCACGTACTCGCCGACATGCTGCGCGCCATGCACATGACGGTCGAAGCCATCCAGGACTCGTTCGAGCCAGAAGGTGGCGCCTACGCCAGCGGGCACGGCCACGCGCATCACCATGCTCACGATCATGGCGATCACAGCCACGCCCAGACCAACCCACCGCATGGTGAGCCCGGCCACGTGCATGGTCCCGGCTGCAGCCACGGGCACGAGCACACCTCGGCCGCCCCCACCGCCCGGGGTAAGCCCATCGGCATTGCCATCAAGGCAGCCCCTGCGCCACACGTTCACGGCCCCGGCTGTGGACACGACCATCACGATCACTGAAGCCCCCGATCCATGAGTCGTGTCATTCCGGCGCGCGCCGCGCCGCTGCCTCCCGCCACCCGACTGCAGTTGATGTGGCTGGCCTCCCCCGCTTTGCCCGTGGGCGGCTTCAGCTACTCCGAAGGCCTGGAAGCAGCCGTAGATGCGGGTCTGGTGAGCAATGAGGCACAGGCCGCGCAATGGTTCACCGACCAGATCCGGCTGAGCCTCGCCCGGTCGGATCTGGCCGTGGTGGCCAAAGCCATCGCCGCCTGGGTACGCGGCGACCTGGCGCGCGTGCAGGAACTCAATGAATGGGTCACCCTGACCCGCGAGACGAGTGAGTTGTGCCTGCAAAGCGAGCAAATGGGCCGATCGTTGTGCGAGTGGCTGCGCAACCGCAGTGGCGACCTGCACGCACTGACACAAGACCCACGGTTGGCACAATGCGCCGCCATGCCCCCTGCGCCAAACTGGTCCGTGGCCTTCGCCCTGGCCGTGGCGCAGTGCTTGCCTGCCGGCAGCGCCAGCCAAGATGCTGTCGCCCTGCAAGCCCTGGTACGCGAGGCGCTGTTGAGCTTTGCCTTTGGCTGGGCGGAGAACATGGCCCAAGCCGCCATCAAAGCCGTCCCGTTGGGCCAAAGTGCCGGCCAGCGCATCCTCCAAGCCGTGGTGGATGTCATCCCTGAGGCCATCGACCACGCCCTGGCGCTGCCTGACAGCCAGCGTCAGGCCTTCACCCCCATGCTGGCCATCCTGAGCAGCCAGCACGAACACCAATACTCCCGACTCTTCCGATCATGAGCGCTTTGCATCACATCCCCGGCCGCACCAAAAAACTGCCCCCGTTGCGCGTAGGCGTGGGCGGCCCCGTCGGTTCCGGCAAGACCACCCTGCTCGAAATGCTGTGCAAGACCATGCGCGAGCAATACGATCTGGTCGTCATCACCAACGACATCTACACCAAAGAAGACCAGCGCCTGCTGACAGTCGCGGGCGCTCTGGACCCCGACCGCATCATGGGCGTGGAAACGGGCGGCTGTCCTCACACGGCCATCCGCGAAGACGCCTCCATCAACCTGGAAGCCGTGGACCGCATGCTGGCCAAGTACCCCGACGCCGACATCGTGTTCATTGAATCGGGTGGGGACAACCTCGCGGCCACGTTCAGCCCCGAGTTGTCCGACCTCACCATCTATGTGATCGACGTGGCCGCCGGCGAAAAAATCCCGCGCAAGGGCGGCCCCGGCATCACCAAGAGCGACCTCTTCGTCATCAACAAGACGGACCTCGCTCCGCACGTGGGCGCCAACCTCGACATCATGGAAGCCGACACCAAGCGCATGCGCCCCACGCGCCCCTTCGTGATGACCAACCTCAAGACGCAAGCGGGCCTGCAAGACGTGATTGGCTTCATCGAAACCAAGGGCATGCTCAAGGCATAATGCCGCTCGTCGATTCAGTCTCTCCGTAGTTCAATGGATAGAACGGCCGCCTCCTAAGCGGCAAATACAGGTTCGATTCCTGTCGGAGGGACCACGACCACACAAAGCCTGCATCACGCAGGCTTTTTCATGGGCGAAGTAATGGGTATGTCAGCAGACTATTACCCATTTTGGTGCACAACCAACAATTCCTCGACCAAATAGCCGCCCTTGGTCAGCGCCTCACGCAACCACTGAGGCTGGCTGCCCGTCCCATCCCAGGCTTCACCCGTGACAGGATGCCGATATTTCGGCGGCAAGCCCACAGGCTCGGCCACAGGCACCGATAGGGGGGATTCAGTCGATAACTCTTCTGGCGTAATTTGCCAGAAGTCCATGAGCTTGCGGACTGAGCGCAAAACCGCTTCTTGTTCTGGAGTCATGCACATCACGGGCAGCACGTCGCGACTGGTGGGCGCTGCCACACGTCTCCTTGGGAAAGCAAATCTGGGTTATTCAGGTTTCCGATTATCCAGTGAACCGAACATTCTCGTTTTGCTTTAGTTTTTAGAGCAAGCACCGATAGCACAAGCGTGAAAAACGATTAACGTTCATTCACACCCCAGCGCCACGAGTACGCTGTATCACTCGTCATGGCCGAACCACTTCAGCAGAGCACCCCATGCGACTGAACACGCCCGTCATTGATCAAGCCTATCCATTCCCTGATGGTGAGTCACTGGTGTCCACCACGGATCTGGCAGGCACCATCACCTACTGCAATCCGGCCTTCATCCACGTCAGTGGCTATCGCCGGGAGGAGTTACTGGGGCAACCACACAACCTCATTCGCCACCCAGACATGCCCGCCGAGGCATTTCGGGATATGTGGGAAACCATCCAGGCAGGACACCCTTGGTCGGGCTTGGTCAAGAACCGTCGCGCAGATGGCCGGTACTACTGGGTCAAAGCCAACGTGACGCCGTTGGTCGAGAACGGCAAGCCCACCGGCTACATGTCGGTACGCACCAAACCCGATCAGGAAGAGGTGCGTGCTGCTGAAAGCCTCTATCAAACCATGCAGGCGGAAGCCGCCGACGGCCGCCTGATACACCGACTTCACAGCGGCAACATCCGCTCCAGCTCTTTTTCCGGACGCATCCGAAGCGCCCTGTATCTGGACCTGTCTGGCGAGCTGACCATGGTCTCCATGGCCATTGGCGTCACAGGCTTTCTGCTTGGTGCATGGATGACAGGACACATCGGAGACGTGTCCGCCTGGCTCTGGGTCACCGCATTGGCAGCGTGGGTCGCCACAGGATGTCTCATCCGGCAGGTGTTCAACCACATCGCCATCAAGCCGCTGCGTGAACTGCTGAAAGCCGCCAACATCCTGGCCGCAGGGGATCTGACGGCCAGCGTTCACTCCAATCGCCGAGACGTGATCGGGCAACTGACCCGTGCGCTCAATCAACTCAAAGTCAACCTGTTCGCCATCGTGCGCGATGCCCGTAGCGAAGTCGATGAAATGCTGACAGCCACAAGCGAGATCGCCCAAGGCAACCAGAGCCTGTCAAGCCGCACAGAGGCCCAGGCAGGCAGCCTGCAGGAAACGGCGGCGTCCATGGAGCAAATCACGGGGACCGCACGCAATGGCGCCGCCACCGTGCAACAGGCGGCAGACCTGGCCAGCCAAACCACTTCCATCACCGAGCGCAGCGGACAAGTGGTGAACAAGCTGACCGACACCATGCATCGCATTGAAGAGTCGTCCAACCGCATCAACGACATCATTCAGGTCATCGACAGCATTGCATTCCAAACCAACATCCTGGCCTTGAATGCGGCCGTGGAAGCCGCGCGTGCGGGTGAACAAGGTCGGGGGTTTGCCGTCGTCGCGGCAGAGGTGCGTGCACTGGCACAGCGAACGGCAACTGCGGCCAAAGAAGTCAAGTCGCTGATCACGGATTCGGCCGACAAAGTACATGCCGGCAGCGACCTCACCCATGTGGTTCAAAGCACGATGCAGGAAGCGCTGGCAGCCGTTGCAGAAGTCGGTGAGCTGGTGTCCGGCATCAGCCACGGCATTTCCGAGCAATTGCAGGGCATCTCGCAAGTCAACCAGGCCGTTGCTCATCTCGATGGCATCACACAACAGAATGCCGCTGCCGTGGAAGAGATTGCCGCGGCATCCATGTCACTGGCGCAGCGAGCCAAAGTGGTCTCCGCCTCTGTACAAGTGTTCAAGCTCGATTCCAATGCCCCAACCACTCATGCATAGCGCATCAAATCCTCGGAAGTCTGGCTAGACTGCCAGACAGGAGGTTTGGTCATGGTTGATGCATTCGCAGATCGCAATCGCCATCTGCGCGAAGGGATGGAAATCGACGGTTTCCGTCTTCTGGATGTATTGCACCAGAGTGGCATGGCCTCGCTATGGCGCGTCGCCAAGGTTGACGGGGACTCGCCTGTGCCATTGGTCATGAAAGTGCCCCGCATCGAGGGCAGTGATGATCCCGCCACGATTGTCGGCTTTGAGGTGGAGCAGATGGTCCTGCCTTTGCTGACCGGCCCGCATGTGCCCGCCTTCGTGGCCAAGGGAGACTTCGACCCGCTGCCCTACATCGTGATGGAGCGCATCGAGGGCGCATCGCTGCGCGCCATGCTCGACCTGGCCCCACTTCCTGTGGAACAAGTGGCCGAAATCGGTCTGCAAGTTGCCCTGGCCCTGCATGACTTGCACCGGCAAGGTGTGGTGCACCTCGACGTCAAGCCCAGCAACATCATGTTCCGCCCAAGTGGCGAGGCCGTCATGGTGGACTTCGGCTTGTGTCACCACCAGCGTCTGCCGGACCTGCTGGAAGAAGAGTTCTCGCTTCCGATGGGCACAGGCCCCTACATTTCCCCCGAGCAAGTGCAGTACGTCCGCAGCGACCCTCGCAGCGACCTGTTTTCTTTGGGCGTCATGCTGTATCACCTTTCAACGGGTGTCCGTCCGTTCGGGCAGCCCCACAGCATTGCGGGCTTGCGGCAGCGCTTGTATGTCGCCCCCAGGCCCCCACGGGATCTCCAGCCACACCTCCCGCTTTGGCTGCAGGAAGTGATCTTGCGCTGCCTCGAGCCCAACCCCTCTCACCGTTACCAGCACGCGCAGGATTTGGTGACCGACCTTCGCCAGCCCGAACAGCTCGCGCTGACGGAGCGTTCACGCCGAACGGGCCAACAAGGCACGTTCAGCACCCTGAAGCGGTGGCTCCAGACACGGTCGCCGGAGCACAAAAGTGGCGATTCAGCCGCCGGCACAGATGGCGAGGCACCGATCATCATGGTGGCCATCGGGGTCAAGATCAGTCCACCTGCCCTGGATGAAAAACTGCTGGAGACCGTGCAGCGGATTCTGACGCTCCAGCCACACGCCCGCTTGGCATGCGTCTGCGTGATGAAGCCCAACCAACTCGACAGTGACCCGTACGCGCTAGAGGGCGGCAATGCGCGCCACGTTCAACACCTGGTGTCCATCAAACAGTGGGCGCAACCTCTGCAGCAACGCATGAATCTGGGTGAGCACAACCTGACCTTCCATGTGCTCGAATCCAGCGACACCGCTTCTGCCATCCTGGAATTTGCCGTGAAGAACCACGTCCAACACATTGTGATGGGCGCGCGGGGGCACTCCGCCATGCGCCGCTACTTTGGCAGCGTGAGTGCCCAGGTGGTCGCCGAGGCGGCGTGCTCCGTCACCGTGGTTCGACTTTGAAACTCAAGCCTTGCGACGACGGCGCAGCAAGCCCCCCGTCAACAAGCCCACCCCCATCAACGTCAGGCTAGATGGCTCCGGCACTGCCGCAACCTTGCCCAAATACTGGTAGCCATGCGCTGAATCGAAGGTAAAGCCGTCCTCCAGCTGCAGCCCGACATAGTCGGAATGACTGGAATCATTCACCAGATGACAATCTGCCATGTGGAAGCAAGTGAGCCCGTTGTAAAAGCGGAGATCCACCTGAATGTTGACATTCGTCGGAACCACGGCAGTCAGGGTGACCTGTCCTGAGTAGTGTCCGTTCTCGGCGTCACCGTTGCTGTAAACGCCATTTGGACCACCCAGTGCCCACTCCCTGAAGAAGCCCTTTCCTGCAGCTTCTCTGACCGTCAACATCTTCTCTGTCTCTGGCGGGCAGTAGATCCCATCCGAGCCCCAATCTGTGCAGGTCGCCGACGGGTCATACGATGGGTTTTCCGCTTCGTATGTGAGCACAACCGAACGATCGGACCACGCCTGCATGAAATGACTGACCTCGTTGTAGCGAGGAAACGGTGTCATGCCCAAGCCAGACAGCGTCGTGTCGTAGTCCAGCGTGAAGGACACCGTCGTGGTCGGGGATGCCCCATTGATACGGATCACGTCCGTCACATTCATCGCCACATACGAATCGGCAATGTTGATCGGCGTGTCCCCGCTCATGTGCACCTGTGTGATGGATTTGAAGAAGCCTGTCACCGGATCGCCCCAACCATTCACGGATGCGGACACGGCCCCGGAGGTCAGCGTGCGCTCACCGCCCGTGGTGAACACATCGTAGGGGGCGTCCGCGTGCAGGTAGTTCCAGGTCGAGCTTGTGTTTTCTTCGGCACTGAGTCCCCAACTGAAGGTGGATTGGGCGTGGGCCGTCGTGGCACACAGCACGCCAACCAACGCAAGCATGAACGAGCGCGATTTGCGCATGAGGTACTCCCGACATTTTGTTTAGATGCCCGGGTTTGTACCAACCCCCTACCTTGCTGTAACTCCCTCATCACGGGGAGCTGAGCGTTCAATATGTGACGAACCGTATCACCCCTCGATGTACAGGTCGAGCATCGGCTGGCTCCCGGGGGTGACCAGATAGGGATCAAAGTCGGTGACGCCTGCTGCACGCAGGACGTCTTCATCCACATGAAAGTGCCCCGTGTGGCTTCGGCTGTCTTGGGTCAGGATGTCGTAGGCGGCATCGGCCATGATCTCGGGGGTGCGCCCCATCGTCCCCAACTGTGATCCGGCGATGTTGAGCGCCGAGGTGGCAATCAGGGTTCGGGGCCACAGCGCATTCACCGCAACCCCCTTGGCCTTCAATTCTGCGGCCATGCCGAATGCCAGCATGCTCATGGCGTACTTGGACGTGGTGTACGCCGCATGGCTCGCAAACCATTTGGGCTGCAGGTTGATGGGGGGCGACAGCACCAGGATATGCGGGTTGGGGGCTCGCTCCAGGTAAGGAATACAAGCCTGCGAGCACATGAACGTGCCACGCACATTGATGTCAAACATCAAGTCGTAGCGTTTGGCGGGGGTGTCGGTCACACGACTCAAGTTGATGGCGCTGGCGTTGTTGACCAGGATGTCAATGCCACCGAAGTGCTCGGCGGCCAGTTTCACCACCTCATGCACCCGAGCCTCGTCACGCACATCCAGCACCAGCGGCAAGGCGCGACCGCCAGCGGCCTCAATTTCCGCTGCAGCTGTATGAATGGTGCCGGGCAACCTTGGATCAGGCTCAGCGGTTTTGGCCGCCACCACAATGTTGGCACCATCCCTGGCTGCGCGGAGTGCGATGGCTTTGCCAATGCCTCGGCTGGCACCAGTGATGAAAAGGGTCTTTCCGGCGAGGGACGGCATGTCTTCCAACTCCATAAGCAAGGCTGAGAACGCTCACCCAAGGCTAGTGTCATGCACGCGCCATCACCCTCAGCGTTTTCCTGCTTGATGTCCGAAATACATGGCTCACACAAGTTCCGCAAAGGTCAACGCATTACCCCAATCACCCGAGACGGTGAGATCACCGGATTGGTTGACGTCCGTCAAATGCATCCACATTTGTCAACGGATGCTCAACACGGCAGCAACAGTTGCTTGGCAGACTGTCACGATTCACAACCAAGAAGAGACCACATCATGCAAATCTCTCGCGAATGGGCCACGCCGCTCACCATTGGCTCCTTTATCTTGATGGGCTGCACCGGCATCCTGATGTTCTTCCACGCGGACACCGGCCTCAACAAGGAAGTGCATGAATGGCTGGGCTGGGCCATGGTCGCTGGCGTGGCCACTCACGTGACCGCCAATTTCGCGGCCTTCAAGCGTTACCTGAGCAAACCCGCTGCACTGGCCATCATTGGGGTGTTCGTCGTCATCCTGGCGGCATCTTTCTTCATCAAGGAAGAAGATGAAGGCGGCGGCCATCCCGCTCGCCGAGCCAGCCAAGCGGTTTTGCACGCTCCGCTGACCAGCATTGCGCCCCTGGCTCATCAAACACCTGAAGCCCTGCTGGCCGCCCTGCAAAAGGCAGGCTTCAAGGCGCAGTCCACGAACCAGACGCTCGACAGCATCACTGGACCAGAAGAACACGATCAGTTCAAGGCGCTGGCCGTGATCTTCCAGTAACGGTCGTCGTTCAGCTCAGCGCCTGGACGCGGTAAACCTTCTGGAACGCGTCCACCGCCTTGCCCTTGCGGGCACGCTTGCCCACGTGCGCAACATACGCTGAGTTGCGCACGTCGTCTTCCTTGGGCTTGGCGCCACGGGTGGTGCCAATGACCCGCACGCCGTTCAGGCACGATGCCACCGAAATCAGCGGTGCCGTTTTGGCGTCCACATCCATCAGCGTCAGGCCGCGGCCACCGTTGGATTGCAGCTTGAGCTCGTCGAGCCCGAAGACCAGCATGCGCCCGTCTTCGCACAGGCAAGCCACTTGGGTGTGTTCCGGCTTGACCACCACCGGCGGCAAAACGGCATCGCCCTCGTCCAGTGTCAGGAAGCCCTTGCCGCCCTTCTGACGCGTGATCAGATCGCCCAGCTTGGCCAGCAGGCCAAAGCCACCGCTGTTGGCCAACAAAATGGTTTGATCAGCATTGCCCGCCAGGTAGTGCTGAGGCTGCGTGCCCGATTCCAGCTCGATCATGGTGGTGATGGGTTGCCCATCGCCGCGCGCGCCCGGCAAGGCGCTCACAGCCACGCTGTACACCCGGCCATTCGTGCCAAACACGATCAACGGATCCACCGTGCGGCACTCAAAGGTGCCATACAGGCCATCGCCGGCCTTGAACGCAAAGCTGGCCGGGTCATGCCCATGGCCGGTACGTGCACGCACCCAGCCCTTCTGGCTGATGACCACGGTCACTGGCTCGTCGATCACCTTCACTTCGGCCACGGCACGCTTTTCGGCCTGAATCAAAGTACGGCGCTCGTCGCCATATTGCTTGGCATCCGCCTCGATTTCCTTGACCACGGTGCGCTTGAGCACGCCGGGGTTGTTCAGGATGTCTTCCAGCTTGGCTTGTTCGCCACGCAAATCGGACAGCTCCTGCTCGATCTTGATGGCCTCCAGACGCGCCAACTGACGCAGGCGGATTTCCAGAATGTCTTCCGCCTGGCGGTCACTCAACTTGAACCGCTCAATCAGTGCGGCCTTGGGCTCGTCACTGTTGCGGATGATGGCGATGACTTCGTCAATGTTCAGCAGAACGGTCTGACGGCCTTCCAGGATATGGATGCGGTCGAGCACCTTGTTCAGGCGGTGCTGCGTGCGGCGGGTCACCGTCTCCAGACGGAAACCAATCCACTCGGTCAGCACCTGACGCAAACCCTTTTGAACAGGCTTGCCATCCACACCGATCATGGTCATGTTGATCGACGACGAGCTTTCCAGGCTGGTGTGCGCCAACAAGGTGGTGATCAGCTCTTGCTGTTCGACCGTGCGGCTCTTGGGCTCGAACACCAGGCGCACGGCAGCATCTTTGCTGGATTCGTCGCGCACGGCATCCAGCACCGACAACACGGTCGCCTTGAGCTGCGTTTGCTCCGCCGTCAGGGCCTTCTTGCCGGTTTTGATCTTCGGATTGGTTAGCTCCTCAATCTCTTCAAGCACCTTTTGCGAACTGGTGCCCGGCGGCAATTCGGTCACCACCAGTTGCCACTGTCCACGGGCAAGATCTTCGATCTTCCAGCGTGCGCGCACCTTGAGGCTGCCGCGACCGGTTCGGTAAGCATCGGCAATGTCCTGCGGACTGGAAATGATCTGACCACCGCCCGGGAAGTCCGGGCCCTGCACGATCTCGAACAGTTC
>NZ_JBLIZW010000031.1:0-35144 GCF_048860245.1 Aquabacterium sp. | reverse complement strand
GTCCGTGGAGGCGCCGGCACCTGCGCCCATCGTGGCCAAACCCACTGAAGTGCCCAGCACCGCCTCCATGGTGGCCAGTGCCGCAGCGACGGGTGTGGCCGACACGGCAGCCTCGGCCGCTTCTGTGGCCGCCTCGTCGGTTGCGCCCCGCGTGGTGGCGCCCGCCAGCGTGCCAGCCCCTGCACCGGTGCCTGAGGCGGCAGAACCTGGCTTCCTCGAGTCACTGAACCCGATGCTGCTGGCTGCCGGCGGCGCGGTGTTGGCGTTGGTTGCTGGTGCAGGCATGTACCTGCGTTCGCGTCGTCGGAGTGATTCTGGCGAGACTTCGTTCCTCGAGAGCCGTCTGCAGCCCGATTCATTCTTTGGCGCCAGCGGTGGTCAGCGCGTGGATACGCGTGACGCAACTGGTGGCCCATCCTCGATGAGCTATTCGCTCAGTCAGCTTGATGCCATCGGTGACGTGGATCCCGTGGCCGAGGCGGATGTGTATTTGGCCTATGGCCGCGACCTCCAGGCCGAAGAAATCCTGAAGGAAGCCCTGCGTAGCACGCCGGATCGCTTGGCGATTCGCACCAAGTTGCTGGAGGTCTACGCCAAGCGTCGCGATACCAAGGGTTTCGAGCAGCTGGCAACCCAGCTGTACGACCTGACTTTGGGTGCAGGCGAGGATTGGGCCAAGGCGCAAGAAATGGGTTTGGGCATTGACCCTGAGAATCCCCTCTATCAGCCGGGCGGTCAACCGAATGGCGCTGCCGTGGACGGTGTGGCACCAGACTATCTGGGGGCGAGCACCATTCCGCATTCCGTGATGCCCGCGCCCAGTGCGCTGGACACGCAGCCTGCGCCTGAGGCCTTGTCGGCGGATGCCGATGGCATGGATCTGGATCTGGATATCTCGGCGCCAACGCCCTTGGATTCTGTGTCTGACTCGGTTCAGCCGCATGCGCCCGAAGGTGAGGAGTTGGGTGCGCTGGAGTTGCCGGACATTGAGTCCTTCCCAAGCGGTGCATTGAGCTCGGCGCCCGCCGCAGAGCCCGATGTGTCGATGGATCTGCCGAGCTTGGATGAAGCGGCTGCGGCGCCTGCTCAGGCCGAAGACGACGGTGGCTTGGACTTTGATTTGTCGCTGGATGAGCCGGGCTCTCCGGATGCCGCTCCGGCTGTTCAACAGCCTGCGGCCGAGCCTGCCCCCGTCGCTTTTGATATGGGTAGCATCAGTCTGGATCTGGATGAGCCTACGGCTGACGATGGTGCTTTTGCAGCGGGTGACGCCGTTGATGCCCCCGTTTCGGATGATCCGATGGCGCGCAAGTTCGAATTGGCGGAAGAGTTCCGTCAGATCGGTGATGTCGACGGTGCTCGCGAGTTGTTGCAAGAAGTCGTTGAAAACACCGCTGATGCTTCGCTGAAGAGCAAGGCTCAGGCGATGTTGGGTAACCTGGGTTGATGCATGCAGAGTGATAAACCGGAGACGAGTGCGGAAGCGCTCGTTCCGGCTGAGTCAGGTGCCTATACAAGGGCGGCCCGCCGGGTCGCCCTTGGTGTTTCTTACCTTGGCTCGGCCTACAAAGGCTGGCAAAGTCAACCGGGTGGTGGAACGGTGCAAGACGCACTCGAGGCTGCCTTGACCCAGTTTGCTGTGCGGCCGCTCAAGGTTGTGTGCGCTGGGCGTACCGATGCCGGTGTGCATGGCATCAACCAGGTGGTGCACCTCGACACCGACATTGTGCGCGAGCCATTTTCGTGGGTGCGCGGCACCAATACTTTCCTGCCGCCGGACATTGCGGTGCAGTGGGCTGAGCATGTCACGCCAGCGTTCCATGCGCGAAACAGTGCCAGGGGGCGGCGTTACACCTACATCCTGCTGCAGTCCCCGGTGAGGCCGGCGCTGGAGGCCGGGCGGGTCGGGTGGGTATTCCGTCCACTTGATCTCGATGCCATGAGGCAAGCGGCAGCCCATCTGATTGGCGAGCACGATTTCAGTTCGTTTCGCTCGTCGATGTGTCAGTCGCCAACGCCCGTGAAGTTGCTCCGCGAAATTCGCATTGCGCAATGCGCCTCGCCGACGCGGCCCGTGCATGCTTCATCCTTTGATGCTGCCATGCCGGACGTGTGGCCCGAGGCTGGGCATGGCCCCATGTCGGCGCTGGGTGGGCGTGGGCGATACTGGCGCTTCGATTTTGAAGGGCAAGCGTTTTTGCATCACATGATTCGAAACATCATGGGCTGCTTGGTCGCTGTCGGCACGGGGACGAGAAACCCAGATTGGGTACTGGAGGTCTTGCACGCCAAGCGTCGCGAGGTCGCTGCCCCCACATTTTCCGCAGACGGGCTTTACTTCATGGGGCCCGCTTATGACGCGAAGTGGGCGCTGCCCAATGTGACGCCTGCGCTGGCATGGCTTCCTGGCGCTTGGGCGTGAGTCCGTCCATCGGGATATCCGGGCTCAACCCAGTAAAAACGCACAGAGTGCTCGCGCCATCAGCGCATTTTTGAGACAATCCCGCCATCGACACCGACCGGGCTGTTTTGCCGGCCCGATCCTTCTGGATGTCTCAGTCTTTCAAACACCGCACTCGCATCAAAATCTGTGGCCTCACGCGTGAGGCGGATGTTGATGCCGCTGTGGAATCCGGAGCCGATGCGATCGGCTTTGTGCTTTATGAAAAGAGTCCTCGCTACGTGACGCCGGTCCGTGCGCGCGAGTTGGCTCGTCGACTGCCCCCATTTGTGACGCCAGTGGTCTTGCTGGTCAACGCTGGTGCTGACCTGATGCAGTCAGCGCTGGATGCCGTTCCCAATGCGTTGCTTCAGTTTCATGGCGATGAGACGCCTCAGCAATGCGAGGCCGCGCAGCGGCCCTATGTCCGCGCTGCCCGAATGGCGCCCGGATTCGATTTGTTAGACTTCGCCCTGTCGTTCTCCTCTGCCCAAGCCATGTTGGTGGATGCCCATGTTGAGGGCTATGGCGGAGGAGGTCAGGTATTTGATTGGTCCTTGTTGCCGCGCGAGCTGCCTGGTCCCATGATTTTGTCCGGTGGTTTGCATGCCGGCAATGTGATCGAGGGCATTCAGCGCGTGCGGCCATGGGCTGTGGATGTCAGCTCTGGCGTGGAGGTCGGTAAGGGGATCAAGGATCCGCTGCTGATGCGTCAGTTTTGCCAGGCGGTACGCGCAGCCGATGAGTTGTGCGCTCAGGCTGGTTGATGGCTACGGTCTATGAGTTCATTGAGAGTGACATGTTGAATTACAACCAGCCCGATGCCCGTGGGCATTTCGGTCCTTACGGTGGCACTTTTGTCTCCGAGACCCTGATCTACGCGCTCGAAGAGCTCAAGAACGTCTACGAACACTATCGCCACGACCCGGAGTTTCAGGATGAATTCCGTCGTGAGTTGGCTCACTTCGTGGGGCGCCCCAGCCCGATCTATCACGCAGCTCGTCTGAGCCGTGAGGTGGGTGGCGCTCAGATTCACTTCAAGCGCGAAGACCTCAATCACACTGGGGCCCACAAGGTCAACAACACCATTGGTCAGGCTTTGCTGGCCAAGCGGATGGGCAAGCCTCGCGTCATCGCTGAAACCGGTGCCGGTCAGCACGGTGTGGCCACGGCCACCATCTGTGCCCGTTACGGCATGGAGTGCGTGGTGTACATGGGCGCGGAAGACGTCAAGCGTCAGTCCCCCAATGTGTACCGCATGCACTTGCTGGGTGCCAAGGTGGTGCCGGTGGAGTCGGGCAGCAAGACGCTGAAAGACGCGCTCAACGAAGCCATGCGTGACTGGGTCACCAATGTGGAAAACACCTTTTACATCATCGGCACGGTGGCGGGGCCACACCCCTATCCGGCGATGGTGCGCGATTTCCAGAGCGTGATTGGCGAAGAGTGCCTCAAGCAGATGCCCGAGCAGATTGGTCGTCAGCCGGATGCGGTCGTGGCTTGCGTGGGCGGCGGCTCGAATGCCATGGGCATCTTCTACCCCTACATCCCGCACGAAGGGGTTCGCCTCATTGGCGTGGAAGCAGCAGGCGAGGGCGCCGAAAGTGGCAAGCACTCGATGTCGCTGCAGTTGGGGGTGCCGGGCGTGCTGCACGGCAATCGCACCTATTTGTTGCAGGATGCCAATGGTCAGATCACCGAAACGCACTCGGTGTCGGCGGGTTTGGACTACCCCGGCGTGGGCCCCGAGCACGCGTACCTGAAGGACATCGGTCGCGCCGAGTATGTGGGCATCACTGACAAGGAAGCGCTGGAAGCCTTCCATCGCCTGTGTCGCACCGAGGGCATCATCCCTGCGCTGGAATCCAGCCATGCGGTCGCCTACGGCATGAAGCTCGCTGCCACCATGCGCCCTGACCAGCACGTGCTGGTCAACCTGTCTGGCCGTGGCGACAAGGACATCGGGACCGTGGCCGATTTGACAGGGGCTGAGTTCTACTGCCGCCCATCGTGCCGTGGTCTGTCTGTGAAGGGAGGTCAAGCATGACCCGCCTCGAACAGAAGTTCGCCTCGTTGAAGGCGCAAGGTCGCAAGGCGCTGATTCCGTTCATCACCTGTGGTGACCCCTTCCCGGAAAAGACCGTCGACTTGATGGTGGGCATGGCTGAGGCTGGTGCCGACGTGATCGAACTGGGCGTGCCGTTTTCGGACCCCATGGCCGATGGCCCGGTGATTCAGCGTGCCGCTGAGCGTGCATTGACCAAGGGTATCTCGCTGGCGCATGTGCTGGCCGATGTGAAGGCGTTCCGTGAGCGTGATGCGATCACGCCGGTCGTCCTGATGGGCTATGCCAACCCGATTGAATGCTACGACCTGCACCATGGTGCAGGCTCGTTTGTCCGTGACGCCAAGGCCAATGGGGTCGATGGCGTGCTGGTGGTGGACTACCCGCCGGAAGAGTGTCAGGAGTTTGCCGCGCGCCTGAAGGCCGCTGACCTGGCTCCTATCTTCTTGCTGGCTCCCACCTCCAACGAGCAGCGCATGGCCGAAGTGGGCCGTGTGGCCGCGGGCTATGTGTATTACGTCTCTCTCAAAGGTGTGACGGGCGCCGGCCACCTTGACACTGCCGCTGTGGCAGAAATGGTCCCTCGCATCAAAGCGCACGTGAGCGTGCCCGTGGGTGTGGGTTTTGGTATCCGTGATGCAGAAACTGCCAAGGCGGTGGCTGCGGTGTCGGATGCTGTTGTCATCGGGTCGCGTATCGTGCAGTTGCTGGAAACGCAAAGCCCGGAAACCGTGGTCAAGGCTGGCCGTGATTTCATCGCTGAAATCCGTGCCGCACTCGATTCACTGAAAGGAGCCTGAGCATGAGCTGGCTTGAAAAACTGCTGCCCCCCAAGATTCAACCGACCGACCCGGCCGAGCGTCGTTCGGTGCCGGAAGGCTTGTGGGTCAAGTGCCCTTCGTGTGAAACGGTTCTGTACAAGAACGACTTGGAAGCCAATGTGAACGTGTGTCCGAAATGCGGTCACCACCATCGCATTGGTTCGCGCGCTCGCCTGGATGCGTTCCTGGACGCAGAGGGTCGCTACGAAATCGGTCAAGAAGTCTTGCCTGTGGATGCCTTGAAGTTCAAGGACAGCCGCAAGTATCCCGAGCGACTCAAGCAAGGCATGGAAGCCACGGGTGAAACCGATGCCCTGATCGTGATGGGTGGCTCGGTGCACAGCATTCCGGTGGTGACAGCCTGCTTCGAGTTCGACTTCATGGGCGGCTCGATGGGCTCCGTGGTGGGCGAGCGCTTCGTGCGTGGTGTGGAAGCGGCGGTGGATCAGAAGACCCCGTTTATCTCGTTCACGGCAACGGGTGGCGCCCGCATGCAGGAAGGCTTGCTGAGCCTGATGCAGATGGCCAAGACCAATGCAGCCCTGACACGTCTGGCCAAAGCCAAGTTGCCCTACATCAGTGTGCTGACCGACCCCACGATGGGCGGCGTGTCGGCCTCGT
Organism: Aquabacterium sp.; assembly: GCF_048860245.1. Taxonomy (GTDB): domain Bacteria; phylum Pseudomonadota; class Gammaproteobacteria; order Burkholderiales; family Burkholderiaceae_C; genus Aquabacterium. Next base: position 29,197 of record NZ_JBLIZW010000031.1, on the reverse strand, counting down.
TTGCCTTCGTGGGCGACATCGTGATTGCCGAACCCAAGGCGCTGATCGGCTTTGCCGGTCCTCGCGTGATCGAGAACACCGTGCGTGAGAAGTTGCCAGAGGGCTTCCAGCGCGCAGAGTTCCTGATGCAAAAGGGTGCGGTCGACATGATCATTGATCGTCGTGAGTTGCGTTTGAGCATTGCGCGTCAATTGGCCATGTTGCAGCGTCAACCTGCGGATGCTGTGGCTGCCTGATCGTTCGCCGCTTCTGGCTTGATCCCCCTCGACGGGCTGCTGTACCTGCAGCCCGTTTTGTTTCTGTCTGTTCATTGAGTTCAGGTCATGTCTGACAACGTTTCTCCTGCAACATCGCCCAGCTCTCTAGAGGCGTGGTTGGCACATTGCGAGCGACTCCATTCGGCCGCCATTGACATGGGCCTCGAACGTGTCGGTGCAGTGTGGTCTCGCGCTGGTGTCACCCTGGGAACCCCTGTGGGGGCGGATGAGCCCGTTGATGGCGCGCCGGTGGTGTTCACCGTGGCCGGCACGAATGGCAAGGGGTCGACCTGCGCCATGCTTGAGGGGATTTTGTTGGCGGGGGGATTCAAGGTCGGGGTCTACGGTTCGCCGCACCTCGTCAAGTTTGAGGAGCGTTGCCGCATCAATGGCGAATTGGTGACGGCCGCGCAGCTTCTGCCTCAATTCGAGGCGATCGAGCGGGCGCGTGGTGACACCCCATTGACCTACTTCGAGTTCACCACTTTGGCCATCATGCGCCTGCTGGCCACGTCTGGTTTGGATGCGGTGATCCTGGAGGTGGGGCTGGGCGGGCGCCTGGATGCCGTCAATGTGGTGGATGCGGACTGCGCCATCATCACCAGCATCGATCTGGATCACATGGATTTTTTGGGGCCAGATCGTGAGTCGATCGGGCGCGAAAAGGCCGGCATCATGCGCGCCGGTCGTGCGGCGGTGGTGTCCGATCCTCAGGCGCCCCAAAGCGTGGTTGATCACGCGACCTCTCTGGGGGCGGACCTGTGGCTGTTTGGGCGAGATCACAACTATGCGGGTGATCGCCAGCAATGGTCCTGGGGCGGGCGCAACAAGCGCTTCAACGGCATGGCCTACCCGGCGCTGCGAGGGGCCAACCAGTTGCTGAATGCCTCGGGTGTGCTGGCGGCACTGGAGGCCATGCGGAACCGTTTGCCCGTGTCGGCGCAGGCCGTGCGCACCGGCTTGGCGACCGTTGAGTTGCCTGGGCGATTCCAGATCATTCCGGGGCAGCCCACTTTGATTCTGGACGTGGCGCATAACCCGCATGCTGCGGCCACCTTGGCCGTTAACCTGGATCAGATGGGTTTTTATCCCCGCACGCATGCCGTGTGGGGTGCCATGGCCGACAAAGATGCTGCGGGCATGATCGAAAAGCTGCGCCCGCTGGTGGATGCCTGGTACTGCTGCGACCTGCCCACGGCGCGAGCCTCATCGGCAGCGCAATTGAAGTCGTCGCTGGAGGAGTACATGGCTGCGCACCCCTCTGCAACGGCACCCAAAGCGAGCGTGTCGACGCATGCCGATCCCATGGCTGCACTCAAGGCGGCGCTGGCGGCAGCAGACCCCACGGATAGAATTGTGGTCTTTGGTTCGTTTTACACGGTCGGTGGCGTCTTGCACGAGGGGCTGCCCAAGTTGAACGCACCTCATCTGCAGTCTTCGTCTGATTAACGTCGACGAGTTGCTTTCTTTAGCCTCTATTGCCCATCAGCATGCCGTTGCCCTCATTTTTGCAAGGTCTTCGTGAGCGTTTCACCGCCCAGCGTGCGAATGGCGTGGACGCCGTGCCCCTGACCGAGGCTGATGTCGAGGCGACGCGGACGCGGGCACGCCGTCGGCTGATTGGCATGTTGGTCCTCGTTGGCGCTGGCGTGCTGGGTTTCCCGTGGTTGTTTGAGACGAAGCCTCGCCCGATGTCGCAGGACATTCAGGTCGTGCAGGCGGGGCAGGCTGTGGACGCACCGGTCGTGCCGACCGCTGGCCGCGCCTCTTCCGGGCGTGTGGCCGTCGCCAGCGTGGTGGAGCCTGCTGAGAAAGAAGTGATCGAGGATGACGCGCCTGTGGTGGCCAGTGCGCCGCAGGTGGTCAAGCCGGCGGTCGTGCCCACGCCAACTTCGACGAAGGTGACGTCATCGGGGGCGCCCAAAGTCGCGGCAGTGACCTCAGAGACGAAAAAACCTGAGCCGAAGGTGGTCGCCGAAGCCAAGGTTTCGCCCAAGCCCAAAGCTGAGAGCAAGCCAGAGCCCAAGGCCCCCGAGCGCAAAGCGGACAGCAAGTCCGACATCAAGACCGCGACGGCGAAGTCTGACAAGCCCAGCGACAAGGACAAGCAAGTTGATAAGTCTGGCAAGCCTGCGGACAAAGCCACCGACAAGGCTGCTGACAAGTCAACCGACAAGAGTTCGGCACGGTATGTGGTTCAGTTCGGCGCTTTTGCTGAGGTGAAATCGGCCCAGGATGCGCGGATGAAGGTTGAGAAGTTGGGCATCAAGACCTACTCCCAACAGATCGATACGCCGGATGGCAAGCGTATCCGTGTCCGGATTGGTCCCTTTGCGGACAAGGCTGAGGCAGACAAGGCCATGGCGACCCTGCGTAAGGCCGGGTTGACGGGCGCTGTGCTGACGCTTTGATGCCAGAGTGAGTCGTTGACCGTGACCCCATCCAGCGAATTGCCAGTGAGTCCCTGGAGCCTGATCGATCTGATCATGCTGCTGGGCCTGGGTGTGTCGGTCATTGTGGGCACTTGGCGGGGTTTTCTCAAAGAAGTCATGGCGCTGATGGGGTGGCTTGTGGCTTACTTCATGGCGCAGTGGTTTGGCCCGCGTGGCGGTGCCCTGGTGCCGGTCGGTGAACCGGGTTCGCGGGTGAACCTCATCGCTGGCATGTTGTTGGTATTTGTGTTGACATGGCTCGTTTGGGCCATGTTGTCGTGGGCGTTGACGCAAATCGTGAAGGAATCCGGTTTGGGTGGCGCAGATCGCTTATTGGGTGCTGGGTTTGGCCTGGTGCGCGGGGTGTTGGTGGCTTTGGTCGTGGTGACTGTGGTGAGCCTGACGCCCGTGGCGCAATGGCAGCCTTGGCAGGCGTCGAAGGGGGTGGTCTGGTTGACTGCCTGTCTGGATGTACTGCGCCCCGTTTTGCCCGAGCAGGTGGTGAAGTTCCTGCCCGAGCAGTCGTAAATGTTTTTGTGATTCAGTTGATTGGAAGAGGTGAACCATGTGCGGCATCGTTGGTGTGATTTCCAAGACGCCCGTCAACCAGTTGATCTATGACGCGCTGTTGCTGCTGCAGCATCGCGGTCAAGACGCTGCCGGCATCGTGACGGCCGGCCCTGACGCGCACGGACGCAAGTTCTTCATGCACAAGGCGCGCGGCATGGTCAAGGACGTGTTCCGTACGCGCAATATGCGCTCGCTGATGGGCCATGTCGGTTTGGGGCAAGTGCGTTATCCCACCGCTGGCAACGCGTTCAACGAAGAGGAGGCTCAGCCTTTCTACGTCAACGCCCCCTTCGGTCTGGTCTTGGTGCACAACGGCAACCTGACGAATGCCCATGCCTTGCGCAAGGAGCTGTTTGACATTGACCGCCGCCACCTCAACACCGACAGCGACACCGAAGTGCTGCTGAACGTGTTCGCGCATGAACTGGAATTGGCGGGGCGTGATCTGCCCCTGACGCCCGCAGCGATCTTCAGTGCCGTGCGTGCGGTTCACAAGCGCATCAAGGGTTCGTATGCCGTGATCTGCTTGATTGCTGGCTACGGCATGGTCGCCTTCCGTGACCCCTACGGTATCCGCCCGCTTTGCTACGGCGAAGCCGATCTGGCAGAAGGCCGCGAAGTCATGGTTGCCAGCGAGTCGGTGGCCCTGGAAGGCACCAGCCATCGGTTTGTGCGTGACGTGCAGCCCGGTGAGGCCCTGTTCATCGATGCGGATGGCATCGTCCACGCCGAGCAATGTGCCGAGAAAACCGTCTTGAACCCCTGCATGTTCGAGTACGTCTACCTGGCGCGTCCTGATTCGGTCATTGACGGCGTGTCGGTGTATCAGGCTCGCCTCGAAATGGGTGAGACCTTGGCGCAGCGCGTGATTTCGACCATGCCGCCTTCCGAAATCGATGTGGTCATCCCCATCCCTGAATCCAGCCGTCCGTCTGCCATGCAATTGGCCCAAAAGCTGGGCAAGCCTTACCGCGAAGGGTTCGTGAAGAACCGTTACGTGGGCCGGACCTTCATCATGCCGGGGCAGGGCGTTCGCAAGAAGTCGGTACGCCAAAAGCTCAACGCGATCAGCCTGGAGTTCAAGGGCCGCAACGTGCTGCTGGTGGATGACTCCATCGTGCGCGGCACCACGTCCAAGGAAATCGTTCAGATGGCGCGCGAAGCCGGTGCCAACAAGGTGTACTTGGCCTCTGCCGCACCACCCGTCCGTTTCCCGAACGTGTATGGCATCGACATGCCCACCAAGAGCGAGCTGGTCGCCCATGGCCGCTCGATCGAAGAAGTCCGCCAGATCATCGGCTGTGACGCCCTGATCTATCAGGATGTGGACGCCATGAAGAAGGTGGTGGGCAAGCTGAATCCCGCCATTGCGGGCTTCGAAGCCTCTTGCTTCGACGGTCACTACATCACGGGTGATGTGAGCGCCGAAGATTTCGCCGCGATCCAGAATCAGCGCCTGTCTCAAAAGGGCGAGGATGATTCGGAGAGCGGGCGCCTGGCCTTGCAGAACCAACAGGGCGAGTGAGCCCTCTGGAGCGTTCGATCGATGTCCTCTGACAAGAAAAAACTGCCTCGCAAGGATCTGCCTGCCGATGCCCGCATCGAAACGCTGGCCGTGCGCGAGGGCTTGCCAGCCACGCAGTGGGGTGAAAACTCTGAAGCCTTGTTTCTGACCAGCAGCTTCAATCACCCCGATGCGGCCACGGCGGCAGCGCGCTTTGCCAATGAAGAAGAGGCGTTTGTCTATTCGCGCTTCACCAACCCGACCACGATGATGTTTGAGCGTCGTCTGGCTGCGTTGGAAGGCACCGAAGCAGCCATCGCCACATCCAGCGGCATGAGCGCCATCTTGCTGCTCATCATGGGCTTGCTGAAAGCCGGCGACCACGTGGTCTGCTCGCAAAGCGTGTTTGGCTCCACCATCACGCTGATCCAGCGAGAGTTCGGCAAGTTCGGCATCGAATCGACGTTCGTGTCGCAAACCGACCTGAGCGAGTGGCAGGCTGCCATCCGTCCCAACACCAAACTGTTCTTTGCCGAAACGCCCAGCAACCCGTTGACAGAGGTGTGCGACATCCGCGCCTTGGCGGACATGGCGCATGCTGCGGGGGCGCACTTGGCGGTGGACAACTGCTTCTGCACCCCGGCTTTGCAACAGCCCGCCAAGATGGGGGCGGACTTCGTCATCCATTCCGGCACCAAGTACCTGGACGGGCAAGGCCGTGTGCTGGCTGGCGCCTTGTGTGGCCCTGACAGCTTCGTCAATGGTCCCTTCATGGCCACGATGCGCGGGGCAGGCATGAGCTTGTCGCCCTTCAACGCGTGGGTGGTGCTCAAGGGCCTGGAAACGTTGTCGATCCGCATGGCGGCGCAAAGCGCGAATGCCATGAAACTGGCGCAGTGGCTGGAACAGCAGCCGGGCGTGGACAAGGTTTTCTACCCCGGTTTGCCGAGCCACCCGCAGCACGAGCTGGCCATGCGCCAGCAAAACGGCTGTGGCGGCGCGGTGGTGTCGTTTTCTGTGAAGCCCGTTCTTGGTGACGTGACGGTGCCCGGGCCCGCCAATCTGGATGAGGCCTCGCTGCGTTTGCGTCAAGGCGCCTTCCATGTGATCGATCAGACGCGTCTGTGCTCGATCACGTCCAACCTGGGCGACACCAAGACCCTGATCACCCATCCCGCCAGCACGTCCCATGGACGCTTGACCGAAGCGCAGCGCCTGGCTGCCGGCATCACCCAAGGCATGATCCGCATTGCCGTGGGCCTTGAACACATTGACGACCTGCAGGCCGATCTGGCCCGTGGTCTGGATACTTTGAACGTATGAGCCAAGTCCGTACCCGATTCGCCCCGTCCCCCACGGGCTTCATCCACCTGGGCAACATCCGCTCGGCCCTGTACCCCTGGGCGTTTGCGCGTGCCAACAAGGGCGCCTTCATCCTGCGCATTGAAGACACCGACGTCGAGCGTTCTTCGCAAGAGGCCGTGGACGTCATCATCGAAGGCATGAAGTGGCTGGGCCTGGATCACGACGAAGGCCCGTACTACCAGATGCAGCGCATGGACCGCTACAAAGCAGTCCTGCAGCAAATGCTGGAAAAGGGCTTGGTCTATCCCTGCTACATGAGCAGTGAAGAGCTCGATGCCCTGCGCGAGCGCCAGATGGCCAACAAGGAAAAGCCCCGCTACGACGGCACTTGGCGCCCGGAAGCTGGCAAAACCTTGCCGCCTGTGCCCGAAGGCGTCAAGCCCGTACTGCGCTTCAAGAACCCGCAAGGCGGTTCGGTGGTGTGGGAAGACAAGGTCAAGGGCCGCATCGAGATCAGCAACGACGAGCTGGATGACCTCGTGATCGCCCGTCCGGACGGCACGCCCACCTACAACTTCTGTGTGGTGGTGGACGACATGGACATGGGCATCACCCATGTGATCCGTGGCGATGACCACGTCAACAACACTCCGCGCCAGATCAACATCCTGCGTGCCTTGGGTCAAGAGCCCCCGGTGTACGCCCACTTGCCCACTGTGCTCAACGAGCAGGGCGAGAAGATGTCCAAGCGCCACGGCGCCAAGGCTGTCACGCAATACCGCGACGAAGGTTACCTGGCCGACGCCATCGTGAACTATCTGGCCCGCCTGGGTTGGAGCCACGGTGATGACGAGATCTTCTCGCGTGAACAACTGGTCGAATGGTTCAATCTGGACCACCTGGGCAAGAGTGCTGGCCAATTTGACGAAGCCAAGCTCCGTTGGGTCGCGCAGCAGCACATGAAGATGGCTTCGGACGCGCTGCTGGCCGAACTGGTGCGCGAGCAATGGCAACGCCGTGGCGTGTCGGCGCCTGCCGAGTTGGCGCAAGGTGACAAGCTGGCAGCCATGTGCGCCTTGTTCAAGGACCGCTGCGCCACCACCGTCGAGCTGGCCGACTGGCTGAGCATGTACGTGGGCGACGTGGCAGCGTCTGCAGAAGAATTGGCGGCGCAACTCAATGATGCGAACAAGCCGGCAGTGGCGGCCTTGGCTGCGCGCCTGCAGACGGTCGAGTGGGAGAAGGGCGTCATCAACCAGGCCATCAAGGACACCATGGCCGAGTTCGGCCTGAAGATGCCGCAAGTGGCCATTCCCGTTCGCCTGCTGGTGTGCGGACGTGCGCAGACCCCATCTGTGGATGCGGTGCTGGCGCTGTTTGACCGCGACGTCGTGCTGAAGCGCCTGGCGCAAGTGTGAGGTGCGTGCTGCGCTGCGCGGCCGGTGGCTGTGTGGCGCAACATCGACACCTGCAGTTTTTCTGCATCACTTGATGATAAATAGAAATTCGGTATATACTCTCAGTCTCGCTTGAACGACGCTTTGTTTGAAACAACGAAGCAGCCGGGCAGCCTGAAGGATGCAAATCCAGAGGGGGTATAGCTCAGCTGGGAGAGCGCTTGCATGGCATGCAAGAGGTCAGCGGTTCGATCCCGCTTACCTCCACCAAAAGGTGTCGGTTGCTGAGTCAGGTAAAGCGTCGAGCAAGTTGTATGAAGGATTCAGTCCCCTTCGTCTAGAGGCCTAGGACACCACCCTTTCACGGTGACTACAGGGGTTCGAATCCCCTAGGGGACGCCAAGTTTGACGGCACTTGGGATGCGTAAGCAGCCAAAGTCGTTTACCACTGCGGAGTGGTAGTTCAGTTGGTTAGAATACCGGCCTGTCACGCCGGGGGTCGCGGGTTCGAGTCCCGTCCACTCCGCCAAAATTTATTGGCATTGCTGGTGACACAGCAATGCTTGTTGAGAGATCAGTCTCGGTACCAGTTTGGTGCCCTGGCGTGCGAAAGCACAAAGGGGGTATAGCTCAGCTGGGAGAGCGCTTGCATGGCATGCAAGAGGTCAGCGGTTCGATCCCGCTTACCTCCACCACTCAAGGTGGCCTCAAACGGGTAGTGAGAAGATCGTTCAGCAGACAATTTGAAGACGGAGTCCCCTTCGTCTAGAGGCCTAGGACACCACCCTTTCACGGTGACTACAGGGGTTCGAATCCCCTAGGGGACGCCAAGTTTGACGGCACTTGGGTTGCGCAAGCAGCCAAAGTCGTTTACCACTGCGGAGTGGTAGTTCAGTTGGTTAGAATACCGGCCTGTCACGCCGGGGGTCGCGGGTTCGAGTCCCGTCCACTCCGCCAAATATGCAAAGCCTTGTGATCGTTCGATCACAAGGCTTTTTGCTTTGCTGGCTCCTGCCTTGTGCTTGCGAAGGCTTACGCAGGGCGATTGGCCAGCCACGTGCCTGCGGCAATCACGCCAGCACTGGCGACCATGCGCGCCGTGACCTGTTCACCGAGCAGCAGGGCGCCCCACAGCATGCCGAAAACGGGAATCAGGAACGTGACGGTCAGGGCGCGTGTGGGCCCGATTTGGTCCAGCAGGCGGTAGAACACCATGTAAGCGAGGCCTGTGCAAACGAAGCTGAGCGCGCTGAGGGCCAGCCAAGTGATATGGGGTACCTCGTGCCAGTGGCTCACCTGAACGTCGTGGATTGCGCCATGTGGTCCCCAATACAGGGCTGGCAGCAGCATGACCAGGCCCGACAAGCCGAGCGTGCCAACAGTGTTGCTGATGGGATTCAGTGATTGCAGGTACGTACGGGCGTAATGGGCAAAGAATGCGTAGGACATGGTCGACGCCAGCATGAGTGCCCACGCACCCAGCGGGAAACCATCACTGGCGCTCGCGCTGGCCCCACTGGCCAGCAGCACGACGCCCGCAAGTCCCACGCCCAGTCCTGCCATCCGAGCGGGATGGAGTCGCTCACCATGCCATGCCCAGCCGATCAACGCGCCCCACATGGGCGTGGTTGCGTTGAGGATGGACATCAGACCCGCAGGCAACTGCTTGGCAGCCAGGCTCAAGCCGATGAACGGCAGTCCGGAAGACAGCATTCCGCCGAGCAGCAGGGCGCCACGGTGACGACGAATGCTGGCCAAATCGCCGCGATAGACGACGAGGGGCAACAGCAGCAGCGCGGCGCCACACAGACGTGACGCCGCGACCACAAAGGGGCCGACAACGGGGGCGGCCATTCTCAAAAACAGGAAGGAACCACCCCAGATTGCGGCCAGGCTGATCATCGTCAGCGTATTTCTTACATCCATGTGGCGATGGTAGCGGCAAGCCCAATGTTGATCGGACCAGCTTGCAGAGCCCTTGGTTTACGGGGGCAAGCCGACAACATCGCCAAATGGGGTGCTTCGGGGAACGATTCACGTCCCTACAATCACGGCTGTTCGCTGCGGCCCACAAGGCATGCAGCCTCCACCCACATTCATCAGAAAAGGATTCTCATGCAAGTCGCTGCGTCCATCTTCAAGGCCTATGACATCCGAGGCATCGTCGGACAAACCTTGAACGAAGCGGTGGCAGAGCATCTGGGGCGAGCATTTGGCACCGAGGCACTCAAGTTGGGTGAAAAAGCTGTCGCCATTGGTCGTGATGGTCGTTTGTCTGGCCCGTCGTTGGTGGCCGCGCTGATCAAGGGGTTGCGCTCTACCGGCATCGATGTGATCGATGTGGGTGCGGTCACAACGCCCATGCTGTATTACGTTGCCGCGACACGAGGTGATGTCGGTTGCCACAGTGGCATTCAGGTCACTGGGAGCCACAACCCCAAGGACTACAACGGTTTCAAGATGGTATTGGCGGGTCGGGCCATTTATGGCGACGATATTCAAGGCCTGCGCCAACGGATTGAGCGTGAAGACTATGCGGCGGGGCAAGGTGGCCTGACCGCGCTGAACGTTTTGAGCGAATACACGCAGCGCATCGTGGGCGACTGCAAGTTGGCGCGCCCCATGAAGATCGTGGTGGATTCGGGCAATGGCATCCCGGGTGCGTCAGCCCCCGGCATCCTGCGTGCACTGGGTTGCGAGGTCATCGAGTTGTACTCGGAGGTGGACGGCGATTTTCCGAATCACCACCCTGATCCCTCCAAGCCTGAGAACCTGAAGGACCTGATTGACGCCGTGCAGCAGCATGGCGCGGACCTGGGTTTGGCGTTTGACGGCGACGGTGACCGTTTGGGTGTGGTGACCAAGGAAGGCAACAACATCTTCCCGGACCGCCAGATCATGCTGTTTGCCCGCGACATTCTGTCGCGCGTGCCGGGCGGTCAGATTATTTTTGACGTGAAGTGCAGCCAGCGTCTGGCCGACGCCATTCGTGAGGCCGGTGGCGTGCCGGTGATGTACAAGACCGGCCACTCATTGGTGAAGGCCAAGCTCAAGGAAACCGGCGCGCCGTTTGCCGGTGAAATGAGCGGGCACATTTTCTTTGCCGAGCGCTGGTACGGTTTTGATGACGCTACCTACACCGCCGGGCGTTTGCTGGAGATTTTGAGCAATGTGGCAGATCCCAGTGCGGTGCTGAACGCACTGCCGACCAGCCACAGCACGCCTGAACTGAACGTGCCTTGCGCAGAAGGTGAGCACCACGAGGTGGTTGAAAAGCTGCGTCAGACGGCGACTTTTGAAGGCGCGCGTGAAGTCACCACCATTGACGGCCTGCGTGCTGATTACGCGGACGGCTTTGGTTTGGTGCGTGCGTCGAACACGACGCCGGTGCTGGTGCTGCGGTTTGAAGGCCAGACGCCAGAGGCTTTGGAGCGCATCCGGGCCCACTTCATGAAGGCCATTCTGGCCGTGAAGCCGGACGCGCACGTTGGCGCTTCGGCACACTGAGCGGATTCGGTTTTGAGCAGTACCCCTTTGAAGTCCTGGCTGGCACGGCAGGCATACAGCCTGGTGTTGCGGCTCGGGATGCCTGCATACCTGTGGCGGGTGTGGGCGCGAGGCAAGGAAGAACCCGATTACCGCGCGAATTGGCCGCAGCGATTGGGGTTCTACGACCCAGCGTATCGCGCCTTGTTGGCAAAGCAGGATGCACGACCCGTTTGGTGGGTGCATGCCGTGTCTTTGGGCGAGGCGCGGGCTGCCATGCCGCTGATTCAGGCCATGCGCACGCAATGCCCGCACATGCGTCTGCTGTTGACGCACACGACCGCAACCGGGCGTGAAGCGGGCAAGGCGCTGTTGCAAGAGGGGGATCTTCAGACCTGGTTGCCCTACGACACACCGGGTGCGGTGCGGCGTTTTCTGCGTGTGCATCGGCCGCAAGTGGGCGTCTTGATGGAGACCGAGGTCTGGCCCAATGTGCAGCATGAAGCGGCCAGACTGGGCGTGCCCATGGTCTTGGCCAATGCGCGCTTGAGCGAAAAGAGCCTCAAGCAGGGAATGCGCTTGGCGGCCTTGATGCAGCCCGCTGCCCATTTGCTCACCCTTGCCCTGGCTCAGACCGAGGATGACGCCCGTCGCGTGCGCACGATGGGGGCCCACGATGTAAAGGTGTGCGGCAACGTCAAATTTGACATGTCACCGGCACCGCAGTCCTTGGCACTGGGCCGCCGCTGGCGTGAGGCGTCCACTCGCCCTGTGGTGCTCGCGGCCAGTACGCGCGAGGGGGAAGAAGTGGGACTGCTGGATGCCTGGCAATCCATGCGGGCAGCTTGCACGGCAGGTGAGCCAGTGCCCCGTTTGCTGCTGGTGCCGCGTCACCCGCAGCGCTTCGATGAGGTGGCTGCGCTGGTTGCGGCGAGGGGCTTCATCGTGTCTCGCCGCAGTACATGGGCGGATGGGCAGCCTGATCAAGCTGATTTGGCGGCCGATGTGTGGCTGGGCGATTCGATGGGAGAAATGCCTGCCTACTACGCGGCTGCACGTGTGGCGTTGTTGGGCGGGAGTTTCGCGCCTCTGGGCGGGCAGAACCTGATCGAGGCGGCCGCATGTGGTTGCCCGATCGTCATGGGGCCTTCCACGTTCAACTTTGCCGAGGCGGCTGAATTGAGTGAGCAGGCCGGTGGCGCCGTGCGCGTGTCAGATTGGACGCAGGGCGTGCGTGTGGCGTGCGAGTTGCTGGCCTCAGGTCAGGATGCGGGCATGAGCGAACGCGCTTTGACCTTTGCGGCCTCGCATCGTGGGGCCGCCGCGCGCATGGCGCAGTGGATCAGCCGATGCGCACAAGGCTCGCGCTGAACGGGGGCTGATCAGGCGACCAGGTCTTGCCACTCTGGGTGGCGACGGATGTATACAGCCACGTAGCTGCAAACAGGTTGCACTTTCAGCCCTTGTTCGCGTGCCCAGGTGAGGGCCGCTTGCACCAGTTGTGCGGCAATGCCGCGACCTTCGAGGGCGCGAGGCACACCGGTGTGCGTCATGTGCATGACACCATTGAGCAGGCGATAGTCGGCTTCGCATATGAGCCCATCGACCTCGCAGGCAAAGCGACCGATGTCGGGGTGGTGGGTGATGTGCAGGGTGGGATTGTTCATGTCCATGCCTTGTTGATCTTGGGTTTCAAACCCATCCGAGTGCGCCCAGAATGGCGCCAGCCATCACGAGCCAGATGAGGCGGACTTTGGTTCGCCAAACCAGTCCGGCCACCACGATGCTCAGGATCAGCGCACGGGGTTGTGTGCTCACCGGCGGGGTGAGCAACCACCCGGTGGCGAGCAGCAGCCCCACCGTCACGGGCATCATCCCTGCCTGGAAGGCGCGAACGCTGAGCCAATCTTTGCGGGATTCAATCCAGCGCGATGCGGCCAAAGCCAGCGTGGACGACGGCAACATGATGCCCAGCGTGCTGGCCAAGGCGCCCCCCAAGCCGGCGCTGTACCAACCCAGCAGCGAAACGAATAGTACGTTGGGACCAGGGGCTGCCTGGGCCAAGGCAATGGCCGCCGTGAAGTCGGTCTCACTGAGCAGTCCATCGTTGGTGACCAGACGACGGTGCATATCAGGCACCAGTGTGATGGCGCCGCCAATGGCCAGCAGGGACAGGGTGAGGAAGTGCTGAAACAGGGCCCACCATTGCTCTGGTGACCAGGAGACGGGCGTCATGGCGGCGGTCATGCGCGGTGTCCGGCAGTGGCTTGCCGCTTCAGTACGAGGTAGGTCCACAGGCACGTCAGCCCGCCCAGCCCCATCAAAACCCAAAGCAGCGGCCAATGTAGCCAGGCCATCATGCCGAAGGCCATCGTGCACAACAGCAGGCAGACGGGCCAGCCCAGTTCGTGTTCTTTGAGTGAGGACGACAGCTTGAGCACCGTGCCCACAATCTGCCCGGCAGCCACGGCTGCAATGCCAGTGAGTGCGCCTTTGATCAGGCCTTGTGCGTGGGGCAGTTGACTGGCTTCACCCAGTAGCCAGGCGAGTGTCAGCATGACGGTCAGCGGCAGGGTGACCATGCCGCCCAGTGCGGCCAAGGCGCCGCGCCAGCCGAAGAACCTGTCACCAATCATCAGCGACAGATTGCAAACATTGGGGCCAGGGAGCACCTGCGCACTCGACAGCAATTCGACGAAGTCGCGGTTGCTGAGCCATTGGCGCCGATCGACCAATTCCCTTTGAGCCACGGCGATCACGCCTCCGAATCCTTGCATGGCCAAGCTGGTGAAGGCCCAGAAGACTTCAGCGGGGGATTTCGGGCGCGATGCGCCGTGAAGGGTGTCAGGCATACACGGCCACGACTTGGTAGCCCAGTGCTGCGAGTTGTCCGCACGGGGTCCACAGCGTGGTCTTCTCGTTGACGTAGCCTTCGCCGGTGGCGAGTGCCTGCTTGTCCATGAGCCAGAAACCATCGGTCTGACCGATCGTGACGGGGCGCAACTCCAGCGCCCAGGACACCGAGGAGGCCGGGGCAAAACCTTTCAGTTGAGCCAGGGCCGGTGTAGGACCCGAGTCGGCCAGGAGCACGGCTTGCAGTTCGGCGTCGACGCCAGCGCTTTCGTTGAGCCGGACGAAGGTGTGGTTGTGCCAGTCGTTCGTCCCCATGAAGGGAACGCCGCCCGAGGCTTGCCGAAAGTCCAGATGCTGCGTGAACGCAGGCGTCATGCCGGGCACATACGGCCACTTGAATGCCGTCTCGGGGGTCTTGCTGACGGCGACTTTTTCAGGGCGCAGTTCAGGCAGGGCAGATTCGCGGTTGGTGCCAAAGACGCCCAGCAGCACGCCACCAACTTGTTCGACGCCCTGTGCGTCGGCCTGCATGACCTGTGCCTTGACCTGACGGATGTTCTTGCCCTGACGCAGCAGGGTCACGTCCACGTGGGCCAAACCAGGGGCCACGGGGCCGACGAAGTTGGTTTGAAGCGCACGCAAAGGCCAGTCGGCGCCACAAACATCCCGCATGGCCTGAACGACCAAGGCCGACAGCAGCCCGCCAAAGGTGGTGCGCCCTTGCTGCCAGTCTTCGGTCAGGTGAAAGGTGATGCGTTGACCATTGCGCACGCGGTGAGCGAGCAACTGAGCCAACGGCGTGGATGCGGGAGCGTCTTGAGACATGGCAGGTCAGGGGATTGATTGACCTGTCATTATCAAATGGGTGCCCAAGATGTGCCGGTGTGGGTATTTCCGAGCAGTGACGCGATTTGTTGCGCAGGCATGGGGCGGCTGTAGAGGTAGCCTTGCACGCGGTCGCAGCCACGGCTGGCGAGGAAGGCCTCCTGGTCGCTCATTTCGACGCCTTCTGCAACCACCTTCATGTGAAGCCCATGTGCCATTGTGATCATGGTGCCGACCAACTGACAGTCGCTGTCGTTGCCGGGCAGGTCTTGCACAAAGCTGCGGTCAATCTTGAGTTGATGAACCGGGAAGCGTTTGAGGTAGGCCAGCGATGAATAGCCGGTGCCGAAGTCGTCGATCGACAGGTGGACGCCGAGTTCGTGAAGCGCTTGCAGAAAGCGCTCGGCGCCGACACCGGATTCCATGAGGCCGCTTTCGGTGATTTCGATCTCCAGCCGGTCAGGGGCCAGTCCTGTGTCTTGAAGCGCGCGTGCCAGTCGGGCGACCACGCCGCCACGGCGGATCTCTGCTGGCGACAGGTTGATGGCGATGCGTCCAAAGTCCAAGCCCTCGTCTAGCCAGGCCTTGCCTTGCTGGCAAGCTGCGCGCACGACCCATTCGCCCAAGGCCGTGATCATGCCGGTTTCTTCCATGACCGGGATGAATTGCGCGGGGCTCATGGGAGGCAGGGCATGCCCGTCTTCGTCGAGCGCAGGCAGCAGGCGGACCAAGGCCTCGATGGCGACGATGTGCCGGCTGTGGAGGTCCAGGATGGGTTGGTAATGCAGCTCAAAACCACCCTTGGCGATGGCCTGTCGCAAGCGGGTTTCGAGCTTCAGGCGGTTGGTGGCCAGCGCTGTGAAGGCTTCTGTGTAGAAGTGGAAACTGTTGCGACCATTGCGCTTGGACTCGTACATGGCGGCATCGGCGTTGCGGATCAGTTCCGATGCGGTTTCCCCATCGTTGGGGAACATGCTGATGCCGATGCTGGCGCGCACATAGACTTGCTGCCCGCCGTCCAGCGTGAAGGGCTGATTCAATGTCTCCAGAATGGCAGAAGCGACTTGTGCCGCTTGCTGTGGCTGATTCAGCTGCTCGAGCACCAGCAGGAATTCGTCGCCGCTCAAGCGACCCAGGGTGTCTTCTTGCCGGACGCGTTGACGCAGGCGTTTGGCCACTTGCCGCAGCAGGCTGTCGCCAGCGGCGTGACCCAGGCCGTCGTTGACCGTCTTGAAGTTGTCGAGGTCGATGAAGACGATGCCCAACTGAGTTTGGTGGCGCTGGGCCAGATCGATGGCGTGTTGCAGGCGCTCATGCAACATGACCCGGTTTGGCAATTCGGTCAGTTGATCGAAGTGCGCCATGCGGGCCAGTCGGGCCTCGGTTTCCTTGAGTGTGGTGATGTCGGTGAACATGCCCACGAAGTGCGTGGCTTGACCGTCAGACGAACGCACCGCGCTGATGGACAGCTTGATCATCAGCGTTTGGCCATCTTTGCATTGAAAGCTGACTTCGTCTTCCCACTCGCCGTATCGGCGCAATTGCGCCACCACACGTGTGATGGTTTCTTGCGAGTGCTGGGAGAGCAGGAACTCGGGGCGGTGACCCAGCACGTCGGCTTCGGTGTACCCCGTGAGCTTGGTGAAGGCGCGGTTGATGGACACCAGATGCTGGTTGGTGTCCAGCACGATCATGCCTTCGTGCGCGCTTTCCAAGGCAGCGGCGTGCAGGCGCATGCGCTCCTGATCTTGCGCATGAATGGCCTTGTGGTGCAGATTGCTGAGCGCAAATGACAGGTCCAGCGACAAGGCTTCAAACAAGGACAACTCTTCGGGGTCATCGTCGCTGACGCGTCGCCCCAGCAAAAAGAGGTGACCGACCAGCGCGTTGTCTCGACGCAGGGGGATCACCACGCAGCCCTTGGTGCCGGCGGTCACGGCAGCTTGAATCCACTGTGGCGATTGCTCGGTGCATGGCAGGCCGCGCGTGCGGAAAATCTGCCCTTGAAACAGGCCGACGGACAGTTCGTCGGAGTGAGCCGATACCTCGGGCAGATAAAAGTCCAAAGAGGCGGGCAGGGGCGTGCCTTTGCTCGCCGATGCTTGACCGCGCCACTGGGGCTTGTGGCCTTCTTGCGGGCCGGTGTCGATCAGTGCGACCCACGCATGGTCAAAGCGACCGTGATTGACGGCCACATCGCAGATGTGCCGAAACAGGTGCTCGGGCGAGGCCGAACGCGCCACCACCTGACTGGCCTGACTGACGAAGTCGTACATGCGCGTTTTGTGGCGCAGGCGGCGCTCGATTTCCCGGCGCGAGCTGTCATCCCATGCCATCCACACGACTTCGTTGGTGTCGGGGACTGCAGCGCAACGCGTTTCGAAGTAGCACATCTGGCCATGCATCGGGATGGCCAGTGACATGGTCTGCGGCTCATGGGTTTGCAAGGTTTTGGACAGGGTGTCCAACAATTGCTTGGCCATGGACTCAGGGAACACGTCTGTCAACGCTCGCCCAATCAACTCCTCAGGCGGGCGGCCCAGCAACTTCAAATTGTTGCCGTAGATGTCGAGGTAGCGACCTTGCGCATCGAAGTGGAAAGCCAGGTCGGGCAAAGCATCAGCGAAGGCGCGCAGTTGAGCTTCCCGGGTGCGCAGCGCCGCCACGGTGAGCTTGTGTTTGCGACGCGTGCGCGTGATGATGAACATGAGCAGCACGGTGAGCGAGCCCACGGCCAGCATGCCGGCCTGATCCCAATGGCGCTGAGCGCGAACCTGCGCATCAAAGGCAGCAGACCACTGCTGCTGCACTTGGGTTGCAGCGTATTCAAAGTTGGCCAAGGCCATGTGCAGGTCTTCGACATGCCCTCGCGCCGGGATGTCCAGCAGCGCGGCTTGTGTCAGGCGCGTGAGGGTGGCTTTGTCTTCCAGCGCCTTCATGTTGTCTTGCATGGATGCGGGCACCAGCGTGCGCAGTTCGCGGATGGCCTCGGCCACCTTGAGGCATTGCTGCTCGATCACCTGGGGGCTGATGTCGGCTTCGCCACTGAGCCGCCGTTCGGCGTTCACCTGGTTCTGACGGGCTTGAATCTGAACGTTCGACAGCAATTGGTCGACACGCTGTCCTCGCGTTTGCAGGGCTTCCCAGCCCAGGTGTGACCAGGTCATCAATCCCAAGCTGGAGGCCGCCAGAATCAGCACACCCGTTGCGGCGAAGCCAAGCCACCCTTTGCCAGATGCAGCAAAGGGTGAAGAGGGGCGTGGCTTCAATGCGCTCAACTTGGACTCGGACACTTCGGGGATGAATGACGCGATTGGTAAAAAAGCGTAATCATTGAGCTTACGGTTAAATAAAAGCCCTTCGTAGGCGGGACAACCCGGCAGGGTGTGCCTCGTCAAACTTCTCCCGTTTGCCGTCTAAGCGTCAACACATTGACGCCAAGTTTGACCTATGTCCGAAATCCTTGCGTATCAACCTGCTCATGCCCACCAGTCCACCTACGTGGAGGCACGCGGCTTGCGCCAGCACGTGCTGGTGTGGGGTGATTTGTCTGCGGTCAGCGCCCACAACCCCTTGGTGGTGATGGTGCATGGCTGGATGGACGTGGGGGCATCCTTCCAGTTCGTGGTGGACGAGTTGCTGGCGCGGCCTGACTGGGCGGGCCGTACCGTGGTGGCGCTGGACTGGCGAGGCTTTGGTTATGCCCAGCCGCCCGCCGCCACCGATTGCTATTTCACGCCCAACTACCTGGCCGATCTGGATGCGCTGCTGAAGGTCTTGTCGCCCGAGCACCCGATTGACCTGGTGGGGCACAGCATGGGCGGCAACATCGTGATGCTGTACGCCGGCTTGCGCCCTCAGAAAATTCGCCGACTGGTCAACCTGGATGGCTTGGGCATGCCCGCCACCGAGCCATCTCAGGCGCCCGAGCAATACGTCAAATGGCTGGACGAGTTGCAGCAGCCTGTGGCCCTGAAGGCGTATGACAGTGTGCAGGGCGTGGCCGACCGCCTGCGTGCCAACAACCCCCGCCTGCGCGCCGACCGCGCGCGCTGGCTGGCCGCCCACTGGGCGCGCGAAGAGGGCGGACGCTGGATCATCAATGCCGACCCGGCGCACAAGCGCCCTCAGCCCTTCCTGTACCGGGTGGAAGAGGTGAAGGCCATCTGGGCCCAAATTGCCTGCCCCACCTTGCTGGTGGAAGGGGCCGATACCAACTATTTCGCCTTCTGGACCGGGCGCTACGGGCGTGATGAGTACCTGGCGCGTACCCAGGTCATTGGGGATTTCCGGGTGGTCACGGTGGCGGATGCCGGACATATGCTTCACCACGACCAACCAGAGGCCGTCGCCGAGCATTTGGCTGCGCACCTTGCGCTGCCGAAATGTCCATAACTTGGCGTACGCAGCCCTCTGCTGCATGAGAAAATAGCGCCAACGCGCAAGGCTCCAGCCTCCGGGCTGACGGAGCCTTTTTGCCTTGAAAAATACACGGACACCTGCAGGATTCACATGGACATCGAACACATCAACGCCCTGGGCGCCCAGATTGCCGACCTGACTCAGCGTACCGCTGAGCTTCGGAGGTATCTTTGACTGGGATGAAAAGTCCCGCCGCCTCGCAGAAGTCAACGCTGAACTAGAAGACCCCTCCGTCTGGAACGACCCCAAGCGCGCACAAGCCCTGGGTAAAGAGAAAAAGTCGCTGGAAGACGTGGTGGTGGTCATCGACAACCTGACCCGCAACCTGGCCGACAACGGCGAACTCTTCGAAATGTCGAAGGAAGAGGGCGACGAAGCCGGCCTGCAGGCCATCCACGACGATGTGCAAGTCCTGCTGCGTGACGTGGAAGGCTTGGAATTCCGTCGGATGTTCAACAACCCGGCCGACCCCAGCAACTGCTTCATCGACATCCAGGCGGGTGCCGGTGGCACCGAGGCCTGTGACTGGGCCAGCATGCTGCTGCGTCAGTATGTGCGTTACTGCGAGCGCAAGGGCTTCAAGCCCGAGCTGGAAGACGAAACCCCGGGTGATACCGCTGGCATCAAGAGCGCCACCATCAAGGTGGAAGGCGAGTACGCCTACGGCTTCCTGCGGACCGAAACGGGCGTGCACCGTCTGGTGCGCAAGTCGCCGTTTGACTCGTCGGGTGGCCGTCACACCTCGTTTGCGTCTGTGTTCGTGTACCCGGAAGTCGATGACTCGATCGAGATCGACATCAACCCGGCCGACGTGCGCACCGACACCTACCGTGCCTCGGGCGCGGGTGGTCAGCACATCAACAAGACCGACTCGGCCGTGCGTCTGACGCACATCCCGACTGGCATTGTGGTCCAGTGCCAGGATGGCCGTTCGCAGCACAGCAACCGCGATGTGGCCTGGAAGCGTCTGCGCTCGCGTCTGTATGACCACGAGATGCGCAAGCGTCAGGAAGCACAGCAGAAGCTGGAAGACACCAAGACCGATGTGGGCTGGGGCCATCAGATCCGTTCGTACGTGCTGGACAACAGCCGCATCAAGGATCTGCGCACCAACGTTGAAATCTCCGCCACCCAGAAGGTGCTGGACGGCGACCTCGACGCTTTCATCGAAGCCAGCCTGAAGCAGGGCGTCTGAGCCGCCTGCTGACTGCCATTGCATACGAAAAGGGATATCTATGCGTGAAGGTACTGCTCCGCTGATTCGCCGCGAAGACTACGCGCCGCCAGCCTTCTGGATCAAGACGGTTGATCTGACATTCGATCTGGATCCTGCCAAGACGCTGGTCATCAACAAGATGACGCTCGAACCCAATCCAGCGCAGGCCGGTGCCGCGCTGCGACTGGACGGCGAAGACATCACGCTCACCCGCGTCCTGGTGGACGGTGAGCCCGTGACCTTCCGCATCGAGGCGGACCAGTTGGTGCTGGAAAACCTGCCACAGCAGCCCTTCACGCTGGAAATTCGCACCACCTGTGCGCCCGAGAAGAACACGCAACTCTCGGGTCTGTACACCAGCGGTGGCGGCTTCTTCACGCAGTGTGAGGCCCTGGGCTTCCGTCGCATCACCTACTTCCTGGATCGTCCGGATGTCATGGCCACCTACCGGGTCATGCTCAAGGCCGACAAGGCCAAGTACCCGGTCTTGCTGTCCAACGGCAACCTGATTCAGGAAGGCAATATGGAGGGCGGTCGCCACTATGCGATCTGGCAGGACCCCCATCCCAAGCCCTGCTACCTGTTTGCGCTGGTGGCCGCTGACCTGGTGCGCCGTGAACAGCGCATCGTGACCCGCGAAGGCAAGGAACACCTGCTGCAGATTTACGTGCGTGCCGGTGACCTGGACAAGACCGAACACGCGATGAACTCGCTGATCGCGTCGATCGCCTGGGACGAGCACCAATACGGCCTGAGCCTGGATCTGGAGCGCTTCATGATCGTCGCCGTGAGCGACTTCAACATGGGCGCGATGGAGAACAAGGGTCTCAACATCTTCAACACGAAGTTTGTGCTGGCCAACCCCGCCACTGCCACCGACGTAGACTTTGCCAACGTCGAAAGCGTGGTCGCGCACGAATACTTCCACAACTGGACGGGCAACCGTGTCACCTGCCGTGACTGGTTCCAGCTGTCGCTCAAGGAAGGCCTGACCGTTTTCCGCGACCAGCAGTTCAGCATGGACATGGCCGGCAGCCGCAGCGCCCGTGCCGTCAAGCGCATTGAAGACGTGCGCAACCTGCGCCAGTTGCAGTTCCCGGAAGACGCGGGCCCGATGGCCCACCCTGTGCGTCCGGATAGCTACATGGCCATTGACAACTTCTACACCGCCACCGTTTACGAAAAGGGTGCAGAAGTGGTGCGCATGATGCACACCCTGGTGGGCCACGAAGGCTTTGCCAAGGGCATGTCGCTGTACTTTGCGCGCCATGACGGCCACGCCGTGACCTGCGACGACTTTGCGCAAGCCATTGCCGATGCCAACCCTGACAGCGAACTGGCCAAGCGACTGGACCAGTTCAAGCGCTGGTACAGCCAGGCTGGCACCCCCCGCGTGCTAGCCGAAGGCGTGTACGACGCTGAGAACCATATCTACACCCTGACGCTGAGCCAGTCGTGCGCGCCCACGGCGGGTCAGCCCGACAAGCAGGCGTACGTGATCCCCGTGGCCATGGGCCTGGTGGGCGTGGATGGTCGCCAGATCAATCTGCACCTGGAAGGGCATCTGGACCCGATCGGCCACGACACCGTGCTGGTGCTGTCCGAGCCCAAGCAGACTTTCACGTTTGTGCACGTGCCGGTGGCGCCGGTGCCTTCGCTGCTGCGTGGCTTCTCGGCCCCCGTCGTGCTGGACACCGAGCTGGACGACGACGCCCTGTTTGCCCTGCTGGCTCACGATCACGACCCGTTCAACCGCTGGGAAGCCGCCCAGAAGCTGGCGCTGCGCCGCATCTTGTCGGCCGTGAACGGCAATGGCCACATCGAGCTGGACGCGCGCTTTGTGGAAGCCATGCGCAGCGTGCTGCGCCACACCGAACTCGACGCCGCCTTCAAGGACCTGGTGCTGACCCTGCCGAGCGAAGCCTATGTGGCCGAGCAGCTGGATGTGGTCGACCCCCAGCGCATTCACGAAGCGCGCGAAGCCATCAAGCAGCAACTGGCCCATGCGTTGCATGAAGACTGGGCGCATACCTACGAGCAAAACCAGGACAACGGCGGGTACTCGCCCGACCCGGTGAGCAGTGGCCGCCGTGCGCTGGCCAACTTGGCCCTGAGCATGCTGACCCTGGCCTCGGTGCAGAACCACAACCCCATCTGGGCCGGCAAGGCGTTGCAGCGTTTCAAGGACGCCACCAACATGACCGACCGCCTGGGTGCGCTGGCTGCCCTGGTCAACGCCCACAGCGAACTGGCCAACGGCGCGCTGGAGCGCTTCCACGCCCAGTTCAAGCACGAGGCCCTGGTCATCGACAAGTGGTTCACCCTGCAAGTCATGGCGCCTGAGCACGAAGGCAAGGTCTTTGCCCGTGCCAAGACCCTGATGCAGCACCCCGACTTCACGTTGCGCACGCCCAACCGGGCCCGCAGCCTGTTGATGGCGCTGTGCCAGAGCAACCCGGCCGCCTTCCACCGTGCTGACGCGGCGGGCTATGTGTTCTGGGCGGATCGTGTCATCGAAATTGACGCCATCAACCCGCAACTGGCGGCCCGACTGGCGCGTGCCATGGACCACTGGCGCCGCCTGGCCGAGCCGTATCGCACGGCTGCTCAGGAAGCCCTCAAGCGCGTGGCCGCCCGCAGCGAGCTGTCTGACGACGTTCGCGAAATCATCACCCGTGCGCTGCAGGACTGAAGTCGTTCGCAGCACACGCCCCTTTTTCAGTCATCCATCAACATCATGTCCAATCGAATCAGTCTGACCCGGTATCTGATCGAGCAGCAGCGTGGCGAGGCCCAAATCCCGGCCCAACTGCGTTTGCTGATCGAAGTTGTGGCCCGCGCATGCAAGAGCATCGCCATCAGCGTGAACAAAGGCGCGCTGGGCGACATTCTGGGCAGCGCCGGTAGCGAAAACGTGCAGGGCGAAGTCCAGAAGAAGCTCGACGTCATCGCCAACGAAGTGCTGATTGAAGCCAACGAGTGGGGCGGTCACTTGGCCGGTATGGCGTCCGAAGAAATGGACGACATGCACGCCGTGCCCAACCGCTACCCCCAAGGCGAATACCTGCTGCTGTTTGATCCCCTGGACGGTTCGAGCAACATCGACGTGAACGTGAGCATTGGCACCATCTTCTCGGTGCTGAAGCACAAGGGCGGCGATGTCAGCAACGACAGCTTCCTGCAACCCGGCACCGAGCAAGTGTGCGCCGGCTACTGCGTGTACGGCCCCCAGACCACCCTGGTGCTGACCGTGGGCCAAGGCGTGGCCATGTTCACGCTGGACCGCGAGCAAGGCTCGTTCGTGCAGATTGCCGACCAGGTGAAGATTCCGGAAGACACCAAGGAATTTGCCATCAACATGTCGAACATGCGCCACTGGGATGCCCCGGTCAAGCGCTACATCGACGAGTGCCTGGCAGGCAAGGAAGGCCCACGCGGCAAGGACTTCAACATGCGCTGGATTGCCTCGATGGTGGCCGACGTGCACCGCATCTTGACCCGTGGCGGCATCTTCATGTACCCCTGGGACAAGCGCGAACCGAACAAGCCCGGCAAGCTGCGCCTGATGTACGAAGCCAACCCCATGAGCTTCCTGATCGAACAAGCCGGTGGCGCTTCGACCAACGGCCTGCAACGCATCATGGAACTGCAACCCACCCAACTGCACGAGCGTGTGGCCGTGGTGTTGGGTTCGAAGAACGAAGTGGACCGCGTGACCGCGTATCACCGCGAAGCCAAGTGATGGCGTGTTGAACAAGCCCAAAACCTCGTGCTAGAATTTTGGGCTTGGAAGCCGGTGTAGCTCAGTCGGTAGAGCAGCTCATTCGTAATGAGAAGGTCGAGGGTTCGATTCCTTTCTCCGGCACCAAACAAATCAACGACTTAGGCCACCTCGCAAGGGTGGCCTTTGTTGTTTTTAGGGCATTTACAGACTTTTTACAGACTAGTAAAAGTGTCCTGCTTTACAGCTCAAAACCCCTCCCAAGTGGGCTGCCAGCTGTCGTAGCTTGGCGCAGACGGCGTCCACGCCGGTTGGTAGATGTCCTCGCCATACGGGCTACCGCCCACATCCGTCCAGGTGTCATCCACCATCGGCAAGCCGGTGGCCGGGTTGATGTCTGGTGTGCTGTCGGTTGGTTCGTTCGGGTTGTGTGTCATTGGCTTTCCTCCTTGGTTGCCCTGCCCGCCCCGTTGAGGGCGGGCGATATGCCCTCGCGGGCGTTTATCAGTCTTCGTTCGGCAGCATGATGATGATGACCGGCTCGCCGCCATCCCCCGGCCCAATGTGCATGGCTAGCGCCATGAGGCGTGGTCGCCGTGCTGTCCCGCTGCGCGGTACCACCAGCACGTTGAACGGCACCCGGCATCCACCACTGGCCCGCTTGGCGGCCAGGTAGGCCATCCACAACACGTCCCACAATCTGCCGCTTTCGTCTTGTGGCGTCTGCCTCTTGGTATCCGCATCGGTCCATTCCACCGTTTGATGCCAGGCCGCTGATGTCAAGGCCACCGGCAACCTGAAGCCCGCCTCCTGGGCGGTTTCGGTCACGTCAATCAACACGCCGTCCTCTATTGCCTGGGCACGGGAGAAGCTGTAAATCAATTCACCGAAGGGGTCGTTGTTCAAAGGGTCGTTGTGCATGTTTGCTCCAAGTGCCACCGGATTTCTTAGATTCCCGAGCCTGGTG
Organism: Aquabacterium sp.; assembly: GCF_048860245.1. GTDB lineage: Bacteria > Pseudomonadota > Gammaproteobacteria > Burkholderiales > Burkholderiaceae_C > Aquabacterium. The sequence continues at coordinate 4,242 of NZ_JBLIZW010000031.1, read as the reverse complement.
TTCATGCGTTCTCCGGGGTTGTCGCATGGGCCCGTTTGGCATCGCTGCCACCGTCTTTTCCTGAGTTCCTTCGCCTGCGAAATAGCTGCCCCAGACTGGCAAGCCAACACCAGCGCTGTCAAAGCCGCAGCCCAAGCACTGGGTGCTGGGACCGGGTGCCGAAGCGCACGAAGTGCCCACGCTGGCGGGGGCTGGTGGTGGATGGCCGGGATGGAGGCACGCTCGCAGGAATAGCGACGGACACAGGCCAAGCGGTGGCGGCATCCAGGGCTTGGCGACAAGCCCGCTGGTGGCTGGTCCAAGACCGGCCACCCTGGCCCCACGCTGTCTGCCGCAGACTGTCTGCGCGGGGCGGCTGTTTGGGCAAGCCGCAGGCGCGCAGCCACTTTGCATGGCCAAGGTGGCGGAGTTGGGAGCCGTTCGGCAGCGGAACGTAGTGAAGTGGCACAACGGGGCCAGGCGTCCAGCCGCAGCCCAGTGAGTCACACCCTGCCCACAGGGTTGGCGAACTGCCTGGGGGAGCCGCGCTGAAATGGCCGACAGGTTCACCGTCGTCGCAGCCATACGAGGCCCCAAGGCCGAGGGTTCAGCGTGGGGGCATCGCCCGCGTCCCCAAAGCCGTTCGGCTTGGGCAAGCGCGTCAAGTCAGGCGCAGCACTGACCGTCAGCCCCAACGCGTCCAGCGTGCCGGGTTGAGGTGCTTGCCCAAGCCGGGAGCGGCCCGCTGAAAGCGGGTTGTGACAGGTGCGGGGACGCCGGTATCCCATGAGCGCATGGCACGGCGTCCAGCCGGGCAAAACACCCGAACCGGCGTCCAGACGGTGCAAAGGGTGTGGTGCGCCTGGAACCGCATGCGGTTCGTTCCCCCTGTTCGCCCCCGGTCACACACGGGGGTGAACACGCCCTCGCACGCCTATACACATACATGACAACACCTTTCCAGGGGGACATGATGGTGAAGAAGGACGGGCGACTGCTGGCCCGAGACAACGAGACTCGGGTGCTGCGGGCCATTTCCAGAGCGGGCTGGTTGCGCACCCGCGACCTGGCTGCCCTGTGCTTCATGGGGCGCTGGGCGTCGAAGCCCAGTGGGCCACCGGGTTTGGGACCGACAGCGCCCACGGCTTCTGCTGTGCGTATGGCTCAACGCACCCTGCGCCGCTTGCGTGATGGGCGGCTGGTCATCAGCGCTCAGGCACCGGACGGCAGCATCATCTATGCCCTGTCCGAAGGCGGTGCCCGCCTGCTGAAAGAGGCTGGGCTGGCAGCGGTGAGCGGCAAGGACTTGGTGCGAGGCTACAGTGCTGCCTATTACCGGCATCGGTGCATATCGAATGCCATCGCGGTCAGTGGCATCGTGCAGGGGTTTCGGGTGAGCATAGAGCGCGAAATCGCCCAAGGCCTGTGGCTCGGAGGTGATGCAGGCATTGCAGGCAAGCGCCCGGATGTGCTGCTGCGCAGCGGCAACCAGGTCTGGCATGTGGAGGTGGAGCACTCTCGCAAGTCCCAGAAGGACTATGCTGCCTTGCTCGTCTGGCTGACCAAGGTGCTGAAAGACAAAATGCGCCCGGACGGTGGCCAACTGCTGGGCGTGGGTCTGAGCTGGGCGAAGGTGGTGTTCATCTGCACGCCTGCGTTTCAGGCCAAGCTCTGCCGTGACCTGGCGACTGCTGGATGGACGCCCGCGCACATCGCGTTGTTGTTATGGTTCGAAACCGCGCTATACGGTTTTGCGGACATATTGTTTCCTTGAAAAGAAGGTCATGGGGCGCGGCAAGGTAGGTGCCGCGCTGCACGCAACCCGCTCTCGGCACGGCTGCCTCAGTCCGTGTTCCCCTGGCAACCTGCCGCCAGATGTAAGGGTTCCCAACACCGGCTGAGTCACTTCGGCCGGTGTTGGTCTTTATGGACCTTCGTTGGCCTGAATGACCGGCTGACCAGGTAGACCGGGTAAATACCGGAAACAACATGCTCCCATCTATTGGCTGGGAGCCATCACCTTGGAACAGATTTTGAATTTCACTCGGTCACCTGGTCATCACGACCTGGCAGCTCGCATCAAATCCCCGCCACTGTCCTTCTTCAGCAGTTCATACACCACGTCAAGGAACACGCTGCGCGTGCTTTCGTCGCTCAGCAACTTGGTGGCCATGGCCTGGTGGCTCTGCATGGCGCCCACGATGATTTGCACCGCCGCTTGAGGCAAGTTGGCCTTCATGGCCTGCTCTTTGGTGTTGTTTTCCACCTGGGCCATCACCACCTGGTCGCCGCGCAGCTTTTCTGAAACGTGCACCGCCAAGGCCACCTTGTCGGTTTCGCTGATGTCAGCGCCAAAAGCGTTGTTGAGCTTTTCCACCAGGTCGGCCAGATAGGCTTTCTGTGTGTCCTTGGGGTCGCGCATGCCGTTGTCGGTGATGGGGTCCAGGTACGGCGGTGGGCCGGGTTCACCGGCCACACCAGTCAAGGCACCGTCCCTGCGCAGCCGGTAGTGGGTCAGCATCAGCCCAGCCAGGTCCACCTGGTCAGCGCCAATGCCGTGCAGGCGCTTGCGCAACAGGCGGGCAAAGCTGGCAAAAGCCTCCAAATCCGGGTCGCCAAAGTCCATCAGCTGGGCCACGTACTCGTAATTGCGCACGAACTTGCTCAAGCTGCTGCTGAAAATCATCAGCTGGTCGCGCTGCATGGCGGCGTCGGCCCGGTAGGCGTCGGCTTCGTTCTGGCCCACCACGTTGCCTTCGGCCTTGGCCCGCTCCCAGGCTTGTTCCCAGCGGTCGATTTCCTGGGTGAGTGCGTCCAGCTTTTTGTTGAAGCGGTCGGTGGCGGGCTGGGTGATGGTGTAAAGCTTTTCGTGGGTGACGTGCTTGCTGACAATGGCCTGTGCAAACGCCTCCACCTCTTGCGGCTCATAGATATGGGCCGCATCCAGGGTTTGTTTCAGGTCGTACACCACATTGGCGTCTTGCACGTCGGACACCTGGGCATCGCGGTAGTACAGCTTGAACGCTGCCAGGATTTCCTCGGACTTGTTCACGAAGTCGATGACGAAGGTCTTGTCCTTGCCAGGGTAGGTACGGTTCAGGCGGGACAGCGTTTGCACCGCTTCCACGCCTGAAATCTTCTTGTCCACGTACATGGCTACCAGTTTTGGCTGGTCAAAGCCCGTCTGGTACTTGTTGGCCGCAATCATCACCCGGTAGTCGTCGGTGTCGAAGGCCTTGCGCATGTCCCGGCCACGCAGGTCGGGGTTCATGTTGGTTTCGTTGAACTGGTGGTCTTTGGGCAGGTCTTCCGCCACCATCAGCCCGGTCTGCTTGTCCTGGTTGGGCACATCGCCGCTGAAGGCCACCATGGCATGCAAGTCTGTGTAGCCACGCTCCTTGCAGTATTTCTCAAGCATGCGGGCATAGCTGACTGCTGATGCGCGGGAACTGGTCACGACCATGGCCTTTGCCTGACCATGCAGCAATGCGGCCACGTTGGCGCGGAAATGCTCCACGATGAGCTGCACCTTCTGGCCCACGTTGGTGGGGTGCAGCGACATCCACTTGGCCAGCGAGCGTTTGCCGGATTTTTCGTCCACCCGCTGGTCAGCGGCCACCGCCATGTCAGAGGCCATTTTGTAGGCTAGCTTGTACGAGGTGTAGTTCTGCAACACGTCGAGGATGAAGCCTTCCTCGATGGCCTGCTGCATCGTGTAGAGGTGGAACGGCACGGGCGGGTTGTCTTTCGACACCGGCAGCGCAGGGTTCCGTGGGCGGCCAAACAGCATCAAGGTGCTGTGCTTGGGCGTGGCGGTGAAGGCGAAATAACTCGCATTGCCGGGCCGCTGGCGGGACGACTGCCAGACGGACAGCTTTTCTTGCGCCGTGAGTTTGTCCCACTCGTCCTCGCTCTGGCCAGTCAGCACATAGCGCAGGTCGTCCGCCGTGCTGCCGCCCGTGCTACTGTGGGCCTCGTCGATGATGACGGCAAAGCGCCGGTCACGCAGGCTTTGTTCGCCCAAGATGGCTTCTTGGGCATACGGGAAGGTTTGCAGCGTGCAGACGATGATGGGGGTACCGGCCAGCATGGCCTGGGCCAACTGCTGGCTCTTGGACAGGTTGGACGTTTCCCGGTCCACCGCCTTGACCACGCCGCTTTGGTGTTCGATTTGCGTGATGGCGTCTTGCAGCTGCTTGTCCAGCACTTGCCGGTCGGTGACGACAATCACGCTGTGGAAGTACGGCTCGCCGTTGGGGTGGC
>NZ_JBLIZW010000030.1:0-33588 GCF_048860245.1 Aquabacterium sp. | reverse complement strand
CCATGTTGCGCGCAGCCGCCCTGCGCTTCTGGACCTCGCGTTTGTGGGACTTCTACCTGCCGCGTGATGCCGCCATGCTGAAACCTCACGACCCGACGCACTTCGAGCGTGTGCTGACGTTGCGCCGCCAGGCGCCCTGGTCCTACACCCGCTCTGGGCACGCAGCATGAAGCTCAAACTGGTCAAGCCTGCTCAGGGCTTTGCATGGTTCCGTCAGGGCCTGATCATCAGCCGGCATCAACCGCTGACGTTCGTGAGTTTGCTCGGGCTCTCGCTGTCGATGGCCATGGTGCTGATTGGGTTGCCGGTGGTAGGCCCGCTGATCGTGGTGGGCTGCATGCCGGCCATGTGGTTGGGATTCATGCTGGCCACACGTCGCGTCCTGCAGGGCATGCGTGTCAGCCCCATTGTCTTGTTTGATGCCTTCCGCGGACCGGATGCCCCACGACGGACCTTGGCACAGTTGGGTGGCTTTTATGTGATGGCCACCCTGTTGGTCATGCAACTGGCCCAGTTGGTGGGCCCCGACCCTGAGGCGCTGGCAGACGTGTTCGACGCGGCCAAAGACGTGAGCGATGTCATCAACAACCCGATGGTTCAGCAGGACATCACCATCCGAGGCCTGTTGACCATTCCCGTGTCGCTGCTGTTCTGGCACGCCCCCGCGCTGATCCTCTGGGCTGGATCTCCAGTAGGCAAGGCCCTGTTTTTCAGTGGGATTGCCTGCTGGCGCAACCTGGGTGCGTTCGTCGTGTACGGACTGTCGTGGGGCGTGTCGGTGATCCTGCTGGGGCTGCTGACCCAGGCCTCGGTCACCCTGATCCCCGTGCCCTGGGTGGCGAACGTTGTCACCATCGTGGCAGGCATGTGGCTGGCATCCGCCTTCTATGCCTCGCTGTATTTCACGGTGGTGGACTGCTTTGAACCCACCACCCCATCGGCGGAACCCGATCAGTCCGTTAACCGCGACACCCCCACCAGCGGGCAGGCGTAAATCGCGTTGCGCAGGGCGGCAATGGCTTCATAGCGCGTGAAGCTACGTCGCCAGGCCAGCACCACCCGTCGGGTCGGTGCAGGCTCTTCAAATGGAATGTAGACCACGTGCGGGTTCGGCTCAACAGGGACTGACAAGCGGGGCACCACCGTCACCCCCATGCCTGCGGCCACCATGTGCTTGATGGTTTCCAGCGACGAGCCTTCAAAGCTCTTGCGGATGCCTTCTGTGTCACTCGAAAAACGAGCGAACTCGGGGCACACCTCCAGCACATGATCGCGGAAGCAATGTCCGGATCCGAGCAGCAGCATGGTCTCGCGCTTGAGCGCTTCGGCGTTGATGCGCTCGTGCTGAGCCAGGGGATGTGAGCGGGGCACGGCCACCATGAAAGGTTCATCGTACAGCGGTGCCACAGCCAGATTGGTCTCAGGGAAGGGCTCCGCCAGAATCGCGCAATCCAGCTCCCCTGAACGCAGCATGTCCAGCAACTTCACGGTGAAGTTTTCTTGCAGCATCAAGGGCATTTGCGGCACGTTGGCAATCGCCGATCGCACCAGGTCCGGCAAGAGATAGGGCCCGATGGTGTAAATCACACCCAGTCGCAACGGGCCGGCCAACGGATCCTTGCCGCGCTTAGCGATCTCCTTGATGGCTTGCGCCTGCTCCAGCACGGCCTGCGCCTGACGCACGATCTCCTCACCCAAAGGTGTCACGCTGATCTCGTTGCTGCCTCGCTCGAAGAGCTTGACATCCAGCTCCTCTTCCAGCTTTTTCACTGCCACAGACAGCGTAGGCTGAGACACAAAGCAAGCCTCGGCTGCGCGACCAAAGTGCCGTTCGCGAGCCACGGCGACGATATAGCGAAGTTCAGTGAGCGTCATGGTCGGTGATTGTGCGGCATCTGCGTCATCGATTCGGCCTCAGGCCTTGAGGTACTCCGTTTTATCACCCAACCACCGAATGACATGGCGTTGCGCGACACGGGGATGCTCTCGCAGCAACACCTCGGCCACCTGACGCGCCCGATTCACCAAGCCTTGGTCTTCGTTCAGATCCGCAAAACGCAGCAGTGCCGAGCCAGACTGCCGGGCCCCCATGAACTCACCAGGCCCGCGAATCTCCAGGTCCCGCCGGGCAATCTCAAAACCGTCTGTGGTTTCGGCCATGGCCTTCAGCCGCTGCTTGCCTGAGTCCGACAAGGGGGACGAGTACAACAGCACACACACACTGGCTACCGAACCGCGGCCGACCCGCCCTCGCAACTGGTGCAACTGGCTCAATCCGAATCGCTCAGCATGCTCGATCACCATCAAGCTGGCATTCGGCACATCGACCCCCACCTCAATGACCGTGGTGGCCACCAGCACAGACAGCTCGCCCGATGAAAAACGACTCATCACATCGGCTTTGTCTGCTGCCGGCAATCGGCCATGCAACAGCCCCACCCCGACGCCCGGCAAGGCCTCGCTCAAGTCCTGATGCGTTTGCGTCACGTTGCTCAAATCCAGTGGCGGACGCTGATTGCTCACGCGACCTGCCGCCTCATCGGCCTGCTGATCGCTGTCTTCGGTTTCGTCGATCAGCGGACACACCCAATAGATCTGACGCCCCTTGGCCACCTCATCACGGATGCGCGCAATCACCTCTTCTCGTCGGCTGTCCGCAAAGACGCGCGTGACGATGGGCGTGCGGCCAGGCGGCAACTCATCAATCGTGCTGACTTCAAGATCAGCCAGGCAAGTCATGGCCAAGGTTCGGGGAATCGGCGTGGCGCTCATCATCAACAAGTGCGGCTCCAGCTCGCTGCTTTCGAGCTTGCGGCGCAATTGCAGGCGCTGGGCCACACCAAAGCGATGCTGCTCATCGATCAAGGCCAAGCCCAGCTTGGCGAATTCAACCTGATCCTGGATGACGGCATGGGTGCCCACCACCAATTGCGCTTCACCCGAAGCCACGGCGGCAATCTGCTCGCGCTTGGCTTTGGCCTTCAGGCTACCGGTGAGCCAGGCGACTTTCACCCCCAGTGGCTCCAGCCAGCCAACCAACTTGCGAAAGTGTTGCTCCGCCAGGATTTCGGTGGGGGCCATCAAGGCGCATTGCCATCCGGCATCCATGGCCACGGCAGCCGCCAGCGCCGCCACCACGGTTTTACCGGAGCCCACATCCCCTTGCAGCAAGCGGTGCATCGGTTGCGGCAGGGTGAGGTCCGCGGTGATTTCTGCCACCACACGCTGCTGGGCTTGCGTCAGCTGAAAGGGCAAGACCGCCAGCAAACGATCAGGCAGCCCTTGCGGGCCGGCCTTCAGCACAGGCGCTTTCAGATGCGCTCGCTCGGCCCTGGCCTGCATTTGCGACACCTGCTGCGCCAGCAATTCCTCAAATTTCAGGCGTTGCCATGCCGGGTGACTGTGGTCTTCCAGCGCAGCCAGCGACACGCTCGCACTGGGGTGATGCAGGAAATGCAAGGCCTCTCGCAAACTCGGCCATTGCGTCGGCAACAAGCGCGCGGGGATGATGTCGTCCAAAGGCGCGCGAGCCAAGCCCGCCGCCACCGCCTTGCGCAAGTAAGTCTGCGGCAGCCCCGCACTGGTCGGATACACCGGCGTCAGCGACGATGCCAAAGGCGTATCCGGTTTGACGATGCGCACCTGCGGATGCACCATCTCCCGCCCGAAAAAGCCATGCCGGATTTCTCCGCGCACACGCAAGCGCACCCCCGGGCCCCAACTCTTTTGCTGCGATCCGTAGAAATTCAAGAACCGCAGCAAGACCTCGCCCGATTCATCCTGCATCCGCACCAGCAATTGACGCCGCCCGCGCATCTCGACACGGCTGTCGCGCACGACGCCTTCGATCTGAGCCGTTTCACCATCCCGCACCTCATCCAGCCGGACCAGCCTCGTTTCATCTTCGTAGCGCAGGGGCAAATGCAAGGCCAGGTCGATGTCCCGGCGCAAGCCCAGCCGCTCCATGGCCTTTTGCGGCGCCGATTTCGCAGCACCGGTCGGCCCGTTCGACGATGCGGACGAGCTGGCGGTCGATGCCTTGGACGGGACAGAAGACGAAGAAGACACTGTAAGCAAACACAGGTATGCAAGAAGCTCGATTGTGCCTGCACCAGCCACTCATGTGAGCACCCTCGAAGGGTGGCGCAGATCAGCGACAATATCGGGTTTCCTTGGCACGGGACCCGTCAGTCCCTCAACGGCATGCAACACATCTCATCTTCGGCGCACCCTGCGCCTGCGGCAGATGCCGCCCGTCACTACACCCTCAGTGACTTCGATTTCGAGCTTCCGCCCGAACTGATCGCCCAACATCCTGCCGCTGAACGCAGCGCGTCTCGCCTGCTGGATGGCCGAGCAGAGACGCCCATCGACCGCATCTTCAAAGATTTGCCGGATCTGCTTCAACCCGGTGATCTGCTGGTCTTCAACAACACCCGCGTCATCAAGGCGCGCTTGTATGGCGCCAAGCAATCCGGCGGTGCGGTCGAGGCATTGGTGGAGCGCGTTCTGCCCAACAACGAAGTGCTGGCCCACATGCGGGCGAGCAAGTCACCCAAACCCGGTGCCATCGTTCGATTTGCCGATGCTTTCGACGCCGAAGTGCTGGGTCGCGGTGGCCCCGATGGGGGGCTGTTTCACCTGAGGCTGTCGGGGGATCCGTTTGAGCTGCTCGATCAGTACGGTCACGTGCCCCTGCCGCCGTACATCACCCATGCCGATGAGGCCGATGACGTTCGCCGGTATCAAACCGTCTTTGCATCAGCACCGGGCGCCGTGGCGGCCCCCACCGCTGCACTGCACTTTGACGAAGCCTTGCTGGAAGCGATGCGAGCCAAAGGCATCCGCACGGCAGAGGTCACGCTTCACGTGGGCGCAGGCACATTCCAGCCCGTTCGCACCGACAACCTGGCTGAGCACAAAATGCACAGCGAATGGTTTGAAGTGCCCGCCACCACCGTGGCTTTGATCGAGGCCACCAAGGCTGCAGGCGGGCGCGTCATCTCGGTGGGGACCACCACCCTGCGCGCGCTGGAATCGGCTGCGCTGCACGCCCCGGCCGGCACCACACTGGAGGCAGGCAGTCGGGACACCGACATCTTCATCACCCCGGGCTTTCAGTTCAAGGTGGTGGATGTGTTGATCACCAACTTCCACCTCCCCAAGAGCACTCTGATGATGCTGGTCAGCGCCTTCGCTGGCTATGAGCACATCAAGGCGCTCTACAGCCATGCGATTTCGCAGGGCTACCGCTTCTTCAGCTATGGCGATGCCATGCTGATCCAGCGCTGATACGACGACAAAAAAATCAAATCAATCATGGGATTCATCATCAGGTTGCTGTGCTGGAGTGCGCTGTGCCTGGCCAATCTGGCCTGGGCGGCGCCAGCCGTTGTCATCACGGACGCCATGCTGGCACCTGGCAATTGCGCTCAGCGCACGCCAGGTCGGCCAGTCAAATTGCCAGACGACTGGCGGCAGATGGGCATCAAGCCACCGGCCGAATACTGCTACCGTGTCCGTTTGGTCATGGAGCGCTCACCTGTCGTGCCATGGGCACTGCGCATTGACCGCTTGCCGGGCAACCACCGGGTGACCGTCAACGGCTTTCAATTGGCCACTCGCCACATGGAAGGCAGCACCATCACCAGCATGGCACCCCTGCCGTATCTGATCGAGTTGCCCGTCAACGTGCTCGGCGCGGGTGACAACGACATCGAGATCGATGTCCGGATGAATCCGTTTCGCAAACCCGGTGTCGCGCCTTTCCAGTTCGGGCCGATGGCGGACATGCGCAACGACTTCGACAGTGCCAGTTGGTGGACCGTCGACCTGCCGCAGACGCTGAACATGAGCGTGGCCGGCATGGCCCTTTTCCTGCTGCTGGCCTGGCGTTCGCGGCCGCGTGACGTGATCTTTGCCTACTTCGGTTGGCTGATGCTGGTGATGTGCGGCCGCAATGCGCTGTACTTCGTCGAGACCATTGCCTGGCCGACACCGGTCGTTGACTGGCTGTTTTTTGCCACCCATGCCGTGACCACCTATTACCAGGTGATGTTTGGCATGGCTTACGCCAACATCAAAGCCGAGCGATTTGTGCCGCCCCTGCGCATGATGGGGTTTGGCCTGCCCGTTCTCGGGGTGTTTGCCATGGGCACGCCCTATCTGGATCTGATGCGGATGTTTGCCTACCCCATGATGATGCTGGGTGGGGTGTTGGTCGTCTACAAGGTCGTAGAGACCGCCTGGACCAAGCACTGGCTGGAAGCCACCGCCATGACATTGGGCCCTGTCGGCACACTGATCAGCATGGCGCACGACTATCTGTTCCTGACACCGTATGTGCAGGTCACGGACCTGTACTGGACGCCCTACTTCGCCCCCATCATTTTCCTGGGGTTCGCCTTGACACTCATGCGCAAGTTCATTGATGCCATGAACCTGTCCGAGCGACTCAACGTGACACTGGAAGAACGTGTGGCCGAGCGCACGCGGGCCCTTGAAGTGGCCAACCAGTCAAAAACGCGGTTTCTGGCGGCGGCCAGCCACGACTTGCGTCAACCTACCGCCGCCATCGGCTTGCTGGTCAGCCTGCTGCGCCAACAAGCCACCACGCCAGAAACCAAAGACCTGGCCAATATGCTGGACGAGGCTGTGTCGTCGATGGAATCGCTGCTGGTGGGTCTGCTCGACATTTCCAAGCTGGACGCCGGCGCCGTCAAACCAGAATTCCAGTCTGTGTCGATGTACGACGTGTTCCAGGCTGTGAAGGTGCACGAACACAGCGCCGCAGTTGGCAAGGGACTGGATTTGCGCTTCCGCCTGCCTCGCCAGCACGAAAGCAATCAGCTCATGGTGCTCACCGATCCCATGCTGTTGCACAGTGTCTTGCGCAACCTCGTTGCCAACGCCATTCGGTACACACAGCAAGGGGGCGTCCTTGTGGCAGCGCGTCGACGCGGCAAGCACCGCCTGCGCATCGAGGTCTGGGACACCGGCATTGGCATCGCCCCCGAACAGCAAGAACGCATTTTTGAAGAGTTCTACCAAGTCGGCAATGCCGCTCGCGATCGCAAACGCGGCATTGGTCTGGGTCTGGCCATCGTTCGGCGCACGGCGTCTATCCTGGGCGAGCAGATCAGCGTGCGGTCGCAGCTTGGCCGAGGCTCTTGCTTTGCCATCGAGTTACCGCTCAACCTGGTGCCCAGCAAACCTGCCAAAATCCAAGACACGCCCAAACAACCCTTGGCTGGCCGTGTCATCTGGCTGGTGGAAGACGACATGATCCTGCGTCGCGCCTTGGGAGAGATGCTCCACAACTGGGGTGCACACACCCGAACCTGGCCGGATGCCGAAGCGCTCATTGACGAGTTGCCCGACCTCTTGGGGTCTGCCGACCCGGAATTCCTGCCCGACACCTTGGTGACGGACTATCGCCTGCCCGGCATGGACGGTCTGGCCCTGGCTCAACACCTGGGCCTGCAGCTTCGCACACAAGGCCACACCGTCAAGCCCGTGATTGTTTCTGGCGACACCAGCCCTTCCGAACTGGCCCGACTCAACGACTCGGGTCTCGAAGTGCTGGCCAAGCCCTTCCGCAGCGAACGTCTGCTGGAGCGCCTCCTGGCCGCACGACCTCATCGATCAACAGACTGATCTCACACCATCATGCTCAAGTTTGAACTCCTCAAGACCGAAGGCGAAGCACGCCGTGGCCAACTCACTCTGAACCACGGCGTGGTGCAGACGCCAATCTTCATGCCCGTGGGCACTTATGGCACGGTCAAAGGGGTCATGCCACGCTCACTCGAAGAAATGGGGGCCCAGATCATCCTGGGCAACACCTTCCACCTGTGGATGCGCCCCGGCCTGGACATCATGAAACAGTTTGGTGGCCTGCACAAATTCGAGTCGTGGAACAAGCCCATCTTGACCGACTCGGGCGGTTTCCAGGTCTGGTCGCTGGGCGAGATGCGCAAGATCAGCGAAGAAGGCGTGCGCTTTGCCTCGCCGGTCAATGGTGACAAGCTGTTCCTCACGCCTGAGATCAGCATGCAGATCCAGACCATCCTGAACTCGGACATCGTCATGCAGTTCGACGAATGCACGCCTTACTGGAAGGGCGACAAGTCGCTGGGTCACATCACCACCGAAAAAGAAGCGCGCGCATCGATGGAGTTGAGCATGCGCTGGGCCAAGCGCTGCATCACCGAGTTCACCCGTCTCGAAAACCCCAACGCCTTGTTCGGCATCGTCCAAGGCGGCATGTTCGAGCACCTGCGGGAAGAGTCCCTGGCTGGCTTGGTCGATCTGAACCTGCCGGGCTATGCCATCGGCGGCGTCAGCGTGGGTGAACCCAAAGACGAGATGATGCGCGTGATGAACCACATCACCCCCAAACTGCCCACCCACAAGCCACGGTACCTGATGGGCGTCGGGACGCCTGAGGATCTGGTCGCAGGCGTTGCCACGGGCGTGGACATGTTCGACTGCGTGATGCCCACCCGCAATGCGCGCAATGGCCATCTCTTCACCCGCTTTGGTGACCTGCGCCTGCGCAACAGCCGCAACAAGGCCGATGAGCGTCCCATCGACGAAACCTGCACTTGCTACACCTGCCAGAACTTCAGCCGGGCCTACCTCCACCACCTCGATCGGTGCGGCGAGATGCTGGGCCCCATGCTGACCACCATCCACAACCTGCACTACTACCTGAACCTGATGCAGGAAGTGCGTGACGCATTGGATGCCGGCCGCTTTGCGGCCTTCCAGCAGCAGTTTGCAGCCGATCGCGCCCGCGGCGTCTGATCAGTCAGCAGGAACGGGCGACGGGTGATCCCTGCTCGCCCGCTTCGTCCTCACCAGAACTGCCAGGCGCCGGTGAACACCACCCAAACGCCCAGGACGCCGTTGGTGACGGCATGTGCCAAAACCGGCGCCCACAGCTTGCCGGTGTACCGATACAAGCCCGCATAAGCCACCCCTGCCACGATGGCCGCCAGCCATTGTGTGTGGGCGAGCATGAACACCAAGGTCGACAAGGCGATTGCCTTGACCGTCACCGCGGTGGGCGAGATTTTCTCGAAGTCGGGGTTGTCGACCCATCGCATCAGGAACGAGCGCCAAAACAGCTCTTCCATCAAGGGCACCACCAGCGCCGCCCCCATCCAGCGGGTCACCAGCAGCCCCCACTGCAACTGACCTTCTTCATCGACCGGTCGAAAGCTGGCAGTCGCTTGCCCCAGCATCATCCATGGCTCGGTCAGCACGATCCACAACTGGAACACCACAACCCCGACGATGATGGACAGCAGTCCCTGCTGCCAACTCAGCCTCGTGTCCGATGCCAATTCGGTGTAGTCACGCCAGAAGTAGGCCAGGCTCCCCCCGACCACCAGGACCGAAACCCCATAGAGCCATCGGCCATCCAGGGTGGAGCCGTCCGTCGCAGGCACCAAGCCCCGCACGGCCAGCAAGGCCATGAAGAGCGCAAAGGGAATGACACGGGCCCATGCGGCGCGGGTGAGCAGTTTGTCCATGGTCAGAATTTTGCCACCCTCACCCCATCCCATCGCCCCTCGAAATCAGGGTGACGGCTCGTTCAACAAAGCCTGAACGCGGGTTTGCAACCCCTCAGGCGAGACCTCGCTGGCCGACAGGGCCGGCCCCACCACCAGCCCCACGCGGTTGAACAAACCACGTCGCAACGGCTTGGCCATGGCCGCCCCCTCGATGCGCGAGAAGGTGGAACCCCAGAGATTGTGCAAAGCGGCCGGCACCACGGGGACCGGGTCAGACGCCAGAATCTTCATGATGCCAGCCTTGAACGTTTGCAATTGCCCATCGCGGGTGATGGCGCCTTCCGGGAACAAACACAAGAGATCGCCGTCTCGCAAAACCTGCCTGGCACGCTCGAAGGCCTGCTCGTACGCTTGCGGATCTTCCTTTTGTGGCGCGATCGGAATCGCCTTGACCATGCGGAAGAACCAGCCGATGCCGGGGGTCTTGAAAATGCGGTGATCCATCAGGAACACCATGGGGCGCGGGCTGCAAACGCCCAGGATGATGGCGTCGACAAAGCTCACGTGGTTGCACACCAAGATGGCGGGTCCATCCGTGGGAATGTGCTCATCCCCACGCACACGCAAGCGGTACACCCCACGCGTGATGACCAGCATCACCAGACGGATGATGTATTCGGGCATCAACCAGAACACATACCCGACCACGATCACATTCAACACAGCGGTCACACCAAACACCTGAGGAATGGACAAACCCGCGCCCAGCAGCGCACCGGCCATCACGCTGCTCACGATCATGAAGATCGCATTGAGGATGTTGTTGGCCGCGATGATGCGTGCCCGGTGGCTGGCCTTGGCTCTCAGCTGGATCAATGCGTACATCGGCACGCTGTAGAGCCCCGCACTGAACGCCAACAACGCCAGGTCCGCCATGACCCGCCAATGCGCAGGTTGCGACACGAAAGCGCTGACTGTCAGCCAAGCTCCCTGCACAGGCGGCAAGCCCGCTGCGGCCAGATACAAGTCAAACGCAAAGACGGTCATCCCCACCGCACCGATGGGCACCAGGCCAATCTCCACGTGCCGGTGCGACAAGGTTTCGCACAGCAATGAACCCGCCGCGATGCCCACCGAAAACACCACCAGCAACAGGGATGCCACCCGCTCATCGCCCCCGATCACATCGCGCGCAAAGGCCGGGAACTGAGACAGAAACACCGCGCCGAAAAACCACATCCAAGAGATACCCAGCAAGGAGCGAAACACGCTGGGATATTCATAAGCCAGCTTCAGATTTCGCCACGTCTCGGTCGCGGGATTCCAATTCAACTTCAAGGTCGGATCCGACGAGGGCGAAGCTGGAATGCCTCGCGCGACAAGCCATCCCAACACCGCCACCGCCAAACACACCCCCGCCACCCAGTGCACACCGGTGCCTGGCACGCTCATGAGCAAGCCGCCCCCCACGTTGCCCAGCAAAATGGCCACAAAGGTCCCCATCTCCACCAGGCCATTGCCCCCGGTGAGCTCACGCTCCGACAAATGCTGGGGCAAATAAGCGTACTTGACCGGCCCGAACAAGGTGGAATGCAAGCCCATCAAGAACACGCAGCCCAGCAGCAATGGAATCCACTGCATCCAGAACCCCACCGTGGCCAGGACCATGATGACGATCTCCAAGCCCTTGACTGCCTGCATGACCTTGGCCTTGTCATACTTGTCAGCCCACTGCCCAGCGGTGGCCGATAAAAGCACGAAGGGCAAGATGAACAGTGCACCGATGACCAAACCCGCCAGCTTCGCAGGCAGCCAACTCACCTGGAGTTGATAGGTCACCAACACCGTGAACGCGAACTTGAGCAGGTTGTCATTCGCGGCACCCAGAAACTGCGTCAGAAAAAACGGAGCAAACCGCTTTTGCGACAACAAGGCAAATTGCCCACGCTCTTTTTCAGAGGACATATCCGTCACGTCTTGCTTCCCGATTCAACACGCCATGAACGACACCACTCAGCGCTTCCATGGCGCCAGCACCGCATCGGTGTCTTCACCCAACGTCGGTGCCCTTCGCGTGATCGCACCGGGCGTGACAGAGAGCTTGGGCACGATGCCTGGCACGTCAACGGTCAAGCCATCGGGTGTGATCACAGGCACGATCATGTCACGGGCACGATAGTGCGGATCCTGCGCAATGTCCTGTGCGGAATAAATGCGCCCCACCGGCACGCTGGCCGCGTTCAAGACGGCCAACACCTGTTCAACGGATCGAGCCCCGGTCCACTCACCGATCGCCTGGTCAATCTCGTCCACACGTTTGACGCGTCCCGGATTGCTGGACAACTCGGCATCCGTAGCCAGGTCATCCCGACCGATCGAAATCATCAAGCGTTTGAAGATGGAGTCGCCATTGCCACCGATGACCACCATGCCGTCCTGGCAAGGATATGCATTGCTGGGGGCGATGCCCGGCAGCGCAGAGCCAGCAGGCTGCCGCACGGCACCGAATGCTGAATACTCTGGCAGCAAACTCTCCATGCAGTTGAACACGGCCTCATACAGAGCCACATCCACAACCTGCCCCCGGCCTTTGGGCGCATCGTCACTGATCGAACGCTGCCGAGCCTGCAGCGCCAGCAACACCCCGATGACACCGTGCAACGCGGCCAAGGTATCCCCCAGACTCACCCCTGCACGAACCGGCGCACGACCAGGCTCACCATTGAGATAACGCATGCCGCCCATGGCTTCCGCCACCACGGCGAAACCTGGTCGCTCCTTGTACGGCCCCGTCTGGCCATAGCCGCTGATGCGCAACATGATCAGCCCAGGGTTGCGGGCACTCAGTGCGTCATAGCCCATGCCCCACTTTTCCATGGTGCCTGGCTTGAAATTCTCAATCACCACGTCGGCCTCATCGATGAGTCGCCGGGTGATGTCGCGCCCTTCCTCCGTCCGCAAGTCCAGCACCACACTCTTCTTGTTGCGACTCTGAACCTGCCACCACACACTGGTTCCGTTGTGCAGCATGCGCCACTGGCGCAAGGGATCCCCGCCCGCACCACTGTCGGTCGCGGGGGGCTCGATCTTGATCACCTCGGCACCAAAATCGGCCAGGGTCTTGCCAGCAAAAGGGCCAGCAATCAGCTGGCCCAGTTCAACCACTTTCAGACCGGCAAGGGCCTGTGGTGGCACGATGGAAGTCAGGTCAGGCGTACGCATGCCGGCATGGTAGCGCGACCCCAACGCTCTTTACGGCTTGCTCGCCTTGCCGTTGTGCTCAGCACCCTTCACAGGGGCCGGATCCGTCACAAAACCGATTTTGGTCAAGCCCGCTTTGGATGCATCGGCCAAAGTCTCGGCCACCGCCCGATAAGGCACAGCCTGATCTGCGCGCAAATGCACTTCCGGCTGAGTGGGCTTGGCACCCTCAGCTGCAAAACGTGCAGCCGCTTCATCACGGCTCAAGGCCTGACCATTCCAATAACGCACACCGTCTGCATCGATCGACAAGTCGATCTTCTCAGCCTTGGCAGACATCACTTGTGCGCTGGCCTTGGGCAACTCCAGCTTGACCTGATGACTCAGCAACGGGGCCGTCACGATGAAGATGACCAGCAGCACCAGCATCACATCAATCAGCGGCACCATATTGATCTCTGCAACCGGGGCGCTGCTCCCCTTGTTGTCGAAACTGGCAAAGGCCATGATTCAATCCTCTCCGGTCCGAGATCAGGCTGCGGAGCCTGGCTTGATGGCACGCACGTTGGCAGCCGCACCGTTGCCCGCGTCCTGCTCGCTGCTGGTTTTGAGTGTTTGACCCGTCGACAAGAACGTGAACAATTCGAACGCAAAGGCATCCAGTCGAGCGCCCCACACGCGGTTGCTACGCGTCAGCCAGTTGTAGCCCATCACGGCAGGAATCGCCACAGCCAGACCCACGCCGGTCATGATGAGCGCTTCGCCAACCGGGCCGGCCACCTTGTCCAGCGTCCCTGCCCCCGTCGCACCAATCGCCAGCAAGGCGTGGTAAACCCCCCAGACGGTGCCAAACAAGCCCACGAAAGGTGCAGTAGCGCCAATGGTGGCCAACACACTCAGGCCACTTTCCATGCGCATGGTGTCCTCGTCCAGCACCTTCTTGATCGTGCGTGTCAGGAAGTCTTGCGCACTGCCCGCCTCTTCCAGCTTGGCTGCGCCAAAGCGAGCGTGGTGAGCCTGGGCATGCATGGCATGTGCGGTCAGATGCGCGAAGGGCTCATGGACACCGTGCGTCGCAATTTCGTGCTGAACCGATTCCAGCGACGTGGCATTCCAGAAAAAATCCAGGAATGTCTTGCTGCGCCGTTGACGCAGGAACAAGGACACCCCCTTGGTCACGATCAAAGCCCAGGAAACCAGGGACATGATGACCAAAATGGCAAACAGCCCTTGACCAACGGCATCCGTTTGCGCAATGAAATGGGTAAAGCCCAACTCGGGTGCAGCGGCTTGTGTCGCCACGGTGGCACTGGCGTCCACGGCGCTTGCGGTATCAGCCATCACAGGAGCGGAGGCGGCCAAATCAGTCATGATGATCAGTCTTCCAAATTGAACGTAAGGGGAGCAACCACCCACACAGTACGGGCCACGCCGTCCTCCAGGTGGGGTTGGAATCGTGCTTTCTTCATCGCCAGCACTGCCTGCTGATCGAGACGGGGATAGCCGGACGAGCGAACGACCTCGATGTCACGTGGACGGCCATGCTCATCCACCAACACCTTGAGTCGGACCACGCCTGATTCGCCCAGCTCACGCGAGGCACGTGGATAAATGAGATCCGGCTCCACCAAATAGCGGACCGCCGATGAGGGCAACACTTTGGGCACGACCGGCTGACGACCGGCGTCACTGGAGGGCGCTGCGGTCACAGGCCCCGTGGGGCCGGCCGGCAATGCTGCGGCCGACGGATTGGTGGGTGCAGCCGTTTCCGTGGGCTTCGGGGGCACCGGTGGTGCGGGCGGCGCCACTTGCACATCGTTGGGCGCAGCGGGGCGATTGGCAGCCAGTACAGGCGCAGGCAACTGGGGCTGTGCCGGGGCGGGCTTCGCAACGGCTGGCTGGGGCGGCACTTGAGGGTCAACGGGATCCTGTGCGCGCTGCACCTGAGGCGTGTCAGCGATCAACGCCACCTCCATCGCACGGGGCTCCGCGACCAACTCTGGCGCACGCATGGCCGTGACCACCACGGCAGCCAACACCACATGCACAACCAGCACGCTCGCGGCCAGGAACCAGCGCTGCACCGGGTTCAAATCAGGCGGCGGCAGCAGCGGGTGATGTGTCGGAGAAAGCGCGAGAGAAGCCATGCGGCAAGTCTAACACTTTTATTTGCAATTGCGAATCACTCTTATTAACAAAACTCAAAGCCCCACGGCACCGACACATCAGGTTACCGAGACACCCGCGATGGGGGGCACCTTGTCGGGTCGATGCCATGTGAAGATTTCGCCCACAAACGCCCCCTGTTTTTTAGGGAGGCTCAACATGAATCAGGGATCTCATGGACTTAGAAGTACTGCTGGCGCCCATCGCGCCTGACACTCCTTGCGGGGTTGATCTGTCGTTCTCCGCCGCCTTCGATCACATTGCCGACATGCGCCGAGAAGATGACCCCACCCTGGACCAGGGCGAATGGGTCACCACACTGAAGGTGGCGGACTGGCCTGGTGTTGCCGAGCAATGCCAAAGCCTGCTGGAAAGCCAAACCAAGGATTTGCGCGTTGCCATGTGGCTCACCGAAGCCTGGACGCTCACGCAAGGCTATCCTGGCCTGAGCCACGGCCTGCAGTTGTGCACAGCACTCTGCCGACGCTACTGGCCATCCGTCCACCCGCAAGCAGATGACGGAGATCAGGAAGAACGCATTGGCAACATGAGCTGGCTCCTGCAACGCGTGGTGACCTTGTCGGACACCTTGCCCGTTACCCAGGGACGACACGGTACGGCGTTCACGCTACGCGATCTTCAGATCGCGCGTCAGCAGGCCGCGGTCGCAGAGCGCGCGCCCGACGACACGGCCAAAGATGCACACAGCAAAGTGACCCTTGACCAGTTCAATCGGGCACTGCGCGACACGCCTGCCACGCACCTGCGCACCGCACTCGATGGTCTCCAGGCCAGTCTGCGCCATCTTCAGGACTGGCAAGGCGTCATCGACGAACAACTCGGCGCAGCTGGCCCCAGCTTTGTCGCGGCGAAAGAAGCCCTCGCCAAGGCCGAGCACGAACTCACCCGCCTGGGCCGAGAGGCTGGCGCCCTGATGCCGGAGGCACAGCCCGCAGCAGACCTGCACAACGACCATGCCGACACGCCGAGTGAATCCACCGGGCACATGGCTGCACCCAGCACGCTGTACGGTCGGGCGCAAGCACTCCAGCAATTGCGCGAGGTGGCGCAGTTCTTCCGTCGAACCGAGCCGCATAGCCCTGTCGCCTATCTGGTGGACAAGGCGGTGAAATGGGGCGACATGCCGTTGCACGAATGGCTACGCGAAGTCGTCAAAGAGCAAGGTGCCATGTCTCACATTCAAGAACTTCTAGGACTGGCCCCCGTTGACCCGCCAGCGTATTGACTCAGCACCCAAGTGGCGCATCAGGTTCCCACCCGAAACTCGATGCGCCGGTTGCGTGCGCGCCCTTCCTCTGTTTCGTTGCTGGCGATAGGCTGATGGGGCCCGACACCCGTGGTGCTCAATCGATCGGCGGGCATCCCTTTGCCGACCAGATAGCTCTTCACGGCCTGCGCCCTGGCCAGGGACAAGCTGACGTTGGCCTGACGGTTGCCTGAGGCATCTGTATGACCAATGATCTCAAAGCGACGCTCCTTCAGTTTCGACATCGTCGCGGCCATCTCATCCAGAATCAGCAAGCCAGCCGGGCGCAACACCGCACTGCCCGGCTCGAATTCCACGATGCGATTGGCCAATGTCCTGTCCATCACCGCTTGCTCTTGAACGGCGACACGAAGCCCGTTGCGCACTGTGTAGGTGGGATTCAAAGACTGAGCCATGTCGCCCGCCACCTGCTGACGCACAGCCTCGTTGGACACCTCGCCCCGAAGGTCAATCGTCGTGCCTTGCACACTCAGTTGCCCATGGGTGACCTGCTTGAGCGCGGGGCTGAGCAACTTGCCAACGTGCTGCGACCACTGGGGCGGTGCCACCACGGCGCCCAATGACACTTGGTCGACCACACGATCAGCACCGTACAGATCTCGCAGGCGAGCCAGAACTGCCACCCGCGTGGCTTCATCCGGCACCGTGCCAGACACCACCACTTGCCCGGGTCCTTGCACCTGCGCGCCGGCCTGTGCTTGAACACACGTTGCCATCGTCATGCACGCCACGGACGTCACCACCTTGACCCGATTCTTCCAGCGCTGATATCGCATCGTCACACCCCGAGGAAAACTTCTTGAAAACTGCTCAGTGCTTGCGCCAGTGACAAGCTTGGATCCAATAAATAGTTGGACAGCTTGCGAACGCCATGGTCGGATAGAACTTCGCCCTCGACCCACTCCGATTGCTGCAGGCTCACCGACTGCGCAGACAACACCACGGGATCGATCACCGCATGCAAGGTTGCGGCAGAAGCACCTTGAAAGCCCAGCAAGAGTTGGGGCCCCTCGGCATGCACCGTCAGATACATGCCCAGTTCGATCTCATGCCGCGCAAAGAAGCCCAGGACGAGAGAGAGCCACCACGCGGCCACCAAGCCGCGCTTCCCGGCGTCAGCAGGCAAAGGCAAACGCAACACCCGCGTGAGTCGCGACGCGCCCATCGTCATGGCAGGCTGCAGCAACAAGCCCAGAGCCAGGATGGCTTGCCTCATCACCAACCGTCCGCCACCCGCAGCCAGCATTTGCTCCAGGCTGGCCACGGTGTGTGTATCCAGAAAATCCTGCAAAACGACCCGCGCACCAGACAAACTCACATTGACTGGCATGGGTGCATGCAAGCTGGCCTGAGCATGAGCAAAATCCGTTGCGGCATGCGCCACACGACTGACCTGCTCCAGCCTCGACCAGGTCTTCCACAACGCAATGGGTGCCAGCGAGGCAAATTGCGTCGGCAGACTCAGATCGAACGATGCTGCCGTGACAAAAGGAAAACGCCGCCCTGAAGCATCTTGGCTGGCCATCCAATGCCCCGCAAGGCCCACGTTGCTCCCCGTCCCCAGCACCGCAAACTGAATCGGCTGCGCGCTGTCATAGGTCAACTTCCACCGCGGATCTGACGACAGTCGCTCCATGGTCTGTGACTGCCATCGATCCACCAAGTCGATGAGATTGGCATGATGGGGGCTGCGAACAAAGTCCCCACGCGACGGGAGCTTCCCGAAATACATCAGATCGGTCGGGTCAGACATCACACGGCTCACAATGCCGCCCCCCCTGCACGAGCACCCTGCCCGGTCTGAGCGGCCCCACCTTCAGCGCTGCCTGCGATCATGGCGGGCAACTGCCCCGGCTTCGCCGCCACCGCGGCATTGGGGTTCGCATTGGCAGGCTCAGAAGAAGCGGTGCTTGCATTCGAGATGATGCGCAACTGCAAGGCCACATTCAGCCCGGTGCTGGCCCAGCGCAACTCAAAGGTCTGGCCGTCCACCCGTCTTCGCTGAGCAGAATTGATCATCTTCTCCAAGCCAAAGCGGCCTGGCTCATTGAAGAACACCACGCTGCGACCATCATGGGTGACGCCCGAAATCTTGACGCCCGCCGTCCCTGGGCCCGGCCAGACAAAGTGCCCCCATGTGGCGACACCGTTGCGATACCGCAGGGTTTGCCCATCGACCTCCACGGTGTACTCCGACAGTCCAGGAGCAGGCACGGGCAGCATCTGAAACACCGTCTGCGCGTCTGAAGATGCACCACCGGCCCCACCACTGCCGCTGGCCGCACCTTGTCCACCCAAAGGCGCGACCCACGCTGCAACGCCGCCGGTGAATTCCGGGGTCAAGGTCACGCCCATGTCGGCCCAAGTGCGTGCGCTCAAGCTGTCGCCACGCTTCAAGACCAATGCGCCGAGAGACTGTTCGACAAACTTGGCCACGCTGCCCTCCACGCCAAACACCTTGGCCATTTCAGCAGGACTGGCCTCGATCTTGGCAGAACGATCAAACGGGTACTTCATCGACAGGGTCCGCTGATAGGGCTCGAACACCTGCGCCATCCAGACGCGATTGAGCTCGGCCTCGGCTGGCTTGACGATGACGGCAAACGCCTGCATCAAGGGCCGAACCAGCAGCGGACGCAGTGCCTGTCTGGCCGATTCGCTCATCCCGGTCAGCAATTGCTCATCCACCAACTTCAACGCTTCGGCCAATTCACCACTGCCCTCAAAGGTCTGCAGCATGAACTGACGTGCGGCAGGGCCAGGATCCCCTTGCGTCTTCATGTCATTGAAACGCGCACGGATCTTGGACAGCGCAGCCAGGTAAGTGCGGACCAATGGCTCGCCACCGTCGCGCGGCATCATGAGTCGGTTCAGGCTGGCAAATTCCTTCCCGATGGGACCCATGGGAATCTGCGCCTCACCTCCCAGACTGACACTCACATTGACGGGCACCGCAGCCGGGGCCATGCCCAAGACCTTTTGCTTGAACCATTCACCAAACGACTTCTTGCCTTCTGCCAGGCGGTCATTGAGCATCGACGGGTTATCCCAGGACGTTTGCTCATAAAGGGTCTTGAGTAACACGCCCACCGGCGAAGTGGTGGCATCACCCAGGCGATTCATGTGCACCACGGCCTGCTCAAAGCTGCCAAACTCCTGCACCGTGATGCCTTGCATGAACTTTTGCCACTCGCGCGCATAGTCCGCCTTGTACAACTGCGTCAGGGCTTTCTGGATCTGCTCCGGGCTCCCCTCCAAGGTCAGGTCATCTGCCACAT
Source organism: Aquabacterium sp. (assembly GCF_048860245.1). Taxonomy (GTDB): domain Bacteria; phylum Pseudomonadota; class Gammaproteobacteria; order Burkholderiales; family Burkholderiaceae_C; genus Aquabacterium. The sequence goes on along the minus strand of NZ_JBLIZW010000030.1, from coordinate 14,134 downwards.
TGGTTTTGAGCACCCAATCCGTCGACTGCAACTCCTTCTGGGCTGCGTTCTGGATGGCATCCTTCACGTACTGGTCCCAGGCCTCTTTGGTGAAGGCACCTGACACGGCATAGCTGCCCGCCACCATGTTTCGATCGGCGTCCGCGACATAGCGCGCGACGGTCACCGGCGCAAAACGCGTGGCAGCACGAGCCTTGATTTCTCCGTACACGCGTTCACGCGCAGGCATCCCCTTGATCACCCGACGCAGGTTCTCTCGGGTTTGGTCCAGCAAGGTCAGATTGAGCTCCTGCTGAGGAAACGCCGGATCAGCCATCTGCGCCATCGCGTACGACAACACCCGTTCTGCCCGCTGGATCAACTGTTCCCGAGGCATGTTGCCTCGGTTGGCATCCAGCCAACTGCGCCAAAACCGAGTGAGTTGATCGCTCATGTGTCCCGGCTCCAGACGATCTCGGTCACCCAGCATCAGGTAGGCCTTCAGCGCGTTATAGGCCTCCGTCACATTGGTACTGGATGCCGTCGAATACGGCACCCCAGCGGCGGGTGGATCTCGGTCCATCACTGTCGAGGCAGAGACGGGCGAGGCCGCCTCTGCAGCAGTCACCTGCTGGGCACTCGCCTCACCCGAGCGCTGAACGGGTCGCAATTCAGCGGCACGGGCATTCACTTCCGTCAAATACGATGCCATCGCTTGCGCTGATGGCTTGAGCAGCACGGCGTCCAGACCGTGGAAGTACTCTTCCTTCAAGCGCTCCTCGATGGCCTGACCTTGGTACAGCCCCCATCCAATCGACCAGGGATGTGCATCTCGGTACCGCTGCACTTGCTCCAGCCGATCCTGCAAGATGGCCAGTGCCTCGAGGCGTGAGGCCAAGTCCACCCGGTCGCTTTGAACTTGTCGGGCCTTGTTCAAATCGGCCTGGACATTGGCCACGAATTGCCGGTTCCCCATGTAAGACCAGGTCCATCCAGCCATGAGCATGCCCAGCAGCACCATGCCCCCAATGAAGCTCGCATAGCGCACACGCATCTTGGTTCGACTGGTGTATTGCTTGACCAACTCACGGTCGGCAAAGATCACTCTGGAAAAGAGCTCTCTCAAGAAAAAGCCACTTTGTGAATACACCGCTGCGGCAGTCCCAGGCAGGAGTTGCAAACCAAACTGATCGGCCACACGCTGACTGGCACGGCTGGTGGACTGCCCTTCTTGCACCGCACTGGTGAAATAGAAGCCCCGGAAAATGGGCTTGAACTGGTACGGGTTGTCCTCGAACAGCGTGTTGACGAACGTGCGCAGGGAAGGTTTGAGGGCAGCAAACTCCAGCGGAAAGGTCAAAACGCCCGGTGGCAATTGCTCGCCCCGATGCAGCGACATGCGCGCCACAGATGCGTCTTTGAGCCCTTGATAGAGCTTGTCAAAATGCACCTCAAACTGAGCCACCGCGTCCCCGTGATCGCCAGATGGCGTCATGGTGTCGTAAGGCAAGGTCGCCCCCCACACTTTGTCACGCTCCGAACGATCACGATCTTCAAAGAAGTCGACAAAGCCAGCGATCAGGTCTGCTTTCGTGAACAGCACATAGACCGGCACGAAGACTTCCAGTTTCTCTGTCAGCTCCTGAACCCGCTGGCGCAGTTTCCGAGCAAGGTCAATCGCAAACTCAGGCTTGTTGCTGCCCAACTCCGCGACACTGACCGCCACGATGACCCCGTTGATCGGCGCTTTGGGGCGATGCTTCTTCAACAGAGACAAGAAGCCCAACCACTCGCTGCGATCCTCCTCATGCACGGCATAGCGACCTGCGGTGTCCAGCACAATGCCTTCGGTTGTGAAGTACCAATCGCAGTGCCGTGTTCCGCCAATCCCTTGAATGACGTTGTCCGTGTGATCGGCAAACGGAAACTTCAACCCAGACTGCACGATGGCAGAGCTCTTACCGGCCGCCGGATTGCCGATGATGGCGTACCAAGGCAACTCGTACAGTGCCGCGGCACCCGACGTTTCGCCCAGCTTCGATCGCTTGATCAGCCTCACCGCTTCTGACATGCGCTCACGGACAGCCGCCACCTCATCCTGCTTGCCGGATGACGCTGCAGCCTGGACGGCCTTTTGCGCCTCGTCATCAAAGGCCTGCGCCATGGCCTGAGCCGCCTGACGCTCTTGCCAACGCTTGCGACCCCACACCCCCGCAGCTGCCAGCAGCAAGATGGCCACGATGGTGATGGCCCACACCATCCCCACACGCAAGGCATCGGCACCGATCAGCAGCAGGGCCGCCAATGCCAGCACGCCAATCACGGTGAGCGTGCGGGCGTCCAGAAGAAACTGCCAGATTCTTTGCATTCAAACTTCCATCTTTGATCAAGCTAACCGAGCGCTTAACTCGGTGGATGTCACCGCCAGCACGGTCCGGTGATGGGGATCGTGAACATGCGCAACCCATGCAGTCCCGCACGGGTGCTCGGTCGCACGCACCGCCGCCGCGGCCAAGGCGAGAGGCGCCAGCCAGCGCACCACGCCGAGGTCGCCGCAGGCATCCCCCAAGCGGATCACACTGGTCATCGGATCAGCCTCAGGCACGACTGCCAAGGCGGCTTCGTATAGCTCGGCCGTGCGACTGGCACGATGATCGGCATCCGAAATCACCTTGATTGCCGATGCCTCGCCAGGCCACTGCGCATGCAACATGGTCAACAAGTCAGACAACACACCACATCCCGAGCGCCCCAAGGCATCTGCAGACTTCTCTCGTTGCGCGCGGATGGACGGTCTTACACCCAGCATGTCAGGATGCTGAGACCCAAGCAGGTCTGCCGCCGCACGATTGGCGAACATCAGGCCGACGCCCCCCTCCCCCGGGATGCGCCCGGCCTGATGTTGGGCCGTAAACAACTCACCCCGGGCTTGCATGCGCGCCACTGCGTCGTCATCCAGCGCACTGTCTGCCGCGAAGATCATGAGCAGATTCGGCCGGATCTCTTGCCCCATATGGCTCAACACTTGATCCCACTCACGCCACCATCCCTGCTCGCCCTCGACGGCGCCGACTTGCCATCTCACATCCTGCACCTGATGACGATCCGCCCAATCGAACAGCACTCCGGATTGACGACGTACCCACTCGGTGGCGGCGTCTCGAACATCCGGCTGCCAATGCTGCGGCCAAATCAAGCGCACAGCCAGTTGCAGCCTGTGCTCAGCTTGGTTCACGCCACCTCGCGCAGGTTGCGCCACGCCAGAAAGGTGGTTGGGCATGGCGAATGAATCCTGGCGCTCCGTGTGGAGGTTGGAATTGATATCCTCAGACGACCAAGCTAAAGATCCGAGCGCATCGAGGATCTGCCGCAGGGATGGCGACAGCAACTGCAGCACCCTGACAACGTGTGCTCGCTTCAGGCAATCTGGCAAGTCAGGTTCTCCGGACCACCATGGATCGAGGTCAAGATCTGTGACGCGAGCAGAAAAGACAGGCAGATCATCCTGGTCCTTCAAGTTGGCATCCAGACCTGGGCGATGCACGCCCGTTCGCGCAGAGCGCCAGGCGCTGTCGGCATCGTTCCCCAGCGTCAGCGTCACGGCATCGGCCAAGAGCCAGGCCGCGTGTCCACGCGGGTGCGGATCATCCGAACCGAATGAAGCCGATGCATCCGGTGACGCAGGTGGTGCCGCTGGCAGATCCGCATGCACAGCGATTTGCCGAAGACGCTGCACGCCAAACAGCACCCCGATGAAGACGAGCGTCAGCGCCAGTGGCAGCACCCCAAGTTGCACCACGATCTGTCCCGTTGAGACATCAGAAGCGCCCTGCCAGCGCCACATGGACACCACCCAGACGATGATGGAGATCAACAGCCACAGGCCGCCGGCTTTCAGAACCTTGGTCATACATAGACTGCGATGCGAACAGCACCGATGCAACGAGCATCTGCGCCTGCTGCGTCTGACAGCGAGGGAGTCAGTGGGCGGTGGAAACGGCTTGCGCCGAGATCAAGGTGGCGCCACACGCACACATGTCGCCATGACGTGCAGCCGGTTGGCCGTCAATGAGCATGGTCGGGTCACCGGAAACAATGACCGTGGTGCCGTGGCTGCGCTTGGGGCAGGTCACTTGATCCCCCACACGCGCGATGCGCTTGCCATGTGTATCGGTCGTGCCAGATGCCCCAACGACCGTACCGCCGTGACTGGTCGTGTCCCCCAGGACAATGAATGGTCGGCCCATGGCCTCGCTCCCTGCTGCTTATAGGTCACGCACCCAATCGTTGTGAGTGCGGGCGCAGTCTAAGGTTGGGGGGGCATGAGCGTCTCCCCCGCTATTGGGGAGATGGCGTTACGAAGTGTGTCGTCTGCACTCAAGGGTTACGTGCGGCGCGCATGGCGGCCTTGATGCCGGGCTTGCGCCACTCGACGTGCCCAAAGTCTTGCAACTGCCAACGCCCACCCCACGTCAGCCCCAGACGTTCGGCCACTTGACCATAGAGTGCATAGCCACGCATCGCCCAGGGATCTCGCTCGGAGATGACCAGCTTGCCTTCTTTGAAAAACGCGCAATCGGCCGCCACACCGTACTGATGGTAGCTCTGCCAAGCACCAGCCATGGTGACGTGGGTCCCCTTCTGAGCCAGCATCGCTTGTCGCTCGGGACTCCGCCACCCTTCCAGCAAGGCCATGTCATAGCCGTGCTCGTCTTTCATGATCTTGAAAGCCAACAGCAGCAACTGCACAAACTCTGGGTCCATCTGATCCCAACGACGATCTGCCGATGCAAGCAAGGGGCGAGACATCTCGACCTCGGCTGACTGGAACGCTTCAGGCGGGAGCGGCGGTGGCGGCACCAGATGTTCGCCTTGCAGCAAATGTGCGACCTGCGTGTTGGCCGGCTCCACGCGGTCATCAAACCCGTCGATCGAACGTGTCCCCCATGCACCCCACGACAGCGCGAGACACACCGGCAAGGCCAATGCCACCACACTCCCCAGGACCAAGATGGTCCGTCTCCGAGCCACAAACAGCCGACCAGAACAGGTCTGCCACATCCAGTCACGCACCTCTGGAAAGGTCACCATGCCTAGGCCAAGCCCACCGACCATGAACAACAGGAGAACCCAGGCAGCTTGCATGATGCTGTAACGATTGTTTGCAACCCCGCCAATTGCGGTATGGACAGCAGATCGGCCGTCCCTAGAATGCGCCGATCAACAAAAAACAGGGAGTCAGGCGTGAGCCATGACCAAGGCAATCTTTTGCCTCCACACACCGCGCGGCCCATCCCTTCGGAAAGGCCGTCACTGGACCGACCCAGCCTGTTCGCAGGCATGGACACAGGGGCTTCAGGCGCGGACGATGAGCTTCAAAGCGTGCGCATTCTATCGACGCTGGAATCGTCCCGTCGATCGTCCAGACGGGGTGGGTCCGCCTCACGATCACGTCGCCGCAACAAAGGTCAGTCCTGGCAATCCAAAGTCCTGCTCGCACTGATGTTGGTGGGGATTGTGAGTGTCTTGGTCAGTTTTGCCATGGTGATCCAGGATGGTCATCCTGATGCGCCCAGCGTCGCGCCTACCCATCGCACTGCCGTAGCCGCGGCCACTTCGCATCCGGCATCATCAGGGCCGCACCCGCAGGCAGATCAGGTCGCCACCATCGAGATCATGGAGGCGGTGGGCCCAGCGGCCCCCATCCCCTCGACGCCCGCCAACGCCACACACGAGACGGTGTCCACGTCGCCCGCTGCGCGGACAGAGATCATTGCCGCCGTGGGCTCCACCAGCAACAAGCCACCATCGGCCATCAAGCCAGCCAAGCGCAAACATGCGGATGACGATGTGGCACTGCTGGAGGCCATGTTTGCGCACAGCAACCACCGTAAGCCGGGAGGACACACGCCCAGCGAAGACGCATGGCAGCGATGCGCCTCGCTGGAGGGGGCCGCTGCTTCGGCATGCCGCGCCAGGTATTGCGTTCAGCACGCCGGCGCGAGTGTTTGCAGCGAACACCACTGACTCTGTGACGGCATCCCTGTTTCGGGCAGGGAAACGGGCGGCCTCACAGGCAAAATACCGGCTGGCGCGCTAGGATGCCTTTTATCTGTAAGAGGCCCTGCCCCCAGGACGCGACATGACTTCTTCCAACTCTCTGCCCGACAACGCCGACTCTCCGGATGGTGTGCCGGTATCCGTCAAGATTCGCGAGCGAATCAAGGCGGCCCACAAGCGCTTTCACGCCAACGACAACATCGCCGAATTCATCGAGCCCGGTGAGCTGGACGCGCTGCTGGACGAGGTTCAGACCAAGATGCACGATGTGCTGTCCAGCCTCGTGATCGACACCGAAAGCGACCACAACACGCAAGATACCGCGCGGCGTGTGGCCAAGATGTATCTCAATGAGATCTTTCGCGGCCGTTACCAACCCGCCCCGCCGGTCACCGAGTTCCCCAATGTGGAGCGACTCAACGAGCTCATGATCGTGGGGCCGATTACCGTTCGCAGCGCTTGCTCACACCATTTGTGCCCGATCATCGGCCGGGTGTGGATCGGCATCAGGCCCAACGAGCACTCCAACCTCATTGGCCTGTCCAAGTATGCGCGGCTGATTGACTGGATCATGAGCCGCCCTCAAATCCAGGAAGAAGCCGTGACCCAAGTGGCCGACGTGCTGCAAAAGCGCATGAATCCGGACGGCCTGGCTGTGGTCATGGAGGCAGATCACTTCTGCATGCATTGGCGTGGGGTCAAGGACATGGACTCGAAAATGATCAACAGCGTGATGCGTGGATCGTTCCTGAAAGATCCGCATCTGCGCCGAGAATTCCTCTCTCTGGTCAACCATAAGAAAGGCTGATGCCATGCTGGTTCGCCTGCTGTACGCCAGTCGCAGCGCCGATGTGATGACGTCCGACGTCATTGACGCCATCCTCGCCACCTCGCGCAAGACCAACCCGGCTTTGGGGATCACCGGCTTGCTGTGCCACAGTGGAGACATCTTCATGCAGGTGCTGGAGGGGGGGCCGCGACACCGTGAATGCGCTGTACCGTCGCATCTGCGCCGACGCGCGGCACAAAAACGTGATCTTGCTGAAGTACGAGGAAATCACTGAACGTCACTTCGCGGGTTGGACCATGGGCCAGGTGAACCTGGAGCGCGTCAACCCGTCCATTCTGCTGAAGTATTCGGAACGAGCCGTGCTGGACCCCTATGCCGTGTCGGGCGACGCCGCCATGGCTTTGCTGGATGAGTTGCTGGCAACGGCCTCCATCATCAGCCGCTCCAATTGACGGTGGATTCACCCGGGCTCTTTGGGCTGGATTTCAGCTGCGCACCCAGTCAGCGCAAGCCTTTGACCTTGGCGCATGGGGCTCTGCATGGCCATGTGGTGCGCTTGACGGGTGTGTCAGAGTTGGACACGCTTGAAAAGTGGGCCAACCATCTGGGCGAAGCTGGCAACTTTGTGATGGGGTGCGATTTCCCATTTGGTTTGCCGCGGTCTTTTGTGGATGTCTTAAGAGAACATGGTCCGCAAGACCTTCGGCTGTGCCTGCAGACACCTTCACCCGCACACCCAGAATGCGACCGGCTGATCAGCGCGTTGCGGCACCACTGTGTCGATCGAGCCGGGTTTCAGGCCTTGATCGACGGGTGGGGAACCACTTGGCACCCAGAACGTGCCCCCGGCAGCAAATTGCCACATCGCCCGACCGATCAGGCCATGCCAGGCATTTCCAGCACCAGCCCGCTGCAAACACGGTACGTACCCGTCGGCAAGATGTACTTTGAGGGGTTCTGGCGTCTGGTTCAGGCCAATGTCAGCATCCCAGCGATGCGAGCCGGTCGAGACCATGCGATCGCACTGGAGGCCTACCCCGGCTTTCTGGCCCATGAACTGATTGGTCGTCGCAGCTATAAGAACGAATCCACAGACCATGCTGACCGACTCGTGGCCAGACTGACCATCCTGGATGCACTGGAAGCGGGACACAGCCGCCTTGGCCTGCGTCTGAAAATGACGCCGGCCCAGCGAGATCGACTGGCCGCAGATCACAAGGGCGATCAGCTGGATGCCGTGATGTGCATGATGCAGGCGGCATGGGCGCTGGTTCAGCATCAACAAGGTCATCCGTTGTGGGGCCTGCCCACATGCATCGACCCGGTTGAAGGATGGATACTCACGGCATGAGTGAAAACCTGATTTTTGAAACATTGGAAGTATTGGGCGAGCCCGCCGTGCGCGTGCAAGCTGCAGACGGCGCCCACGCCACCGTGTTGCTGCACGGCGCACAAGTGGTGTCCTGGGTGCCCGCGGGTGGCGAGGAGCAGCTTTACCTCTCACCCAAGGCGGTTGCCGGTGAGGGCAAGGCTGTGCGCGGCGGGGTCCCGGTGATCTTTCCGCAATTCGAGCTTCGCGGCCCCGACACCAGCCTGCCAAGACATGGCTTTGCACGGACGCGCCGCTGGACTGTCGAGAGCAGCCGTCGAGACAAGGACTGTGCCTTGCTGACCCTGGTGCTGGACGACAGCGCCGAGACGCGCGCCATCTGGCCCCACGCGTTCACTTTGGAGCTCACCATCTCCGTGGGGGCGGGTCGACTGGATCTGGAGTTGTACGCCCACAACCCGGGTGACAGTCGCTGGCCGTTTGCCGCCGCACTTCACACCTACCTGGGTGTGTCGGAACTGTCCCATGTGCGCCTGCAAGGGCTGGAGGGCTGCCGCTACGAGGACCGCGTGGTGGGCGGCGAAACACTGGAAGATCACCCGGAAAAACGTTTCCATGGTGAAGTGGACCGCATCTATGCGCACACGCGGGACTTGTTACTCCGTGACGGGCCGCGGCGCTTGAGCATCGAGAGCGCAGGCTTCTCGGACACGGTCATCTGGAATCCCGGCCCCGAGAAGTGCGCAGCGCTGCCCGACATGCCTGCCGAGGGATGGCAGCACATGTTGTGCATCGAAGCAGCACAGGTGCTCAAGCCGGTCACCCTGGGACCGGACGAAGAGTGGAGCGGCCGTCAGAGCTTTTCGCTGCTGGCGGCTTGATTCGCGGCCGACGGGGCCGATGCGTTGACGGGCGGATGAGCAGGCAATAACTGCTTGATGTCGGCCGTCAATGCGTCCACACCCATGCCATAGCGGGCAAACAGTCTCACCTGCCCCGTGGTGTCAAACACGTAGGCGCCGGCCGTGTGATCGATGGTGTAACTGCCAGATTTGGTCGGCACCTTTTGATAAAAGATCTTGAACTCGCGGCTGACCTTGTCGATTTCTTCTTGCGAGCCAGTCAGTCCCAAAAACGTCGGGTCCATGCTGTGCAAATACGCCTTCAATACCTGAGGCGTGTCCCGAGCAGGATCCACCGAGACGAACACCCCTTGCACCAACGAAGCGTCCACACCTAAACGACGCCGCACTTCGGCCAGTTCAGCCATGGTGGTGGGACACACGTCGGGACATTGGGTGTAGCCAAAGAACAGAAAAACGATCTTGCCTTTGAACTCGCTCAGGGAGCGAGGGTGCCCATCCACGTCTTTGAGTTGAAGCTGACGGGCGTAATCTGCGCCGGTGATGTCCACCGCATTGAACTTCAGCGCGCTGGCCGGCTTGGGGGCGGACCACTTGTCGCACGCAACCAGCGTGAACGCCAAGCCCAAGCAAGCGGTCGCCAGCCAAACGCGGCGATGGAGGGCAAACGGTGACTTGTGCATGAAATGAGTCAAGCGGGGTTGAATGGAGAGGATGCGCCGGACTTTACCGGTCACTCGCAAACAGGAAGCCGATGCAGCGCAAACTTTCAGCGTTTGTCACTGTGCCGGATCATTTGCTTCATGTCCTGAACAGAGAAGCGGGTTTCAGCCTCGACTTTGACACGTGGCGCACCTTTGATGGCGTGCCCGTAAATCAGCTCCAAGGTCAAGCCCACGCGCCCATCGGGTCGACCAAGATGCTGCTGAATGGCATCGATCAGTTGGCGCCGCCAGCGTGGCGTGCGCAAGCCGGCGAAGCGCCCCCACGCGACATTGCCCCCCCACGTTCGCACTTCGTCCAGCATGGCTTGCGGTGAGGCCCAAGTCAGCGTCAGACGCTCCATGTCCATGACGGGATCGGTGAATCCCGCCTTGGCCAGTTCGTCGCCCAGGTCATGCATGTCCACAAAGTCGATGGTGGGACGCGGCCAGCCCATCTGCTGATACAGCTGACGCAACTCTCGGGCCGTGTCGGGCCCCAAACCCGAGCACATCAAAAATCCCCCGACGGCCAAGTGCCGGTGCCAACGGGCCATCATGTCAGGCAGGTTGGCACTGCCGTGCAAGGTCATGTTGGCCCACAACAGGTCTACCCCATCGCCCGCCCAAGGCACATCACGGCCCACAGGCTCCAGAAAGATCTCTTCGGCCGACTTGCGCCACAGGGTGCGCCAGTCTCGGCGCGCATGCTGAGCCGCCGATGCGCGCATCCGGTCCGCCAGCGCCGCATGGGGTTCCACCATCCACTTCTGCGCATTGGGATAGTGTTCGGCCACGCTTTCAGATCCACCACCCAAGTGCGCAGACCAATGCAACCACCGCTTGGGCTCGATCCGGATGGGACCCAACTTGGCGGCCAGGCGTCGCGCCACCTCTTCATGCAGCCAAGGCGTCTGGGCCCGCCGCGCCAAGCGACGGAGTTGGCGATCAATCGCCTCAGGCTGTGGCGCGCACGCCGGCTGAGAAGAACTGACAGAACGTGAAAGATTCTCGGTCATCGCTGTAATGGGGCGGGTAAGTCCCCACTGCGGGTGATACCCATGGATCGGGGGGTCCCAGTATATTGATTCCATGTCTTCCGCATCGACCGATGGGCTTTACCTACCCTCTCGCCTGTCTCGTCTGAAATCTTTTCTGGCGTTGCCGACGCAATGCCGGTTGTGTCAGAGTTGGCAGTCCGAGCTGGTGTGTCAACCGTGCCTGACGCGCTGGCGTCAGCCGGGGATGCGGTGCGCGCGATGCGCCATCTTGCTCCCCCACCATGCCAACGATTCGGTTTGCCAAGCATGCCAGGAAGCCCCTCCGGAGTTTGACCGCACCATTGCTGCGCTGGACTATGCTGCCCCCTGGGCAGGGTTGCTGGCGCGCCTGAAATTCATGGATGACACGGCCTTGGCGCCGATGTTGGCCAGGCTGCTCAACGATGCGGTGTCGAAGCATCCCCATCCGGTCGATTTGATTGTGCCGATTCCGCTGTCCGTGAAGCGACAGCAAGAGCGCGGCTACAACCAGGCTTGGTTGATTGCGCGGCACCTGGCCCGCCTGCAGGGGACCGCCGCTCACCCGGATGTGTTACGGCGCACACATGAAACACAGCGCTTGATGAATCTGGATGCAGAAGCTCGCCGTCAACAGATCCGCGGCGCCTTCGTGATGAACCCCGAAGCTCTCCGCCAAATCCAAGGGCGGGACATTGCGCTCGTTGACGATGTGTTGACAACCGGCGCCACGCTCAGTGAAGCGGCCGCCGTGTTGCGCGAGGCCGGGGCACGGAGCATCACCGCATGGGTCGTGGCCCGCACACCCGCCCCCGAACAGCTGCTACAGGGGTCGACGGACTCCATTTGGCCCGAAACCGAACCTTGGGCCCGGCCCTCTCACCGCACCGGCACCCACAGCCGCTTCGAGTAACGCGCTTATTCGGCAGTCCACTCACCAATGAAGCGATAGCCCAGCGCCAGCAAGGTGGGGCCAAGAAACGCGCCAATCACCCCAAAAGCCAGCACCCCACCCAGCACCCCCATGAACACCACGGCGAACGGCAAGCTGGAGCCGCGGCTGATGATGAAGGGTTTGATGACGTTGTCGACGGTGCTGACGAGGAAAAAGCCCCAGGCCGCCATGAAAATGGCCCAGCCCACTTCTTGTTGTTGAAACAACCAGATGGCGGCACCACCCCAGATCAACGGTGGGCCGATCGGCAGCACCGAAGCAAAAAAAGTGGCCACGCCCAGCAGCATGGCGCCAGGCACGCCAGCAATCAGAAAGCCTGTAGACGCCAGCAGCCCTTGGGCCAGTGCTGTCCCCAGAATGCCGTAGATCACACCATGCACGGTGCCCTTGGTCAGGTCCAGCAGATAGTCAGCACGCGCGTGCCCCGCAAGACGAAGCAGCGCCACCCTGACACGGGCCGCCAAGGCCTCACCGTGCAGAAACAGAAAGAACGCCAAAAACACGGACAGGGCCACATCCACCACCCCTCGTCCGGCCACGCGCCCGGCGGTCAGGGCCATGCTTTGCAACGGCTCGGCCACCTTGTTGAGTTCGGCCATCAAGACTTTGCCGTTGTGGGCCATTTTTTGCCAGTACGCAAACATGGCTTGCCCGATCACGGGCAGATCTTTGAGCCAATCCGGCGCATCGGGCAGGCCATTGGCCACGATGCGGCTGGCAGCCTGACCCAATTCGTTGAGGTTGTCAGCCAAGCCCAAAGCCACGGCCACGACGGGCACCAGCAACACCAAGGTGATCAAACCTGTCATGGCTGCCGCTGCCATGGCACGACGACCACCGAATGCCTTGTCCAAGCGCAGCATGGGGGCCCAGCAAGTGGACGCCAAGATGGCCGCCCACGCCAAGGCGCTGAGGAAGGGCCATAGCACGAACACGCAGCCAATGCCCAGCAATGCCAGGGCCACGATGGCCAAGATGCGATCTGCGCGTGAAGTCACCACGTCGTGCTCCCGATGGTCAGTCATGCATCACGCACGTTTGGCGTACTGCGCTTGCGCTTGTGTCAGACGATCCACCACGGCCTGGCGCAAGCCGGCGGGCGACACGACCTTCACGTCCGGGCCAAAGCGCATCAGGTCCATGACCAGCTCGGTTTGATCCACGAAGGGCAACTCCATCTTCAGGCTACCGTCAGGCTGCGGCGTCAAGCGCTGCTCTGGATGCCATTCCTCACGCTGGACCCACTGCGCCACGTCGGCACTGAATTGCAGTGTCGCCCATTTCACCTGGTTGCCGGCAAAGATGCCATAACCGCCATCCAGCTCTTGCTCAACGCGCTTGAGCGACAGGTCTTTGGCCTTGGTGTCCAGCAACGTGGCTTGCTCCATGGCGTCCAACGCGAAACGACGCAGCTCGTCGGACTCATGGCACCACGCATCCAGATACCAGGTGTTGCGGTAGTGGATCAGGCGCTGAGGCGAAACCACACGCTCCGTTGCCTTCTTGCGTGAGCGCGTGAAGTACTGAAGATGCAAGCGCTTGCGCGCCAACAAGGCCGCTGCAACCGTCTCAAAGACCACACCGGGCACGGCTCGGCGCGCGGGGCTGATGATGCGCACACGGCGCATCACATCCTTGCTGGGGGTCGCATCGGTCCCCAGCAGTTGGTAGATCCGGTCCAGCAGCGGGGCCATGTGCCGGCTCAGGGTACCGTCCTGATCCAGCTGGGACAGCAACTGGTGCGCCATCAACATGGCATACAGCTCGCGCTCATCAAACCACATGCCGGGCAGCTCATGCTTGTCGCCCTGGTCGCCCTCATCCAGACGATAGGCATTGTCGTCACGGTGATAGACGATCGGCGCTCCCAATCGGTCACGCAAGAACTGAAGATCGCGCTTCAGCGTGGCGCGAGAGACTTCCAGCTCTGTGAGCATTTCTTCAAAACTGACTTGCCCGCGATTGCGGATCATCAGTTCGATCTTGTAGAAACGTTCGGTCTTGCTTCCCATGGTGTGCTGCTTTGGTCCGTGATCAATGAATGACTGATTGCGGACTTTAGCAGGCTGTTGTGGCGGCGCTGGCTCACCAAATAGTCATGTGCTTGGTCAGGAAGCGTTGCAACCAGTTTCTGGTGGCAGCATCCGAAACATCACCTTGGCCGCCCAACTCGTACCGTGCATTGAGCATATTGACTGACGACACGATGTTGCCTGGCCCAATGTCGTTGGGATTCACCACGCCCGACACCCTCAATGTGCTGACGCCACCGTTGAGTGCCACACCTTTCTCGCCAGCCACGGCCAAGTGACCGTTGGGCACCCGAGTTCGACACCAAATGCTGTAAGTGGTTGATTTGACTAGGTTGACCTAGTCAGCGTGCCACTACAGGAGGGATAACTGGAGTTCGTTGCTGAGCTTTTTGACCTTCAAGGCG
>NZ_JBLIZW010000029.1:0-20437 GCF_048860245.1 Aquabacterium sp. | reverse complement strand
CATGCCCATCAGGTGCAAGTCACCTGCCGACGCATGGGAGGGGGGTTTGGCGGCAAGGAGTCGCAATCTGCCGTGTTCGCCTGCATCGCCGCACTGGGCGCGCACCTGCTGCAGCGCCCGGTGAAAATGCGCCCGGACCGCGACGACGACATCCTCATCACCGGGCGGCGCCATGGCTTTCAGCATGATTACGAGGTGGCACACGACGACGAGGGCCGCATCCTCGCTGCCAAGGTGGAGATGCTGTCGAACGCCGGACATTCGGCCGACCTGTCTGCCCCGGTGATGACCCGGGCCATCTGCCACTTCGACAACGCCTACTGGCTGCCCAATGTGGACTTGAGGGGCTACTGCGCCCGCACCAACACGCAAAGCAACACGGCCTTCCGCGGATTTGGCGGCCCGCAAGGCGCGCTGCTGATCGAGCACATTCTGGATGCGGTCGCCCGCAAGGTGGGCAAGGACCCATTGGACGTCCGTCTGGCCAATCTGTACGGCGTGGGCGAGCGCAATGTGACGCCCTATGGCCAGACAGTGACCGACAACGTGCTGCATCCACTGATCGACGAACTGGTGCGCAGCAGTGACTACCGCGCCCGCCGCGAAGCCATCACTGCCTTCAACGCCACCAGCCCGGTGCTGAAAAAGGGCTTGGCGCTGACGCCGGTGAAGTTCGGCATCTCGTTCAACGTGGTCCACCTGAATCAGGCCGGCGCGCTGGTTCACGTTTACAGCGATGGCAGTGTGCTGGTTAACCACGGCGGCACCGAAATGGGCCAGGGTCTCAACACCAAGGTGGCCCAGATGGTGGCGCACACGCTGGGCATCAGCCTGTCGCGCGTACGGGTCACGGCCACCGACACCAGCAAGATCGCCAACACCTCGGCCACGGCTGCCTCAACGGGCTCAGACCTCAATGGCAAGGCCGCTGCCGATGCCGCACGTCAGATCTACGACCGGCTGATCAACCGCACCGCCACGCGCCTGAACCTGCCCACCGATCAGGTCCGCATCGTCAACGATGCCGTACAGGCCGGCGAGCAAACCTTGTCCTTTGAAGACGTGGTGCGCGACGCATACATGAACCGCATCCAGTTGTGGTCAGACGGTTTCTATGCCACCCCCGGGCTGAGCTGGGATCGGCAAACCATGCAGGGGCGCCCCTTCTTCTACTACGCCTATGGCGCAGCAGTCAGCGAAGTACTGGTGGACACGCTCACGGGCGAATCGCGTGTGCTGCGTGCCGATGTGCTGCACGATGTCGGTCAATCCATCAATCCGGCGCTGGACAAAGGCCAGGTCGAAGGCGCGTATGTGCAAGGCATGGGCTGGTTGACCAGTGAAGAACTGTGGTGGCACCCTCAAACGGGCAAGCTGATGACGCACGCGCCGTCCACCTACAAGATCCCCACGGCCAACGACTGCCCGCCCGACTTCCGCGTCAACCTGTTTGACAACCGCAACCCGGAAGACACCATCTACCGCTCCAAGGCAGTGGGTGAGCCGCCCTTGCTATTGGGTTTCTCGGTGTTCTTTGCCATTCGGGATGCGGTAGCCAGCCTCGGCGCACCCGGCGCGGTACCAACCCTGCATGCACCCGCCACGCCCGAAGCCATTCTGGACGCCGTCGAGGCCATGCAAGCCACGCACGCCTGAGACCCGCCCATGAGCAGTTTGATGGCGCGCCACCTGCAGCACACCGCCCGGCAATGGCTGGACGACCAACGCCCGGCCCTGATCGTGAGCGTGGACGCCATCCAGGGGTCCACGCCGCGCGAGGTGGGTGCGCGCATGCTGGTGTCGCGCGAACAGGTGATGGGGACGATTGGCGGGGGGCATCTGGAATGGCAGGCACTGGATCTTGCACGGCAAGCCTTGGCCCAGGCCGAAGGGCACCTGCCCAGCCAAGCCTGGACCCACACCTACGCCTTGGGACCCAGCCTGGGGCAATGCTGCGGCGGCGTGGTCACCGCGCGCTTTGAACCCCTCACGGCAGACAGCCTCGCCGCCTGGCCCTTGCCCCCGGCACGCTTTCATCTGGAGCTGCATGGCGCCGGCCATGTGGGGCAGGCCATCGTGCGTCTGCTGGCCGACATCGACTGCACGGTACGCTGGATCGACGAGCGACTGGACGACACCGGGCTCGCGTGCGAGCAACCGGGCCTGCCGTCGCCCGAGATGCTGGCGACGCTGCCGCCTCACATCCAGTGGTTACCCACCGAATCGGCCGCGCACGAAGTGGCCGACGCCCCCGCTCAGGCCTGCCACCTGGTGCTGACCCATAGCCACGACCTGGACCTGCGCATCATCACCGCCGTGTTGCGGCGCGCCGATTTTGCCTACGCTGGCCTGATTGGCTCGCAGACCAAGCGCGCGCGCTTTCTGCATCGGCTGGAAGACGCCGGCATCGGGACGGACGTGTTGTCGCGCCTGACCTGCCCGATCGGCCTGCCCGGCATCACCGGCAAGGAGCCGGTCGTCATGGCGATTGCCATCGTCGGCCAACTTCTCAGCTTGCGTTAAATCTGCCACCTTCCTGCCCTACACTGGCGGCGCATTTTGTCCTGCCGCATGCGTCACCCTGCCTCGCCCTCTTCTGCTCCGCCCTCGTCGCCCGTCACCCCCGTGGTGCTGTGTGCCGACGACTTTGCAGAAAACGCGCCCATCTCGGAAGGCATTGCGGAGCTGGCCCACGCCGGGCGCCTGAGCGCCACCAGTGCCATGACCTTGTCGCCCCGCTGGGCACCAGATGCAACGCTGCTGGCCCCCTTGCGAGACAAGATGGACGTGGGCCTGCACCTCGACTGGACCAGCCCCTTTGCCATTCAGGCCGGACACGGCTTGCCCCTGGGGCAGACCATGCTCCAGGCGGCACTGGGCGGCATGAAGCCCGACCAGGTGCGACAAGTCATCGACCGACAACTCGGTCTCTTTGAAGATGTGTGGCAGGCACCGCCCGACCATGTGGATGGGCACCAGCACATCCATCAGTTTGCGGGCATCCGCCAGGTGCTGCTGGACGTGATGAGCCAGCGGTACGCCGCGCACCAGCGCCCTTACCTGCGCCTGAGTCGTGCTCAGGCAGGATACGCCTCGCTCAAATCACGCGTCATTGCCCTGTGGGGGGCGGCGCCGCTGGTTCGAGAAGCTGCTCAGGCAGGCATCCCGTGTGCCCCGGCGCTGTCTGGCATATACGGCTTTGAAGTGGCCGAGGGGCTGTATGCCCGGCACATGCACCAGTGGCTGCAGCAAGCCCAACGCGGGGTCTTGTTGATGTGCCACCCGGCTAAGGCAGCCCTGCCCGACGACCCGATTGGCCCCGCACGAGTGCAAGAGCATGCTTACCTGGCCAGCCCTGATTTTCTGCAAACCTTGAACGCCCACGGTCTGGTCTTGAGCCGTGGCCGCAACCTCTATACCGACGCACCATGCGCCTGAACACCCGTTTTGCTGACCGCCCCTGGCTGCTGCCTTTGCTGTTGTGGGTCTTTTTGCTGGTGATGGCCGCCATTCGCCCCTTGGGCTTGCCCGATGAAGGCCGTTACGCGGAAATCGGGCGCTGGATGGTGCAAAGCGGTGACTGGCTGACGCCTCGCTTGAACGGCTCGCCCTTCTTTCACAAGCCGCCCTATCTGTACTGGATGGAGGCCAGCACCATCTCGCTGTTTGGCACCCACATCCTGACCGCCCGTCTGGCTCCGGTGATGCATGGCGGCCTGATGCTGGGCATGCTGTATGTGATGGTGCAACGCATCGCCGGGGTGGATCTGGCGCGCCGCGCCAGCCTGATGCTGGGTACCAGCCTGGCATTTCTGGTGGGTGGGCAATACGTCAACCACGATATGGTGGTGGCCAGCTGGATCAGCGCCGCCATCTGGTGCTTTGCCTGGGCTATTGACGGCCGCGAACGCCCGCATACGGGTTGGGCGCTCGCGGGCTACGCGGCTTGCGGATTGGGCATCATGACCAAGGGTTTGATTGGCCTGGCGCTGCCTGGCCTGGTCTTGTTGATCTGGCTGATCTGGACCCGGCAGGTGCACAAACTGATCACCCTGCCCTGGTTGCGTGGCCTGTTGATTTTCGGCGCCATCGTCGTGCCGTGGTTTGCCTTGGCGGAAAAGTCGTCGCCCGGCATGCTGAACTACCTGTTCGGCACACAACAGTTTCAACGCTTCACCGGCACCACTTTCAACAATGTCCACCCTTGGTGGTTCTATTGGGTGGGGCTGCTGGGCATGCTGTGCCCCTGGGCTTTCTTTGCGGCCTATCAGGCGCTCAAACCGGGTAGCACCCGCCCGCAAGAACCCGATGGCGCGCCAGTGCTGTCGCGCAACTGGCTACTGCTGTGCGCCATCTGGCTGGTGGCCATCCTCACCTTCTTCTCCATCCCCAAGTCCAAGCTGATTGGCTATGCCCTGCCGGTGATGCCACCGCTGGCTGTGCTCGCTGCCGTGGGCTATGAGCGCGCCTGGGGCCACAAGCGCTGGAGCGCCAAGGCATTTGCCGCCTTGAGCGTGCTGGCCATTGCACTGGCCCTGGCCACCCATGTTGCAGGCACCCGCTACACCGAACGCAAGAGTTCACAAGACATTGCCTCGGCCTTGGCATGCGCCTGGCAGCCGGGCGACAAAATCCATGTGGCCGGTGGCTACCCCTATGACCTGCCCTATTACGCACAGATTCAGGAGCCCTTCATCCTGATCCAGGACTGGGTCACCATCCGCAAGACAGCGGGTGACGACTGGCGCCGCGAGATTTTTGAAGGGGTGGACTTCGATCCGCGTGCGCAACAATCTCTGCAGCAGCCCACGGCCTTGGACACGGCTGTGAACCAGGCTGGCCAGTGGCTGGTGCAGCCCAATTCGACGCCGGCACCTGCTGGCTGGCGCCTGAAGCAGCAAGGACGCGTCTGGTCCTTGTATGGCTCAGCGCTTGAACGCCCAGAAGCGGCCGAGCACAAAGGTTTGGCCGGCTGCAACGACCAGCGCCACAAATAAGGCCAGCCACGATGGCCAATCGGCCAATCGAACCAGTGCGCTGAACACCACCTCGTTGCAGGCAAAACCAGCCAACGCGGTGGCCGCAAAGCGAACCAGGCTGGTCAACAACGGGGTGCTGGTACCCTTGAAGCTGAACCAGCGGTGGCCCACGAAGCTCACGCAAAACGCCACCACGAAACCCACGGCATTGGCCAACTCGGGCATCAAGGCTGGCCACAGGCGCGTGACCAGAGCAAACACCGCCATGTGCGTGAGCGCGGCACTGGCCCCGGTGACCAGAAACCAGAAGTGACCCGCGTTCATGCGCGAGTGTCAGGCTGACTGTCTTCCGGGCGTGGCAGGCCCGTGCCCATGCGGCGATCGACGAGGAAGAGCGGACGGCCCTTGGACTCGTCGTAGATGCGGCTGATGTACTCGGCCATCACGCCCAGACCAATCAACTGAATGCCGCTGAAAAAGGCCATGCACACCACGATGGTGGCGTAGCCCGGCACCTTGGTTCCGTAGATGAAGTGCTCCAGCACGGTCCACATGCCAAAGGCAAAGGCCAACATGGACATCAAGATGCCCAGCACGCCCAAGGTCCGCAGTGGCTTGCTGGAAAACGCAATCAGTCCGGTCGCCGCCAGAGACATGGCACCGGCGTAACCAAAGCGGGATTTCCCTTCAATGCGGTCCTGAGGCTGGTAGTCAATGGCTGTGCTGGTGAAGCCCACCCACGCGTACAGGCCCTTCATGAATCGATGCCGTTCGGGCAAGGCGTTCAAGGCGTCCACCACCTGACGCC
The DNA here is from genome assembly GCF_048860245.1 of Aquabacterium sp. Lineage (GTDB taxonomy): Bacteria > Pseudomonadota > Gammaproteobacteria > Burkholderiales > Burkholderiaceae_C > Aquabacterium. The sequence continues at coordinate 14,650 of NZ_JBLIZW010000029.1, read as the reverse complement.
CCATCAAACGGAAGTCACCCGCGTTTTCAGGAATGGTCAGGCGACTGCCAGAGTTGATCAGCCGATAGAAGCCCTTCGTCAGAAACGCCTGGAAGCGGCTTTGGTCGTCGCGCGTTGTGCGCACGGCATACACCACATCATTGCCTTCACGCCACAGCGTCAGCATCTTGTCCAGGAGGGACACCGGGTGCTGGCCATCTGCGTCCATGATGGCGACCACTTCTCCGCGGGCTTCATGCAAGCCTGCCGTGATGGCGGCTTCTTTGCCGAAGTTGCGACTGAGCTTCACGCCCACCACCTCGGGATGCTGGCGTGACAGCGCATCGATCACCTCGACCGTGTTGTCTCGGCTGCCGTCGTCCACCAGGACCACCTCGACCCGGTCGGACAAGGCACGAAGCGCAGACACCATGCCCGGCACCACGTGGGGCAGGTTCTTGGATTCGTTGTACGCAGGGACAACCAGTGAGATAGAAGGAACAGGACGCATACGACAGGCCAGCAACAAACGGTGCAATCCTATCCGGATTCCGTGAACTCCCCCGCAAAACAGGCGCTGTTGTACCGGGTTACCCCCATGAAATGTGGCGATACTGATCGCCAACTAGGGAAGGCACGAGTGTGATGCCCTGCCGTAATCCTTAATTTAGGTCAAACCAGTCGCTTGCCAGGGAAATGGTCTGAGATCACCCCCCTAACATGGCGACTTTTATCAGTCGCGAAAGCCATGCCGCCGAGTTGTTCGACCGTCCCTGCCGCCCTTGACGAGTACAGCTCCCAGCTATCGAAGTACGAACAGGAGCAGATTCTTCATCTGCAGCAAGCCATTCTGGAGTCCGTGGCGCGCGGTGACGACCACCTGGACGTGATCAATCGGGTTTGCAACCTCGAAGAACAACTGCTGCCCAACTCCGTCGGGTCGGTCATGTTGCTCGACAGCGCCCGCGAAGCACTCAATGTCTACGCAGCGCCCAGCATTCCGGCTGAAGGTCATGCCCGCCTCAATGGCCTGCGCCCGGGCCCCGGTGCAGGCTCATGCGGCAATGTGGTTTACCAAGAGGCCCCGCAGTACGTCAGCAACACCTTTGCCGCCCCCCGTTGGCAAGACCTGCGGCAACTGGCTTACGACTTCAACCTCTGCGCTTGCTGGTCAGTCCCCATCTACTCGGCCGAGCGACAAATCGTTGGGACCTTTGCGTTGTCGAGCTTCGAGCATCGCGCCCCGACCGAATTCCACAAGCGCATTCTGGAAATCGGCGCCTCAATCATCGGCATCGTGCTGGACCGGCACAAGTCGCAGTCCTCCATGCGCCTGTTCCAGAAGGTCATGGAAGGCAGCGAAGAGGGTTTCATCGTCACCGATGCACAGGGCAAGATCCTGTTGATCAACCGTGCGTTTTCCAAAGTGTTTGGCTACACGCAGGATGAGCTGATCGGCCGCAACCCCAGCTTCTTGTCGTCTGGCCACCATGACCCGTCGTTCTACACGGCCATGTGGCACAGCATCCGGACCTTCGGTCACTGGCACGGTGAGATCTGGAACCGACGCAAGAACGGGGAAGTGTTCCCGGAATGGTTGTCGATTTCGGCCGTCAACGATCAGGCCAACCACACGACCCATTACATCGGCATCTTCAGCGACCTCAGCGACAAGAAAAACGCCGAGGCGACGATTCAATACCTGTCTTCGCACGACGTGCTGACCGGCCTGCCCAACCGGGTGTTGTTTCAAGACCGGCTGGACAACGCCTTGAGCTATGCCTCGCGGGCTGGCACCAAGGTGGGTCTGCTGGCACTGAACGTCGACAATTTCAAGCTGCTCAATGATTCATTGGGGCATGCTGCGGGTGACCAGCTGCTGACCCAGATTGCCCAACGCCTGAGCCAGTCGGTGTCAGAGGGCAACGCCATCTGCCGCCAAAGTGGTGACGAGTTTCTGATTGCGCTGACCGACGTACAGGACATGGAAACGGTCACTTCTGCCGCCATGGGGTTGCTGGAGCGTGTTCGGACCCCGATCCAGCTAGACGACAAAGCGTTGTCGCTGTCGTGCTCGATTGGTGTGGCCATCTACCCGGACGACGCCGACGACGGCGGAAAGTTGCTGCAGGCCGCGACCAAGGCGCTGGACAACGCCAAGGAAGCCGGCCGCAACACCTACCGCTTCTTCACCGAGCAACTCAACACCGATGGTCTGGCGCACCTGCGCATTGCGCAAGGTTTGCGTCAAGCCATCGTCAACCGTGAGTTTGTGTTGCATTACCAGCCGCAGATTGATCTGCGCACGCGCCAGATTTCGGGTGCCGAGGCCCTGATCCGCTGGCAGCACCCCACCGACGGCTTGCTCTCGCCCATCCGATTCATCGACATCGCCGAGCAAACTGGCCTGATCGTGGACATTGGCGACTGGGTGCTGGAAGAAGCCTGCCGTCAGGCCAAAGCCTGGCAGGACAGCGGTTTGCCCCCTGTGACGGTGGCAGTCAATGTCTCGGCCGTGCAGTTCCGCAGCGGCAAGCTGGAGGAATCGGTTCGTCGTGCGCTGGAGACCAGCGGGCTGGCGCCGCAATGGCTGGAGTTGGAGCTGACCGAATCGGTGCTGGTGCATGACACCGACAACATGATCGGCTTGTTCGAACGGCTGAAGGCCTTGGGTGTCAACCTGTCGATCGACGACTTCGGGACGGGTTACTCCAGCCTGGCTTACTTGAAGAAGTTCAACATCGATCGCCTGAAGATTGATCAGTCTTTTGTGCGAGAAATGGCGACCGATGCCAACGACGCGGCCATCGTGCGCGCCATCATCCAGATGGCCCACACGCTGAATCTGCGCGCCGTGGCTGAAGGGGTTGAATCAGAACAGGTCACCGCGCAACTGGGATTGTGTGAATGTGATGAAGTACAGGGCTATCACTTCGCTCGCCCCATGCCAGGTGATGCGCTGGCTTCGATGCTGAAGTCGACAAGCTGACGGGACACCACATGGCACTGATCCGCAACATCGTGCGCACCCTCTGCCTGCTCTGGCTGATGTGGTGGTCGCCGGTTCATGCGGCAGGGCCTGACAAGCTGGTGATCGGCGTGTTTGCCTACCGGCCGATTCCGGTCATGGAAGCCACCTGGGCCTCCCTTGGCACCTATTTGCAAGACAGGTTGCACGGGCCGCAAGTGATCGTGCGCTTTCTGACGCAGGATCAGATGCAGGAGGCCATTGCCAAGAGCGAGCTGGATCTGGTGTTCACCAATCCGGTCCACTACATCATGCTGCGCTCGGGCAACCGCTTGTCGGGCGCGATTGCCACGCAGCAGTCTCTGGAAAACGGTCAGGCTGTGGCCATGTTTGGCGGCGTCATCTTGAAACGCCGCGACCGCACCGACATCCAGACGCTGGCTGATCTGGCTCAGAAAACCGTGGCCATCCCCCGCGCGCAATCGATGGGGGCCTACACCGCACAAGCAGCCTTGCTGCAGGAACACAAGGTTTCGCTGGACCGCATTCAGTTCAAGGAACTGGGGCAACCCCAAGACAATGTGGTGGCGGCCGTTCTGGCTGGCAAGGCTGATGCGGGCTTCTTGCGCACCGGTGTGCTCGAATCCAGCACCGTTCGGCGTGCGTTCGACACCAGCCAACTGGAAGTGATCGCACCGCGCACGGAGCCTGGTTTTCCATTCGCCTTGTCGACCAAGCTGTACCCCGAATGGCCGATGGTGGCCCTGCCCCACGTGCCGCCAGACATCAGCCGCCATGTGACGGCTGCACTGCTCGCCATGGCGCCGAGCGACGCTGCAGCCCAAGCTGCAGGCATTTATGGCTTCACCATTCCGGCCGACTACTCGGACGTGGAAAACACCATGCGGCTGTTGCGCATGCCGCCCTTCGAGGTGGTGCCGCAACTCAGCTTGGCCGATTTCGCCTCACAGCACAGCTGGACGTTTGCTTTTGCGTTGCTGTCGCTGGGCTTGATGGTGGCCCTGATTCTGAGAGGCGCCTGGCACAACCAACGCCTGCACCGTGCCAGCATCACCCTTGAGAGAACATTGGGCGAGCTGGATCAGGAGCACAAGCGACTGAACAACATCATCAGCAGCACCCATGCCGGCACATGGGAATGGAACCGCAAGACCGGTGAAGTGCAGTTCAGCGAACGCTGGGCCACCATGTTGGGCTACAGCCGCGCCGAAATTGAGCCGCTGTCCTTTGAAAAATGGGTGGCGCTGACGCACCCGGACGACGTACCGGGTGCCCGCCAGCAAATGCGACGCCACTTTGCTGGCGAGATCCCCCATTACGACGCCGTGTTTCGGATGAAGCACAAGGACGGTCACTGGACCTGGATTCACACCATCGGCATGGTCATCCAGCGCGAGCGGGGCACAAACGAGCCAGAACTGATCACTGGCATGCACTTGGATGTGAGCACGCAGAAGCGACAAGAGGAAGAGCGCATCCTCAGCCACACCGTGTTCCGCCAAAGCCATGATGGCATCATGATCACCGATTGCGACAACCGTATCGTGCAGGTCAATCCGGCGTTCACACAGATCACGGGCTACACGCCCGACGAAGTGTTGGGCCAGAGCCCTCGCATCTTGAGCTCAGGCCAGCACGACAAGGCGTTTTACCAAGCCCTGTGGGCGCATCTGCACAAGCACGACACCTGGCACGGCGAAGTGTGGAACCGCCACAAGTCAGGGCACGTGTACCCCGAGCGTATCTCGATGTCGTTGGTGCGGGATGCCCAGGGCATGATCACGCACCACATCGCGGTGTTCTCTGACATCAGTCTGCAAAAGCGCCTGATTGAAGAGTTGCAATACTCGGCGTATCACGACCGCCTGACAGGCCTGCCCAACCGCAATTTGCTGCAAGACCGTCTGAAGCAGGCACTGTCGCAAGCACGACGGGCCGACAGCGGCGTGGCCGTGCTGTTTGCCGATCTGGACGGGTTCAAGCCCGTCAACGACATGTACGGGCATCAGGCCGGTGACGAGTTGTTGCGCACGCTCAGCACCCGGATGAACGATGTCTTGCGTGAAGGTGACACCCTGGCGCGTGTGGGGGGCGATGAGTTCATCGGCGTGATGAGCGGCATCACCGATACCGAAGGCGCCGAACTGGTCGCCAACCGATTGCTGAATGCCATTGCACAACCCGTCACACTGACGTCGGCCGGGGCACTGGTGCAAGTTTCTGCCAGCATTGGCGTGGTGTTGTGCGCGGGCGCCGCACTGCAACACACCGAGTCGCCAGACGCCTTGCTCGATGCCGCAGACGAGACCATGTACCTGGCCAAGCGCGCCGGCAAGGGCTGCGTCCGCATCCAGACCTGGGCGCCCTGAGCCCCGGTCCACTTATCCACTTGTCCCCATTTCCTGTGGACAACCTTGTTGGCAAGGTTGGGGCAATCTGGTTTCCCCCTATGGGGAACCCTAGATTGCTTAAAAACGCAGCACCGCGATCAAGGTGTGGGCACAGCCGCTGAAGTGGCCTGGTACCAGCGCCCCAGCGTGGCACGTTCGTCTTCCGTGATCTGGGTAGCGTTATTCAGGGGCATGGCACGCAAGGCCACCACCTGCTGGTAGATGGCTTGCGCCCGCGTGGCGATGGCCTCCGGAGAATCCAGGCGCACACCCTTGTTGGCAATTTGCGCGTTGTGGCACATCACGCAACGCTGCCCGATGATGGCTTGCGCCTTGGCCGTCAATTGCTGAGGTGTTTCGGCGGCCACGGTGGGCGCAGCAGATTTGGACGGCGCAGGGGCCAGCCACACGGCCACACCCAACAGCACCGCCACGCCAGCGGCCGCCCAGCCCCACGGAGCCGGCTTGCCGGCCACTTCGGTCTTGTGGCGCGCCACAAAGAACTGGCGAATCAAAGCCCCTGCCAGCATGATCAGCACCAGCACCAACCAGTTGTGTGCATGGCTGTAAGCCCAGCCGTAATGGTTGCTCAACATGGCAAACAACACCGGCAAGGTGAAGTAGGTGTTGTGCACGCTGCGCTGCTTGCCCCGCTGACCATGCACAGGGTCCACCGGTTCGCCCGCCTTCATGGCGGCCACCACCTTGCGCTGCCCCGGAATGATCCAGAAGAACACGTTGGCGCTCATGGCTGTGGCCATCATGGCCCCCACCAGCAGGAAGGCTGCGCGGCCCGCAAACAACTGGCAGGCCAGCCAACTGGCCGCCACCACCACGCCGAACACCAGTGCGCCCAGCAAACCATCTTTGCCCGGCATGCGCCCCACGGTGCGGCACAGCAGGTCATAGATCAACCAGAAGCCCACCAAAAAGCCCAGCGCGGCGTGCACGGCCACCAAGGGGGACCAGTCGTACACCGTCTTGTCGATCAGGAAGGTGCCTGCATTGAACAGGTACAGCACCGTGAACAGGCCAAAGCCGGTCAACCAGGTGGAATAGCTTTCCCAGTAGAACCAGTGCAGGTGCGCAGGCAACTGCTTGGGCGCCCCCAGATACTTTTGCGGGTTGTAGAAGCCGCCGCCGTGCACCGCCCACAACTCGCCCCCCACGCCCTGCTCTTTCAGCTTGGGGTCGGTGGGTGGCGTCAGGCTGTTGTCCAGCCACACGAAGTAAAACGACGAGCCAATCCAGGCAATCGCCACGATCACGTGGGCCCAGCGCAGCAACAAGTTGGCCCAGTCGAGTGCGTATCCAAACCAAGGTGAGAAGTCCATCATCGCTACCTTTAACTGCCACGGTAGGTCGAGTACGCCCAAGGGCTCACCAGCAAGGGCACGTGGTAGTGCGACTGCGGATCGGCCAGGCCGAAATCAATCGAGACCTTGCCCAGAAACGCCGGGTTCGGCAAATCCAGGCCCTTGGCACGGAAATAGCCTTCCACATCAAACACCAGTCGATAGCAACCCGGTTTGAAGTCTTCACCCGCCAACATGGGCCCGTCTACACGGCCATCCTCATTGGTCAGCACGCTGCGCAACAGCAGCCAGCGACCTTCGGAGCAGCCGTCTTCGGGCGACACTTCTCGCACGTACAACGAGACAGCCATCCTGGCTGCGGGGGTGCCGTGCACGGTGTCCAGCACATGGGTGGTCAAACGCCCGGCGACAGAGGCGTGTTGGGGATCGGGTAGCGTCATGGAGTCAACCTGTCACAACGATGCTTGCATCGACATTTCAAAAGTGTATACACTTTAACCATGATGAGTGAAGCACGCAAGACGCCTGCCAACAAAGAGACAAGCCCCCGCGCCAACAAGCGCTTGCGCAAAGTGGATGCGGACGCCATCCCGGCCGAGCCCATTGTGGGCGGCGACGACACCTCCAGCACCGAACAGATCGTGCTGGCGGTGACGCGCGCCATCGTGGAGCACCGCCTGGAGCCTGGCACCAAGTTGGTCGAGCAAAGCCTGGGCGACCGCTTCGGGGTGTCGCGCACCATCGTGCGGCAAGCGCTGTTTCGTTTGTCCGAGCTGAAGCTCGTCAAGCTGGAACCAGCACGAGGCGCCTTCGTTGCGGCGCCCTCCATGCAAGAAGCCCGCGAGGTGTTTGCCGTACGCCGCATGGTCGAAGGCCAGATGCTGCGTGAGTTGGTGCAACGCATTCGCCCCGCCGACATCAAGCAACTCAAGACCCACATTGCCGAAGAGCGCGATGCGGTCACGCGCATCGACGTGCCCACGCGCACCAAGTTGCTGTTTGACTTCCACGTGAAGATGGCCCAGGTGCTGGGCAACCAGGTTCTGGTCGATCTGATGCAGGAATTGGTGTCGCGCTGCTCACTGATCTCGCTGATGTACCAGTCGGCGGACGACGCCGAAACCTCGAATGCCGAACACGTGGACATCCTTTCTGCCATCGAGACCAAGGATGCCGACCTGGCTGTCAAGCTGCTCAACGAGCACCTGGACACGGTCGAAAAACAGTTGACCGAACACCGCCGCACCGCTCCGGCTTCGCGCGCTACGCGCTGACCCACCCACCATGCCCATGCAGCCTACCGCTCCCTACCCCCGCGACCTCATCGGCTACGGCGCTCAGCCACCCCACGCGCAATGGCCTGATGGCGCGCGCATTGCCGTGCAGTTTGTGCTGAACTACGAAGAAGGCGGCGAAAACTCCGTGCTGCACGGCGACGCGGGCAGCGAGCAGTTTTTGAGCGAAATGTTCAACCCGGCGTCTTACCCCGACCGGCACCTGAGCATGGAGTCGATTTACGAATACGGCTCGCGCGTGGGCGTGTGGCGCATCCTGCGCGAGTTTGAAAAGCGTGGCTGGCCCCTCACCGTCTTTGGCGTCAGCATGGCCTTGCAGCGCCACCCCGAGTTGACTCAAGCCTTTGTCGACCTGGGCCACGAAATCGCCTGCCACGGCTGGCGTTGGATCCACTACCAAAACCTCGATGAAGCCACCGAGCGCGAGCACATGCGCCTGGGCATGCAGATCATCGAAGAACTGACCGGCCAGCGCGCCTTGGGTTGGTACACCGGACGAGACAGCCCCAACACCCGCCGACTGGTCGCCGACTACGGCGGCTTTGCCTACGACAGCGACTACTACGGCGACGACCTGCCCTTCTGGACCGAAGTGCAGCGCACCGATGGCGAGGTGGTGCCGCATCTGGTGGTGCCTTACACGCTCGATGTGAACGACATGCGCTTTTCGCTGCCGCAGGGCTACTCGCAGGGTGAAGACTTCTTCACCTACCTGAAGGACACCTTCGACCTGCTCTACGCCGAAGGCGATCCCGCCGGTGACAACGCGCCCAAGATGATGAGCGTGGGCATGCACTGCCGCCTGCTGGGCCGCCCTGGCCGCTTCCGTGCCTTCCAGCGCTTTCTGGATCACGTCGCCAGCCACGACAAGGTCTGGGTGTGTCGCCGCATCGACATCGCCCGCCACTGGCAAGCCGTTCACCCTTATCAGCCCGCCCGCTGACCACCCCGCATCGCACACGAGGCCCCATGGTCGTCATCCCCACCCTGTCGCTCGATCAACTCAATGAAGCCGATCAAGCGGCCTTCACCCAGTTGCTCGACGGCATCTACGAACACTCACCCTGGATCGCCGAGGCCACCTGGGCCAAGCGCCCCTTTGCCAGCCTGGCGCACCTCAAGCACGCACTGGCCCAAACCGTGCGCGAAGCAAGCGTGGCACAGCAACTTGGCCTCATCCGTGCCCACCCCGAGTTGGCGGGCAAAGCGGCTGTGGCTGGTGAACTCACGGCCGAATCCACCAACGAGCAAAGCCAGGCCGGCCTGACCCACTGCAGCCCCGACGAGTTCGCGCGCCTGCAGCAACTCAATGCCGACTACAACGCCAAGTTTGGTTGGCCCTTCATCCTGGCCGTGCGGGGGCCCCGTGGCACCGGGCTGACGCGCCAGCAAATCATCACCACCTTTGCCCGGCGCCTGCGCCACAACGCCGATGCCGAGCGTGCCGAGTGCCTGCGCAACATCCATCGCATTGCCGAAATCCGCCTCAACGACAAGTTTGGCGTGGCACCCACCGATGGCAACCAGATCCTGGACTGGGCCGACGCCCTGGCCGCCCACACCGAGGGCACCGGTGACAACGGGCTGGATGGCGCCCTGCCCCTCACCCTCACCTACCTGACCCCCGAGCATCAGTCTGCCGCCACCCAGTTGCAGATCTGGATGCGCGTGTGCGGCTTTGACGAAGTGAAGCTCGACGCGGTGGGCAATGTGGTTGGCGTGTACCACGGCACCGATGCCAACGCCACCCGGTTGTTGACCGGCTCGCACTACGACACCGTGCGCAATGGCGGCCGCTACGACGGGCGACTGGGCATCTTCGTGCCCATGGCCTGTGTGCAAGCGCTGTTCAAAGCCGGCAAGCGTCTGCGCTACGGCATTGAAGTGGTGGCCTTTGCCGAAGAAGAAGGTCAACGCTTTCCGGCCACCTTTCTGGGCTCCAGCGCCCTGGTGGGCGACTTCCAACCCGAATGGCTGGACACGGTCGATGCTCAGGGCATCAGCGTGCGCCAGGCCATGCTGGACGCCGGCTTGAGCGCCAACCTCGACGACATCCGCGCCCTGGCCCGCCAGCCGCAGCGCTACCTGGGCTTTGTCGAAGTCCACATCGAGCAGGGCCCGGTCCTCCATGCACTCGACCTGCCTTTGGGCGTGGTCACCGGCATCAACGGCAGCGTGCGCTTCAACGGTGAAGCCATCGGCGTGGCCTGCCATGCGGGCACCACCCCCATGCCCATGCGCCACGACGCAGCCTTGGCCGTGGCCGAAATCGCCCTGATGACCGAGCGCCGAGCCCGCGACGATGCACACGCGCCCGACGGCCCCTCGGTGGGCACCGTGGGCGTGCTGCACGTGCCCCAAGGGTCGATCAATGTGGTGCCGGGCCGCTGCCAGTTCACGCTGGACCTGCGCGCGCCCACCGATGCCCAGCGCGATGCTTTGGCTGCCGATGTGCAAACCTTCACCACCACCGTGGCCGAACGCCGCGGTGTCGACATCCATCTGACCCAGACCATGGTGGCCGCCGCTGCCCCCTCCGACGCCCTTTGGCAACAACGCTGGGAGGCTGCCGTCAGCAGCCTGGGTCTGCCCGTTTACAAACTGCCCAGCGGGGCCGGCCACGACGCCATGAAGCTGCACCAGATCCTGCCGCAAGCCATGCTGTTTGTGCGGGGCGGCAACGACGGCATCAGCCACAACCCGCTGGAAACCATCACCAATGACGATGCGCAACTGTGCGTCGACGCCTTCATGCACCTGCTGGAGAACCTGTGAGCACCCCCCCCAACATGTACGACGCCCTGGACCGCTGGGTGGACCAGCACTTCGATGAAGAAGTGCGCTTTCTGCAGGCCCTGGTGCAAGTGCCCACCGACACCCCGCCCGGCAACAACGCCCCCCACGCCGAGCGTACCGCCCAGTTGCTGAGCGAGTTTGGCTGGACGGCCGAGCGCCACGCTGTACCCGAAGCCGAGGTACGTGACTACGGACTGCAAAGCCTCACCAACCTGATCGTTCGCCGAAAGCTGGGCGATGGCGGCCGCACCGTGGCGCTCAACGCCCACGGCGATGTCGTCCCTCCCGGCGAAGGCTGGACCCACGCCCCCTATGGCGGCGAGATCGAAGACGGCAAGCTCTATGGCCGCGCCGCCGCCGTCAGCAAAAGCGACTTTGCCACCTACAGCTTTGCCCTGCGCGCGCTCGAATCCTTGCTGGCCGAACCCAATGCGCCGGCCCTGCATGGCGCCGTCGAGCTGCACTTCACCTACGACGAAGAATTTGGCGGTGAACTGGGCCCCGGCTGGCTGCTGCGCCAAGGCCTGACCAAGCCCGACCTGCTCATGGCAGCCGGCTTCAGCTACGAAGTGGTCACCGCCCACAACGGTTGCCTGCAAATGGAAGTGACCGTGCACGGCCAAATGGCCCATGCCGCCATTCCGCACACCGGGATTGACGCCCTGCAAGGCGCCGTCACCATCTTGCAAGCGCTTTACGCCCAAAACACGCTGTACCAGGGCATCACCTCGCAGGTGCCGGGCATCAAGCACCCCTACCTGAATGTGGGCCGCATTGAAGGCGGCACCAACACCAACGTCGTGCCGGGCAAGGTGGTCTTCAAGCTAGACCGCCGCATGATCCCCGAAGAAAACGCCACCGAGGTCGAAGCCGACATCCGCCGCGTCATCACCGAGGCCGCCGCCACCTTCCCCGGCATCCGTGTCGAGATCAAGCGCCTGCTGCTGGCCCACTCCCTCAAGCCACTGCCTGGCAACGCCCCCTTGGTGCAAGCACTGCAAAAGCATGGCGTAGCCATCTTTGGCGAGCCCATCCCCACCAGTGGCACCCCGCTGTACACCGATGTGCGCCTGTACTGCGCCCAAGGCATCCCCGCTGTGATTTACGGTGCCGGCCCCCGCACCGTGTTCGAGTCGAATGCCAAGCGCGCCGACGAGCACCTGGTGCTGGAAGACCTGCGCAAAGCCACCAAGGTGGTCGCGCGCACCTTGCTGGACTTGCTAAGCTGAGCGCACACCCAACAGAAACCACTCACAACAACCAACACAAGCTCCCTAATATATTGATTTAAAAGGACTCACACCCGTAGAATCCAATCAATAATCATTTCAAAACCCATGTAGCTTTTGCCATGCGCCCCCTCTTGCAAGCGGCACGAGACCGACTGACCAGCGTGCTGGGCCGGCACCCCGGCGCGAGTGGCCCCGAGCTGGCCGCACACCTGGGCGTGAGTGTCCCGACGCTACACCGGCTCCTGCAAGAACAAGCCGCACACATCGTCAGCGCAGGCAAAGCACGCCGCACCCGCTACGCACTGCGGCGCCCGCTGCGCGGCGCGCTGCAGGATCTACCGCTGTACGAAGTCAACCGCGAAGGCCGCATCGATCAAATCGGCACCCTGTCAGCCCTCCACCCCCAAGGCAGTTGTCTGCACCTGAGCCTTCCCGCTGGCCACACCCCATGGCCCATGCCCGACGAAGCGCGAGACGGTTGGTGGGGCGGCCTGCCATACCCACTCTATGACATGCGCCCACAGGGCTATATGGGGCGCCAATTCGCACTGGCCGAGCATCGGCAACTGGGCGTGCCGGCCGCGCCCAACGACTGGGACGACGACGACATCCTGCACGTGCTGAACCAGCGTGGTCACGACCTCAGCGGGAACCTGATCCTCGGTGAAACTGCCTGCGCCCTGTGGCAACAGGCACATCACACCACGACGCCACCACTGACTGAAGACGCCACAGGCCACGCCTACGCACAATTGGCACAAGATGCCTTGGCCAGCGGCGTAGCGGGCTCCAGCGCAGCGGGTGAGTTTCCCAAGTTCGCTGCACGCCGAGCCCTGCCTGGCGCCCTCACCCAGCATGTGCTGGTGAAATTTTCGGGGGCCGACGACTCGCCCGCCGTCACACGCTGGTCTGACTTGCTGGTATGCGAACACCTAGCCCTCATGCAAGTGGCCACGTTGCCCGGACCAGGCAGTGCCCGCAGCCGCATCGTGCAGCACGCCGGCCGGACCTTTTTGGAGCTAGAACGCTTCGACCGGCATGGCGAATGGGGGCGCAGTCGCCTGAGCAGCCTGGAGAGCCTGCAAGGCGCTTTTCTGGGTGACCGCAGCACGGCGTGGCCCCAGCTCGCGGCTCGCCTGGTGGACCTCAAACTGCTGTCGTCCACCGATGCCGAACGCATCACCGTGCTCTGGTGGTTTGGACGCCTGATCGGCAACACCGACATGCACCTGGGCAACCTGAGCTTTGTGCCCGCAGCCACCCTGCAAGTGGCACCGGCTTACGACATGCTACCCATGATGTATGCCCCCTTGCCGGGCGGCGAGGTGCCCCCCCGCACCTTCCAGCCGGAGTGGCCCTTGCCGCATCAACGCCCGCACTGGCAAACCGCATGCAGGGCCGCACTGGCTTTCTGGCATGCCGCGTCAGCCGACCCACGCATCAGCCCCTCATTCCGCCACATGTGCGAGACCAACGCCCGCACCCTTGATCATGTCGCGCGCCAAGTCTGATTACACCCCGCCCGCTCGCGATGGGGTCAGCCCCAGCACCGTCGCCTTACCTCACGGCACTTGGGCCACCGTACTCGACTACTTGTGCGAGCGCATCCCCGCCATTGCGCACGCAGAATGGCAGCAGCGCATGCTGCAAGGCGACGTGTTGGACGCACAAGGTGTGGCCTTGCCGCCCGATGCGCCCTACCGTGCCCACACCAAAGTGTTTTACTGGCGCGCCCTGCCGTTTGAGCACGCGGTGCCGTTTCAAGAAAGCATCGTCTTTCAAGACGACTACCTGCTGGTGGCTGACAAGCCGCACTTTCTGCCCGTCACCCCCAAGGGCCGTTATGTGAAGGAGACCTTGCTGGTGCGCCTCAAGCGCCAAACCGGCATTGACACGCTGGTGCCCATGCACCGCATTGACCGCGAAACCGCCGGGCTGGTGGCGTTCACCATTCAGCCGACCACCCGCCATGCCTACCAACGCATGTTCAGCGACAAGGTGGTGCGCAAGGTATACGAGGCCATTGCCCCCGTGCGCGCCGACCTTGAGCTGCCCTTGGTGCGCCGCAGCCGGCTGGCCGAAAGCGACCGCTTCATGGCCATGCACGAAGTGCCCGGTGAACCCAACGCCGAAACCGCCATCGAGTTACTGAGCCTGCGCGATGGCCTGGGGCATTACCGACTCAAACCCGTCACAGGACAAAAGCACCAACTGCGCGCACACATGAATGCTCTGGGCATTCCCATCGTGAACGACCAGATCTACCCCGAACTGTGGCCGGCTCTGCCACTCGATATGCCCCCGGATTTCAGTCGCCCCCTGCAACTGCTGGCCAAAACCCTGGCCTTCTCCGACCCCATTACCGGACAAGAGCGCCATTTTGAAAGCCGGTTGCGCTTGAATTGGCGCGACGACTGATCTCAGGCGGGCATCAATAGTCTGTCGAGGGGGCTGACCGTGGATGCACTGTGCTGCGCCAAGACGTGGGTGTAAATCATGGTGGTGCTGACATTGTATTGACCCAATGAATTCCTGCTCAGGTGTTAACGTTGAAGGAAACTGAGATGAGCACCGTGATGGAAGAAGACATCAAACGCTGGACAGCCAAGCGCAAGACGGCCTTGGTCCTGGACATCATTCAAGGCAAGACCAC